>NZ_JAWIRT010000019.1:97045-117212 GCF_036320045.1 Stenotrophomonas sp. SMYL20 | reverse complement strand
AACCGCCTCCCTGGTGAAATTAGCGCTGTGGAACCACCCGATCCCATCCCGAACTCGGAAGTGAAACGCAGCTGCGCCGATGGTAGTGTGGCTCAAGCCATGCGAGAGTAGGTCATCGCCAGGGTTTACACCCAAAACCCCGCTGCTTACGCAGCGGGGTTTTTCTTTGTGCGCGCGAAATGCGGGTAGTGCCGGCCGCTGGCCGGCACTGCCGTGGCTGCACAGCGGCCGGTAGATCCACGCTATGCGAGGATATTCTCCGCGGGCAGCCACAGCGCCAATCAAGGTTGGCGTCTACCGAGTGCAGCCGGACCCACAGTAGATCCACGCCGTGCGTGGATGGGCTGTCCCTGCAAAGAGCGGTGCCAACCCCGGCAGCAGGCCAGACAGTGCGCGTGGCTGTGATTGCCGGCCAGCGGCCGGCACTACCAGTAGATCCACGCCATGCGTGGATGCCCTTCGTGAGGAACCACGGCGCCAACCAAGGTTGGCAGCTACTGGCAGCAAGGCCTACGCAACAAAAAGACGGCGCCCTGCGGGCGCCGTCTTGATCAGGATCGAACTGAAGGCCCGGATCGGGCGGCCTGCGAGACCTCGTGCGGTTCCTGCTGGCGGAACACCGACACCGCCTCGGTAAGCGTACCCGCCTGCGATTGCAGCTCGCGTGCGGCCGCGGTGGCTTCCTCCACCAGCGCGGCATTCTGCTGTGTGGCCTGATCCATCTGCACTACGGTCTGGTTGATCTGCTCAATGCCGATCGACTGCTCCTGCGACGCCGCGGAAATCTCGCGCATCAGGTGGCTGACATCCTCCACGCCGCCAACAATGCCCTGCATGCGTTGGCCGGCGTCAGCTACCAGCTGGGCACCCTCACCCACCTGGCGGCCGGCTTCGTCGATCAGCTTCTTGATCTCCTGGGCCGCCGCCGCAGAGCGCTGCGCCAGTACCCGCACCTCGCTGGCCACGACCGCGAAGCCTCGGCCCTGTTCGCCGGCGCGTGCCGCCTCCACGGCTGCGTTCAACGCCAGGATATTGGTCTGGAAGGCAATGCCGTCGATGACGCCGGTGATGTCGCCGATCCGCTTCGAAGCACCTTCGATGGCCTGCATGGTATTCACCACCCGCTGCATGGCCGTGTTGCCGTCACTGGCAGCGCTCTGCGTGGAAGCTGCCAACGCACTGGCCTCACGCGCATGGGCGGCGTTCTGGCGCACGGTGGCGGTGAGTTCCTCCATCGATGCTGCGGTCTCCTGCAGGTGCGCGGCCTGGCGCTCGCTGCGCTCGGACAACGCGCCGTTGCCGGCGGCAATCTCGCTGGCGGCGGTACTGATCGACGCCGCACATTCCTGGATGCGACCGACCATGCGTGCCAACTGACCGGCCGTGGCATTCGCATCGCGCTGGATGGCAGCGAAAGCGCCGTGATACTCGCCGTGCATGCGCCGGTCCAGATCGCCATTGGCCAGTGCCGAGAGCATCTGCCGCACTTCGTTGACGGTGCTGCCGAGCGTATCGAGCAGCTGGTTGATGCCACCGGTCAGCCCATCGAGGAAACTGGCACCTTCAGTGGCCTGCAGGCGCTGGTCGAGATCACCGGCCGCTGCCGCAGCGACGATGCCGGCCACGGCGTTTTCCAGCGCGAGTTCATGGGTGCGGTCATGCCATTCCACGGCGAAGCCCAGGCGCGCGCCCTGCGCATCGAACACCGGGGTGACCACCTGCGCGAAGTGCACCGGGCCGATCTGCACCTTGCCGTTGTGCGTGACCTGCAGGCCATTGAGGATCGCGCGGATGCGGTCCGGGTTGGCGTGGAAGCGGTGGATGCTGCTGCCGACCAGGCGCTCGGCGTCGGAGTCGGGGAAGGCCTGGCGCAGTGTTGCCTGCTGGTTGCGCAGCAGGGCCACCACCGAGCGGTTCACGTAACGGATCACGTGGTCGTTGTCGGCAATCATCATCGCGGTGCGCGAGGCGTCGAGCGCCTGGCGGATCTGCGCATTCTCGGCATGCGCGTCAGCCTCGCGCCCACGCTGCGCCTGTACGTGGCGGGCGGTATCGGCCAGTGCATGGGCCAGCGAACCGGGTGCATAGGCCGCGGTATCCGCATGTGCGCTCAGATCGGTGCCCGTCGCGATATCGCGCGCCAGTGCCGCCAGGCGGCGTGGGCCGTGGCCAAGCGCCTCGGTCTGCTGGCGCAGGCGCAGCGCGACCTGGCCGAGGAACACGGTCAGGCTGGCGAACAGGCCCGCCTGCAGCAACGTCGGTCCCACGGCTGCGCCGTGCAGCAGCGGTACCAGCAGGGCGAGGGTGCCAACACCACCGGCCAGCCATACCGGCAGGCGATCGCGGTGGCTGAGCAGCACGCCCAGCAACAGCGCAATCGGCAATGCCGGTGACAGGCTGACGATCGCGCACAACAAGGCCAGCTGCAGCGACAACAGCAATGCCAGGCCATTGCGGGCGACGGCCCGGCCCGCCTGTGGACCGGCCAGCCAGAGGGCGGGCAGTACGGCGGCCGCGGCCAACGCAGCGCCCGGTACGTGGGGCCCACGCAGGGCCAGCACCAGGCCAGCCACAGCCAACGCCGCGCTGCCGATCAGCAGTCGACGGTCAGCGCGGCGCGCGAGCTGCTGCAGATGCGGCATGCGGGCGGTATCGGGGGGACGGGAGGATGCAACGGACATCGGCGACTCCTGGATCAGCAAACGACAACAGCCACGCCGCGGCGCACGCAGGAGTGCGTGAGCAGGGCGCGAGCCGGGAATTCGGGGAATGCGGCGCGATCAGCGACGCGGAGACGGGACACCGTGGCCACATCCTGTGGGTGACGGTGCAGCAGAGCGGGCATGCGGACTTCCTTGCAGAACCAGACACACGCCGCAGGCCCGACCGGACCTGCGTGCTGCGGACGCAGGGGCCCGCAACTGATGTATCGGCCGCAAACGCGCGGAGTGAAGCGCGCGGATACGTTTGCTCAGCCGGCGTTGCCGTTGCTGAAGAAGTGCAGGATCACGCCCGCGATCTGTTCCGGGTCTTCCATGTGCAGGTGATGGTTGCCGGCAAACACCGCCAGACGGCCATCGCGCAGGTGCTGCAGGCGATCGCTGCGCATCGGCTCGGGATAGTACGACTGCGCCGGTGTGGCGTAGATCACCTGCGTCGGGCAGGCGATGGCCTGCAGCAGGTTGTCGATCTGGCCTTCGCTGAGGCGGATCGCAGTGGGCAGCATCAGGCGCGGGTCGCTGCACCAGCGGTAACCACCTTCGACCGGCTCCACGCCGCGCTCGACCAGCAGCCGTGCACAGCGCTCGCTGAGCTGGTTGGTCATCATCCGCGCGCGGATCGGCGCGGCGAGGTCGGGGAGCACGCGCAGCTGCTTGCGTGCCAGTGCGCGTGTGGCATTCACATGCTCGCGCAGGCGGTTGGCGGTTTCTTCCTCAGGACCACGCAGGCCGCCGAGTGCTTCGATCGCCACCAGCCGTTCGACACGGTCGCTGACCGAGGCGGTGAGGCTGGCGATGCCGGCGCCCATCGAATGGCCGAGCAGGCTGAAACGGTCCCAGCCCAGCGCGTCGGCGACGTCGAGTACGTGACAGATGGCGGCGGCCGTGGTGTAGCTGGCACCGGCCGGCAGATGCGCGCTGTGGCCGTGGCCGGGCAGGTCGATGGCCACCAGCTGCAACGACGACAGGTGCGGCGCCAGCGGCACGAAGCTGGCCGCGTTGTCGAGCCAGCCATGCAGGGCCAGCACGCGCGGGCCATCACCGTGGTTGCGCAGGCCGGCGACGCGCGCGCCACCGACCTCCAGTTCAAACGGTTGCAGGCTCATGCCAGTGACGCCACGGCCAGCCGTGCCAGCGCACGCGCGTGCTCCGGTTCGGCGTTGAGGCAGGGGATATAGCGCATCGTCGTGCCGCGCTCGGCCAGTGTTTCGGTGAAGCCCAGTGCCACTTCTTCCAGCGTCTCCAGACAGTCGGTGGCGAAGCCCGGGCACACCACGTCGATCTGCTTCACGCCGGATTCGGCCAGCGCCCACAGGCTGGGCTCGGCATACGGCTGCAGCCAGCGCTCGCGGCCGAAGCGCGACTGATAGCCCATCTGCCAGTCGTCCCTGCCCAGCTCCAGCGCCTTGGCGATGGCCTGCGCACTGGCCTCGCAGCGCTGCGGATACGGATCGCCGGCGTCGGCCAGGCGCTGCGGAATGCCGTGGAAGGAGAACATCAGTTTCTGGCCACGACCGTGCTGTTCCCAGTAGCGGCGGATCGAGCCGGCAACGGCGTCGACCCAGCCCGGATCGACCGAATAGTCGCGTACCAGGCTCACGGTCACGCCCGGATTGCGGCGCTGCCAGGCATCGACGCGGTCTTCGACCGAGGCGGTGGTGGTGGTGGAGTACTGCGGGTACAGCGGCAGCACCACGATGCGGCGCGCACCGTCGGCCGCCAGCCGGTCGAGTTCGCTGGCCAGCGCCGGTTCGCCATAGCGCATTGCATGGCGCACCGTCAGGGTCGGCAACAGCGCTTGCATGGCCTGCGCCAGCTGGCGCGTATGCACCATCAGCGGAGAGCCCTCCGGCAGCCAGACCTGGGCGTACTTGGCCGCTGAACGGCTGCTGCGCAGCGGCAGGATCAGTCCGCGCAGCAACGGCTGCCACAGCAGTGCCGGGATCGAGACCACGCGGGGGTCGGACAGGAATTCGGCCAGGTAACGGCGTACGGCGGGGGCCGTCGGCGTCTCGGGCGTGCCTAGGTTGACCGCCAGCACGGCGGTATCGGGTGCGTCGAGCATGAGCGGTATTGTCGCCGATCCGGTGCCGCGCCGGGATGCGGGGTTCGGATTGCAGGCATAGCGCGCATCAATGTGAGCAGGGAACGCTCATTGGGGATTCATGACAACACTACTAATTTCAGTCACTTGCTATATCTTCCTATGGACTGACTTCTGGAGCCTGCCATGCGTCGCCCGATCCAAGCCCTGCTGATCGCCGCCAGCCTGCTGTCCAGCCAGGCCATGGCCGGACCGCAGGAAGACCAGCGTGCCCGCAATGCCGTGCGCGTGCTGGCTGAAATCCAGGAAATCCCTGAACAGGGCATTCCGGACAAATTGCTCGACGAAGGCCGCGCGGTCATCGTCATTCCCGACACGATCAAGGCCGGTCTGGTCATTGGCGGTCGTCGTGGCCACGGCCTGATGTCCGTGCGCATGCCCAACGGTGCCTGGTCCAACCCGGTGTTCGTGAAGCTCACCGGCGGCAGCATCGGCTTCCAGGCCGGCGTGCAGTCCTCCGATGTGGTGCTGGTGTTCCGCAACGACCGGAGCCTGGACAACCTGGTCAACGGCAAGTTCACGCTGGGCGCCGATGCGGGTGTCGCCGCCGGCCCGGTCGGCCGCAATGCCGCCGCCGCCACCGACGGTCAGCTGAAGGCCGAGATCTGGTCCTGGTCGCGCGCCCGCGGCCTGTTCGCCGGTGTCGCCCTGGATGGTGCGGTGCTGCAGATCGACGATGCCGCCAATCTGGACGCCTACGGCAGCAACACCACGCCGCGCATGATCTTCGAAGGCCGCGCGGCCGGTTCGCCGTCGATGGATGTGGTCACGTTCCGCGACCGCCTGGAAGAGGCCACCTACGCCGCGCGTAACAACCGCAGCGGCAACGGCGGTAGCGCGCCGCGCCCGGCAGCGGCCCCGGCGGTTGCTCCGGCGCCTGTTCAGGCAGCGCCGGCCGCCCCGGCCGAAGCCACTACCGCACCGCTGCAGAACGTGCCGCAGAACCCGCCGCCGCAGCAGCAGGGCTTCCAGCCGGTCAACGACGGCGAAATCCGCACGGAAACGCTGGGCGGAAACTGACTTTCGTCACGCGCGCCGGCTAACACCCGGTGCGCTATGCTCGACAGCCTGATCACTAACGTAACGAGCGTCTTTATGGGCAGTTTCAGCATCTGGCATTGGTTGGTCGTGCTGGCCATCGTCCTGCTGGTGTTCGGCACCAAGCGCCTGACCAGTGGCGCCAAGGATCTCGGTTCGGCGGTCAAGGAATTCAAGAAGGGCATGCGCGACGAGGACAAGCCGAACGCGCAGCTGGGCGATGAATCGCGCAGCCAGGACGCCTCGCGCGCCGCGCAGGACGAGCACGACCGTAACGCTCGCTGATCCGGAGCGGTCGCGGTGTTTGATATCGGCTTCAGCGAACTGCTGGTGATTGCGGTGGTTGCCCTGGTGGTGCTCGGTCCCGAGCGCCTGCCCAAGGCGGCCCGCTTTGCCGGCCTGTGGGTACGTCGTGCCCGCAATCAGTGGGATTCGGTGAAACAGGAACTGGAGCGCGAACTGCAGGCCGAGGACATCAAGCGGCAGATGCAGGACGTGCGCCAGGGCATGCAGGACACCGAGAACCAGCTGCGCGCCAGCGGTGAAGCGATCCGTCGCGAAGCGCAGGAGGCCCAGCAGCAGGGCGATACGTTGGCGCAGGAAGTACGCGCGCCGGCGCCCGCAGATCTTCCGCCGCACATGAGCGCCGTGCCCGACACCGATGCGCCGGCACAGGAGAGCGTTGCTCCCGAGCCGACGCCGGCGACACCCCCTGAAGCCGGTGCGCCGCCGCCGCAGAGCAGCCCGGAGCGCCAGCCATGAGTGAACAGGATTTCGGCGAAAGCTCGCTGGTCGAACATCTGGTGGAACTGCGCGGCCGCCTGGTGCGCGCATTGCTGGGCCTGGGCGTGGTGCTGCTGGCGCTGCTGCCGTTCACCCAGAAGCTGTACAACGCGCTGGCCGAACCGCTGGTCTCGCAGCTGCCGAACGGGCAGACGATGATCGCCACCAACCCCGCCGGCGCCTTCTTCGCCCCGCTGAAGCTGACCTTCTTCGTCGCCCTGTTCGTGGCGGTGCCGTGGCTGCTGTACCAGCTGTGGGCGTTCGTCGCCCCGGGCCTGTATGCGCGCGAGAAGCGCCTGGCGGTGCCGTTGCTGGTGTCGTCGGTGCTGCTGTTCTACGCCGGCTGTGCCTTCGCCTACTTCCTGGTGCTGCCGGCGGTATTCCACTTCCTCACCACCTTCAGCCCGGACGTGATCGCGATCACTCCGGATGCGAACGCCTACCTGGACTTCGTGCTGGCGATCTTCTTCGCTTTCGGCGGCAGTTTCGAACTGCCGGTGGCGATGGTGATCCTGGTGCTGCTGGGCTGGGTGACGCCGCAGCAGTTCAAGGAAGGCCGCGGTTACGCGATCGTCGGCATCTTCGTGGTGGCCGCAGTGCTGACCCCGCCGGACGTGGTCTCGCAGCTGATGTTGGCGATTCCGATGTGCCTGCTCTACGAACTGGGCATCCACGCCGCACGCTGGCTGGTGCCGTCGTCGGTAGTGAAGAAACCCGCCGCCTGAAAGAAAAAAAGGGGACGGAGGGGATTAAGTCGTTAGCTGCACACACTGGGCATAAACGACTTAATCCCCTCCGTCCCCTTTTTCCGTCAGGCGTGGAACACGTCGCTTGAGGTCGGCGTGGTCGGGATCGGTGGGGCCGCGCGGCTGCCGCGATGCACGAACATCTGCTTCCACGCGGCGTAGACCGCGCCGACATACAGCGGCATCAGCACCGTGGTCAGCACCAGCTGGGCGATGAAGGCCGCAGCCAGCGGGCCACCGATCAGCATCGCGATCTGGATCACGATCACGAACAGGATGTACATGCAGAACGCGGCGATCAGGCCGAGCGCGGCGAACACGAACATCGCGCCGATGTTCTCGATGCAGCCCTGCAGGCTCAGGCGCAGCGCGTGCATGCCGCTCTGCTTGTCGAACACCACCAGCGCCGGCTGGGTGAACATCGCCAGCGACAGCGCCACCGCGCTCAGGAACACCAGCAGCATCCACAGCGCGATGCGCTTGGCCGGCAGGTTGGCGACCAGCGCGGCCGCATCATCCGGCTTGATCTGCTGGCCACTGCGGCTGATTTCTTCCATCTTGGTCATGACCTCGCTGAAGGCTGTGAAGCCCTCGCGGCCGATCATCATGAACAACAGCGCGCCCAGCAGCAGCACCGCCAGCACCTGGATCGCCAGCGGCACCAGCAGGTGGCTGACGCGGTGGTCGCGGATCGGCTGCAGCAGGTGCGACGCCAGGCCCGGGCGGCCTTCGTCGATCTCGCCCACGGCATACAGCATGCCGCCGAACATGATCGGCGAAATGGCCAGGGTCATGAGCTGTACTGCCATGCCGGCGGCGCCGGGAATCAAGGTCGACAGCAGGGTCACCACCCAGCTCACCAGCAGCCAGGTCAGGCCGATCCGGGCCAGCTGCAGCGGCGCACGCCGGTACAGGGAGAACGTATCCAGCAACCACTGGGCGCCCGCCGAGGCCGGCAGCTTGCGAATCTCTTTCATGGACATCCGGGAAGGACAGGAGGGGGCCGGGCGGCTGCCCGTGCCGCCGATTATCCCTGTTTTGCCACCGGCTGGGCTGAAGACAGCCGCGCCTGGCGGACGAAGCGGCGCAACAGCTGGCGGGCCAGTGGTGCGGCGCTGACCGCGCGCTCGATGCTGCGGGCGCAGCCGCCGTGGCGGCCGATGCAGTCGGCGCGGGCGCGCACGTAGCCGCGCATGTGGTGGGTGGCGAATTCCGGATGGAACTGCACGCCCCACGCCTGGCGGCCCCAGCGGAAGGCGTGGCAGCCGTCCAGCGGCGAGCGTGCCAGCACTTCGGCACCTTCCGGCGCGCGCAGCACGGTCTGCAGGTGGGTGGCGTGGGCGGCGAAATGCTGCGGCAGGCCCTGGAACAGCGGGTCCTGCGCGGCCTGCGGCTGCAGTTCCAGCTCGATCGTGCCGGACTCGCGCCCGGCCGGGTTGTAGGCCACCTCGCCACCCAGCGCGTGTGCCAGCAGCTGGTGGCCGTAGCAGATGCCGAACACCGGCAGGTCGTCGTGGGCGGTCTGGCGCAGCCATGCGGCGCTGCGCTCACTCCACTCGGCGTGGTCGGTGACGAAGGCGGCCGAACCGGTCACCAGCACGCCGGCGAAGGCATGTGGGTCGGGCAGGGCGCCACCGTGTTCGACATCGACCACCACCGTCTCGTGCTCTTCCAGCCCGGCGGCGACGCGGATCCAGTGCGGAAAGCGCCCGTAGCGGCGCAGCGACGGTACTGGGCGGCCGGTTTCAAGGATCAGGAACGGGGCTGGGTTCATCCGGGGGCGGCAGGACTGACAGGACTTCCTCGATTGTAGTCAGCCCCTGCGCCACCTTTTCAAGCCCGGCCTGGCGCAGGGTTCGCAGCCCTTCAGCCCGTGCGGCACGGCTGAAACCGGCCAGATCCATGTCGGCACGGATCTGCCCGCGCAGCCGCGAACCCAATGGCAGCAACTCATACAGGCCGATGCGGCCGAGGAATCCGGTGCGCCGGCACTCCAGGCAACCGACCGGCCGACAGGGCGTGGCGGCATCTGGATATGCGGCATGGCTATCAGCCAGCACCGCCCAGTCGGCGGCGCCGAGGCTGTGCGGCTGCTTGCAGTGCGGGCACAGCGTGCGCACCAGGCGCTGGGCGAGGATGCCGTTGAGGGTGCTGGCCAGCAGGTAGTGCGGCACGCCCAGGTCGAGCAGGCGGGTGACCGCCGAGGGCGCGTCGTTGGTATGCAGGGTGGACAGCACCAGGTGGCCGGTCAGCGAGGCCTGCACCGCCATCTGCGCGGTTTCCAGGTCGCGGATCTCGCCGATCATGATGATGTCCGGGTCCTGCCGCAGCAGGGTGCGCACGCCGCTGGCGAAATCCAGGTCGATGTTGGTCTGCACCTGCATCTGGTTGAACTCGGGCGCGATCATCTCGATCGGGTCCTCCACCGTGCACACGTTCACGTCCGGCGTGGCCAGGCGCTTCAGCGTGGAATACAGGGTGGTGGTCTTGCCCGAGCCGGTCGGGCCGGTGACCAGCACGATGCCGTGCGGGCGTTCGACCAGTGCATTCCAGCCCGCCGCCTCCTGCGGGCTGAAACCGAGCTGGTCGATGCTCTTGAACGCGGCATCCGGGTCGAAGATGCGCATCACGCACTTCTCGCCGAAGGCGGTGGGCATGGTCGACAGACGCATCTCGACCTCGCGGCCGCCCGGCGAACGGGTCTTGATGCGGCCATCCTGCGGGCGCCGGCGTTCGGCCAGGTCCATGCGGCCGAGCACCTTGATGCGGCTGACCACCGCGGTCATCACCGCCGGCGGTACCTCGAACACCTTGTGCAGCACGCCGTCGATGCGGAAGCGCATGCGCCCCATTTCGCGGCGCGGCTCCAGGTGGATGTCCGAGGCGCGCTGCTCGTAGGCGTACTGCAGCAGCCAGTCCACGATATGCACGATGTGCTGGTCGTCGGCATTGACGTCGCCGGTGCGGCCCAGCTCCACCAGCTGTTCGAAGCTGGGCAGGGTGGTGCTGGCCTCGCCGCGCACGTCGCCACGGGCCCCGCGCACCGAACGGGTCACCCCGTAGAACTCCATGGTGTAACGGTGCAGGTCCAGCGGATTGACCACCGCCAGCTCGATGCGGCGGCGGGTCAGGTGCTGCAGGTCACGGCGCCACTCCTGCACCAGCGGCTCGCTGGTGGCCACCAGCACGCGCTCGGCATCCACCGCCAGCGGCAGGAAGCGGTGGCGGCGGGCGTAGGCGTGGGAGACCAGCGCGGTGACGGCGGCAACGTCGACCCGGGTCGGGTCGATGCGCAGGTAGCGGCTGCCGGTGCGCTGCGCCAGCCACTCGGTGAGGCGCTCCAGGGTCAGTTCGCCACCGCCGTTGGCGGCCAGCTTGAGGTTGGACAGCAGCACCAGCGGGTGCACTTCACTGGCGTTGCGTGCGCCCTGCGCGGAAAAGCGCATGCGCTCGCGGTCCTGCTCGGCCACCAGGCCATCGGCGATCAGGGCCGCGGCAATCTGCTCGAACTGCAGGCGACCCCACGGCAGCGGTACGCGGCCAGCCTCGCCGGGCGTGCCCACCGGCAGCCGATGTTCCATCTGCCTGCTCCTCCCGGGTACGGAATGCCCCGCAGGTCGGCCGTTATACTAGCGCACCCCCTTGCCGGCCAAGACTCGTACGCATGTCCGCGACCCCGACCGTTCCGATCACCTTCCAGGGCCTCATCCAGACCCTGAACCAGTTCTGGGCCCAGCAGGGCTGCGTGCTCATCCAGCCGCTCGACCTGGAGGTGGGCGCCGGTACCTTCCACCCGGCCACCTTCCTGCGTGCGATCGGTCCGGAGAGCTGGAACGCGGCCTACGTGCAGCCCTCGCGCCGCCCGACCGACGGCCGCTACGGCGAGAACCCGAACCGTCTGCAGCGCTACTACCAGTACCAGGTGGCGATGAAGCCGGCGCCGGACAACATCCAGCAGCTGTACCTGGATTCGCTGAAGGCACTGGGCATCGATCCGCTGGTGCACGACCTGCGTTTCGTCGAGGACAACTGGGAATCGCCGACGCTGGGCGCCTGGGGCCTGGGCTGGGAAGTCTGGCTCAACGGCATGGAGGTGACCCAGTTCACCTACTTCCAGCAGGCCGGTGGCCTGGAGTGCCGCCCGGTGCTGGGCGAGATCACCTATGGTCTCGAACGCCTGTGCATGTACCTGCAGAACTGCGACAACGTCTACGACCTGGTCTGGACCTACGGCCCGGACGGCCAGCCGGTGACCTACGGCGACGTCTACCACCAGAACGAGGTGGAGCAGAGCACCTACAACTTCGAATACGCCGACGTGGAAGAGATGTTCCACCGTTTCGATGCCTGCGAACGCGAAGCGCAGAAGCTGGTGGAAGTGAACCTGCCGTTGCCGGCCTACGAGCAGGTGATGAAGGCCAGCCACACCTTCAACCTGCTGGATGCGCGCCGCGCGATCAGCGTGACCGAGCGCCAGCGCTACATCCTGCGCGTGCGCGCGCTGGCCCAGGCGGTGGCCAAGGCGTACTACGAGCAGCGCGAGAAGCTGGGCTTCCCGGGTGCGAAGAAGGCCTGACCGCCTTCCTGCACCGACCCGCTTTTCACCCACTACCCGGGGCGCCGGACGCGTTGCGCGCTGCGCCCCCACCACAGGATCGAACCGATGAGCCAACTGTCCCCCCTGCTGATCGAACTGGGCACCGAGGAGCTGCCGGTCAAGGCGCTGCCGGGCCTGGCCCAGGCGTTCTTCGACGGTGTCGTCGAAGGCCTGCGCAAGCGCGGCGTCGCGCTGGAACTGGGCGATGCGCGCCCGCTGTCGACCCCGCGCCGCCTGGCCGTGCTGCTGCCGGGCGTCGGCCTGGAGCAGCCGGAACAGCACAGCGAAGTGCTGGGCCCGTACCTGAACATCGCGCTGGACGCCGAAGGCCAGCCGACCAAGGCCCTGCAGGGCTTCGCCGCCAAGGCCGGGATCGACTGGACCGCGCTGGAGAAGACCACCGACAACAAGGGTGAGCGTTTCGTGCACCGCGCGGTGACCCCGGGTGCGAGCACTGCCAGCCTGCTGCCGGAGATCCTGCGCGAGGCGATCGCGGCGATGCCGATTCCCAAGCCGATGCGCTGGGGTGACCACGCCTGGGGCTTCGCGCGCCCGGCCCACTGGCTGGTGCTGCTGCACGGTGCCAACGTGGTTGAAGCCGAGCTGTTCGGCCTGCAGGCCGGTCGCGTCAGCCGTGGCCATCGTTTCCACCACGACCAGGCGGTGTCGCTGGCCCAGCCGCAGGATTATGTTGAAGCCCTGCGTGCCGCGTTCGTGCTGGTCGACCCGAGCGAACGCCGTGCGCGCATCGTTGCCGAGGTCGAGGCCGCTGCGGCCAAGGCCGGTGGCAGCGCCCGCATCACCGACGACAACCTGGAGCAGGTGGTGAACCTGGTCGAATGGCCGTCGGCAGTGCTGTGCAGCTTCGAACGCGCGTTCCTGGCGGTGCCGCAGGAAGCGCTGATCGAGACGATGGAGATCAACCAGAAGTTCTTCCCGGTGCTGGATGCCGCTGGCACCCTGACCGAGAAGTTCATCGGCATCGCCAACATCGAATCGAAGGACGTGGCCGAAGTGGCCAAGGGCTACGAGCGCGTGATCCGCCCGCGCTTCGCTGATGCCAAGTTCTTCTTCGACGAGGACCTGAAGCAGGGCCTGGTGTCGATGGGCGACGGCCTGAAAACGGTGACCTACCAGGCCAAGCTGGGCAGCGTGGCCGATAAGGTGGCGCGCGTGGCCGCTCTGGCCGAAGTGATCGCCCCCCAGGTCGGCGCCGACGCCGCGCAGGCCAAGCGGGCCGCGCAGTTGGCCAAGAACGACCTGCAGTCGCGCATGGTCAACGAATTCCCGGAACTGCAGGGCATCGCCGGCCGCCACTACGCCGTGGCCGGTGGTGAATCGCAGGAGGTGGCGCTGGCCATCGACGAGGCCTACCAGCCGCGCTTCGGCGGTGACGACATCGCGCTGTCGCCGCTGGGCAAGGTGCTGGCGATTGCTGAACGTGTCGACACGCTGGCCGGTGGCTTCGCCGCTGGCCTGAAGCCGACCGGCAACAAGGACCCGTTCGCCCTGCGCCGCAACGCGCTGGGCCTGGCCCGCACGATCATCGAAAGCGGCTTCGAGCTGGACCTGCGCGCGCTGCTGGCCAGCGCCAACGCCGGCCTGGCCGCGCGCAACGTGCAGGCCGATGTCGGCGAGCTGTACGACTTCATCCTCGACCGCCTGAAGGGCTACTACGCCGACAAGGGCGTGCCGGCCACGCACTTCAACGCCGTCGCCGAGCTGAAGCCGGCCTCGCTGTACGACTTCGACCGCCGCCTGGATGCGATCGGCACCTTCGCCGCGCTGCCGGAAGCCGAGGCGCTGGCTGCGGCCAACAAGCGCATCCGCAACATCCTCCGCAAGGCCGAAGGCGACATCCCGGCCCAGATCGACCCGGCGCTGCTGCAGGAAGACGCCGAGCGCGCGCTGGCTGAAGCGGTCACCGCGGCCATCGACGACACCGGCGCCAGCCTGCAGCACAAGGACTATGTGGCTGTGCTGGCGCGCTTGGCACGCCTGCGCCCGCAGGTCGACGCGTTCTTCGATGGCGTGATGGTCAATGCCGAGGATCCGGCGCTGCGTGGCAACCGCCTGGCGCTGCTGACGATGCTGGGCGAGCGCCTGGGCAAGGTGGCAGCGATCGAGCATCTGTCGAGCTGACGCCCGTATCGGTAGTGGCGGGGGCGGGGGGGGGGGGGGGGGGGCTGGGCCGGGCCCGGCGGGTCCCCCCCCCCCCCCCCGGGGGGGGGGGGGGGGGGGCCCCCCCCCCCCCCCCCACTACCGGATCACCGCTGGCGGATGTCCATCGGGGTCATTGCCGGCATCGCGCACGATGCCGGCATCCTCGGCTGCGATCACGACGATCGCCACAAAGGCGCGTATTTTGACCGCCACTTAACAACCGATCCCGAATGACGTGATGCATTTCGCATCGTCACCTTCGGTCGGTATGCTGTGCCGCATGCAGCCAAAGAAATACGCCCTGCCGCTGATGGTCCTGTCGCTGGCCGCCACCTCCGTGGCCCACGCGCGCGGCACCATCGACAAGGTGGACATCAAGGGATTGGACAAGGGCGACGACGCCGCAATCATCGAGAACATCCAGGAATCGCTGTCGCTGTACGACACGATCGGCAAGGAACAGGGCGAATCGCGCCTGGAGTACCTGCTGTCACAGGCCGAGCGGCAGACCCGCCAGGCACTGGAACCGTTCGGGTACTACAACCCGGTGATCAAGGTCGAGGCGCCGCGCGAGGACGAGCACGTGCGCGTGCTGATCCATGTCGACAAGGGCACCCCGGTGACCGTCCGCCGCGAGCACATCGACATCACCGGACCGGCGATGTACGACCAGTACCTGCAGGACGATCTGGCCGCGTTCAAGCCGCGCAAGGGCCAGCGTTTCGAACATACGCAGTACGAAGCCAGCAAGATTACCGTCACCCGCCGCCTGGCCGAACGTGGCTATTTCGATGCCGACTACACCCAGCGTCAGGTACAGATCACCCGTGCCGACAACGCCGCCGACATCGACCTGACCTGGGACAGCGGCCGTCGCTACAACATGGGACCGGTGCGTTTCGAGCAGGACTACTTCGTCGACAAGCTGTTCGATCCGCTGGTGTACTGGGAACAGGGCAGCTACTTCCACGAGGGCAAGCTGGACCGGCTGCGCGAGTCGCTGACCAAGCTGGACTACTTCAGCGTGATCGACATCCAGCCGCGGCCCGACCAGGCCGATGCGAACGGCGAAGTGCCGGTGGATGTGAAGCTGACCCGTGCCAAGCGCACCATCTACACCGCGGGTCTGAGCTACGGCAGCGAAAGTGGCCCGGGTGTGCGCGGTGGCATCGAACGGCGGTGGCTGAACAACCGCGGCCACAAGATGAACACGCAGCTGGACTATGCGCAGAAGCGCAAGAGCCTGGTCACCAGCTACCGCATTCCGGCCTTCAACTGGCTTGATGGCTGGTACACCTTCGCTGCCAGCGCCTACGACGAGCAGACCGACTACATCGACCTGCGCAACTTCAAGCTGATCGCCAGCCGCAGCGGCGAGATCAACGAACACTGGACCGCGATCGCCTCCATCAACGCGCTGCGCGAGCGCTGGCGCTATGCCTCCGGCACCGAATTCACCGACGCGGTCTACAACACGTCGACGCTGGTGTACCCGCAGATGGTCGCCGACTACGTCAACGTCGATGACGAACTGTTCCCGCGCAAGGGCATCAGCGGTACTGCGACGATGCGTGCCGGCGTTGAAGGTGCCGGTTCGGACACCAGCTTCGTGCAGGCCAATGCCGTGCTGCGCTGGTACATCCCGGTAGGCGAAAGCAACCGCCTGATCCTGCGCGGCGAAGGTGGCACCACCTGGACCAGTGATCTGGTGGCGATGCCGCCCAGCCTGCGCTACTTCGCCGGTGGTGACCGCAGCATCCGCGGCTATGCCTATCGCGAGGTGGGCCCGCGGACCCCGGCACCGGACAAGTACGCGCTGGGCGCCAAGAACCTGGTGATCGGCTCGGCCGAGTACGAGCACTATTTCAATGGTGGCCCCTGGGGTGCGGCGGTGTTCGTCGATACCGGCAGCGCCTTCGACAACACCATCGATCTGCATACCGGCGTCGGCTTCGGCGTGCGCTGGAAATCGCCGGTGGGCCCGGTGCGCGTGGATATCGCGCATGGCTTGAACAACCCGGATTCGCAGTTCCAGCTGTACCTCAACATCGGAGCGGACCTGTGAGTACGCCCGCACCCACTCCGAACCCGACCACGCCGCCGCGCGTGCGCTTCTACCGCCGCCGCCGCTTCTGGGCCTGGTCCGGTGTGGGCGTGCTGGGCCTGGTGCTGCTGGCCCTGCTGGCGGTGTACTGGTTGCTGCAGACCGTGGCCGGGCGTGACGTGCTGCTGGCGCAGGTGGTGGCACGGCTGCCGGTGGGCGCCAGCTTCACCTGGGACAAGGTGGACGGCCCGGTGGCCGGTCCGCTGACCCTGTACAACGTCGACTTCCGCTACGACGACATCCATTTCCACGCCGAGCGCGCCCATCTGGAGCCGGACCTGCGCCCGCTGCTGGGCCGCAAGCTGCTGCTGGACAAGCTGGAGCTGACCAACGCAACGTTGAACCTGGCCAAGAGTGACGAGCCGTTCAAGCTGCCGTCGTGGCCCGATTCGCTGCCGCAGATCGAAATGCCGTTGGCGATCCAGGCCGATGCCATCGCCATCGACGGCTTCCGCATCAGCCAGGCCAACGAGCCGGTGATCGACATCAGTCGCGTGCGCGGCGGCATCGAGATCGCCAATGGCGAGTTCCAGGCACACAAACTGGTGGTGGACAGCGACATGGGCAATTTCACCGCCCAGGGTCGTTACATCCCGGCCAAGGACTACGACACCGATGTGACCGTCACCGCGGTGCTGCCGGCGCCGCGTGGCCGCACGGCCGCCACCGTCGGCCTGGTCGCCCGCGGTGACCTGTCGCACATGGAAGTGGCCGTAGCCGGGCGCGCGCCGAAGCCGCTGCACGCGATGCTGGTGTTCGATGGCCGCACCGATCCGAGCTGGAGCGCCAGCATCCGCAGTGACGAGCTGGATCTGGCGCTGCTGTCGCCGGCACTGGCCAGCTCGGCGATCGCGCCGCTGGCACTGGATTTCACCGCCGCCGGCAAGGGCGGCAACGCCAACCTGCGTGGCAAGGTGAAACAGGGCGATCAGGAACTGGAACTGGCACCGTCGGTGGTGTCGCTGCAGGACCAGGTGCTGAAAGTCTCACCGCTGCTGGTGAAGGGTCTTGGCGGTGAGGCGCGGCTGGAAGGCACCGCCGATTTCAGCCAGGAAGACCAGCAGAAGCTCAACTTCTCGGTGGTCGCACATGACCTGACCTACGTGCCAGCGGCGGACCCGAACACCGCCGGCAGCGCCCCGGTGCCGGTCACCTTGAAGGAAGCGCGCTTCGGCCTGGCCGGTACCCTGAAGGCCTGGGCGGCGATCGGCCGCGCCGAGGTCGAGCGCGACGCGCAGAAGGCACAGCTGCACTTCGATGTGCGCGGCAACGATCAGGCCGCGTCGATCCACCAGCTGCAGGCGCAGACCCCGGGTGGCCAGCTGCAGGTGGAAGGCCAGGTGGCGTGGGCACCGCAGCTGGACTGGGATGCCAAGGCCACACTGAAGGACTTCGACCCCGGCTATTTCGTGCCGGGCTGGAATGGCCGCCTGTCCGGCAACCTGGCCTCCAAGGGCCGCCAGCTGCCGCCGCCGGCAAACGCACCGCCGGGTACCGCCGGCACGTTGGAAGCCACGGTCGATCTGCCGTCGTTGAAGGGCGTGCTGCGTCAGCGCAACCTGGACGCACAGGGCAAGTTCGCGCTGCAGGGCGCGCAGGGCCAGGGTGACCTGAAGCTGTCGCTGGGCAGCAGCCGGGTGACCGCTTCGGGCAAGGTCGGTGACCGCCTCGACATCGATGCGCGTTTCGAACCGCTGCAGCTGAGTGACCTGCTGCCGGGCGCCGATGGCGGCCTGCGTGGCCAGGTACAGGTGAAGGGCCCGCGCGATGCGCCGGACATCACCGCCGACCTGGTCGGCAACAACCTCAACTGGGACGGCTACGGCGCCGAGAGCGTGAGCATCAAGGGCCACCTGCCGTGGCGCGGCGACAGCGGCACGCTGGCGATCCAGGGCCAGCAGGTCAATGCCGGCATGCTGCTGGAACGCTTGAATGTGGATGCGCAGGGCAGTGTCTCCAACCTGCGCCTGGCCGCGCAGACCCGCAACGAGATGGGCGCGATCGAGCTGCAGGGCAGCGTGCGCCAGCAGGGCGCGCAGTGGCGCGGCGAGCTGGCCGCGCTGCGCATCGCACCGGTGAAGGGCGATGCCTGGTCGCTGCGTGCACCGGCGGCGTTCGCGATCAACGGCAGCAACTACACGCTGGGCGAAGCCTGCCTGGCCGCTGCCAGCAGCGGCACACTGTGCGCACAGGCCAACTGGCCGCGCGAGGGCCTGGTGGTGCGCAGTGATGCGCTGCCACTGGCGCTGGTGCAGCCGTGGTTGCCGCCGCAGTCCGGCCGTCGCATCTACCTGCGTGGCGATGTCAGCCTGGATGCGCAGATCCGCCCGCGCGGCAACGCCTGGGAAGGCCATGTGGAAGTGCGCTCGAAGGAAGGCGGCGTGCGCCTGGGTGAGAACCGCAATGCCGTGGGGGACACCACCCGTGGCGAGCTGGTGCGCTACGACCAGTTCTCGCTCAAGCTCGACATGACCCCGGCCAGCATCAAGGGCTACCTGGGCATGGGCTTCCAGGGCAACGGCTTCGTCGATGCCAGGATGCAGACCGGTTGGGAAGCCAGCGCACCGCTGAACGGCGAGCTCTACCTCAACATGTCGCGGCTGTACTGGCTGGAGCTGTTCTCGCCGGACATCGTGCGACCGACAGGCCTGATCGAAGGCCACGTCAGCCTGCGCGGTACGCGTGGCCAGCCGTCGCTGGGCGGTGACGCGCAGCTGAGCAACTTCAAGGGTGAATTCCCGGCGTTGGGCCTGACCTTCGACCAGGGCAAGGGCAGCTTCGTGGCCCAGCCCGATGGTTCGGCCAAGATCACCGCGCAGGCCAACTCCGGCCAGGGCACGCTGTACGTGGATGGTGGCCTGTCGTGGTTCGGCGATGCACAGCCGCTGCAGTTGAAGATCCACGGCGACAACGTGCTGCTGTCCAACACCAGCGAGCTGCGCATCGTCGCCAATCCCAACCTCGACTTCACCCTGGCCAAGGCCGCGATGGAGCTGCGTGGCACCGTGCACGTGCCCGAGGCCGACATCGATCTGGAGCGCTTGGACCGCGGCACCTCGGTGTCCGAAGACGTGGTGGTGCTCGACCCGGCCGATCCGGAAGAGTCGCGTACCTCGCCGCTGGACATGGAGCTGACGGTCAGCCTCGGTGACAAGGTGAAGATGACCGGCTTCGGCCTGAAGGGCGCGCTGACCGGCAAGATGCAGGTCTGGGCCAAGCCTGGTCGCGAAATGACCGCCAATGGTGGGCTGGAAGTGAGTGGCCGCTACAAGGCGTACGGGCAGGACCTGACCATCACCCGCGGCAACCTCACCTGGAACTACAACGCGGTGTCCGACCCGCGCATCAACATCCGTGCCGAGCGCCGGATCGGTGATGTCACTGCTGGTATCGACGTGACCGGGCGTGCGCAGCAGCCGCGTGCGGACGTGTGGTCTGACCCGGCGATGTCGCAGTCCGAAGCCCTGGCTTATCTGGTGCTGGGACGCAGCCTGACCGGCGCCAGCAGCGACCAGACGCAGCAGGTCAATGCGGCCTCGGCGGCATTGTCGGCCGGCAGCGGCCTGCTGGCCTCGCAGCTGGGTGCCAAGCTGGGCCTGGACGATGCCGGCGTGAGCCAGTCGCGCGCGCTGGGTGGCTCGGTGATCGGCGTCGGCAAGTACATCTCGCCCAAGCTGTACGTCGGTTACGGCGTGTCGCTGGTCGGTGCCGGTTCGGTGATCACGCTGAAGTACCTGCTGCGCCGCGGCTTCGACGTGGAAGTGGAATCGAGCACGGTGGAAAACCGTGGGTCGATCAACTGGCGGCGGGAGAAGTAACGATGCGGTAGTGGCGGGGGGGGGGGGGGCCCCCCCCCCCCCCCACCCCGGGGGGGGGGTGGGGGGCCCCCGGGCCGCCCGAACCCGCCCCCGC
>NZ_JAWIRT010000019.1:81291-97035 GCF_036320045.1 Stenotrophomonas sp. SMYL20 | reverse complement strand
GGCGGGGCGCCGGCCCGCGGCCGCCCACCCCCCCCCCCCGCCGGGGGGGGGGGGGCCCCCCCCCCCCCCCCCCCCCACTACCGTGCACGACGCCCCCAACCATCGGCCGTTGCCCCATCCGCCCCCAGCGGCTATGGTCCCGGGCTGTTCTGTCGTACCGGATTGCCCCATGTCACCACGCAAAGCCCTTCCCACTGCCCTGGCCCTGGGCCTGACCCTCGCCGCCGGCGCCCACGCCGATGAAGGCATGTGGATGCCGACCCAGCTGCCGGAGCTGGCCAAGCCGCTGCAGGCCGCAGGCTTCAAGGGCAATCCGGCCGACCTGGCCAATGTCACCGCACCGCCGCTGAGCGCCGTGGTGCGTGCCGGTGGCGGCACCGGCTCGTTCGTATCGTCGGACGGCCTGCTGCTGACCAACCACCACGTGGCGATGGGCGTGATCCAGTACAACAGCTCGCCCGAGCACGACCTGATCAATGGTGGCTTCATCGCCAGGGACCGCGCCGACGAGCGCCCGGCCAACCCGGACTTCCGCGTGCTGGTCACCGTCGGCTTCGACAAGGTGACCGACCAGGTGCTGGCGCAGGCGCGTGGCAAGACCGGCCGTGCCTACTTCGATGCCGTGGATGCGGCCAGCAAGCAGATCGTGGCCGAGTGCGAGAAGGACGGCAGCGTGCGCTGCTCGGTGGCCAACATGTACTACGGCACCGATTTCTACCGCATTGCCCAGCTGGAGCTGAGCGACGTGCGCTTGGTGTATGCGCCGCCGCGTGCGATCGGCAACTACGGCGACGAGATCGACAACTTCATGTGGCCGCGCCACACCGGCGACTTCACCCTGCTGCGCGCCTATGTCGGCAAGGACGGCAAGCCGGCCGCGTACAGCAAGGACAACGTGCCCTACCAGGCGCCGGCGCACCTGCAGATGTCGGTGGAAGGTCCGAAGGAAGGTGACTACGCGATGCTGGCCGGTTACCCGGGCATCACCTATCGCCACCGTACCGCGGCCGAATTCGCTGGCCAGATCGATACCGTGCTGCCGCGCCGCGTATCGGTGTTCCAGCAGATGATTGACACCATCGAGGCCGCCAGTGCCAAGGACGCGCAGGCGCGCACCCGCTACGCCTCGCAGCTGCAGTCGCTGAAGAACAACCGCAAGCGCGCCGCCGGTGAGCTGGAAGGCCTGCTGCGCAGCGACGCCAAGGCCCAGCGTGCCGCCGACGAGACGGCGATGCTGGCTGCCACCGACCGCAAGTACCAGGGCGATATCAAGGCGCTGCTGACCAACCTGTCGCAGGGTGCGGCGGTGGGCGAGCGTGACCTGCTGCTGGACCAGATGGCCGCACAGAGCCAGCTGCTGCGCTCGGCGCTGCTGCTGGAACGCCTGCGCATCGAATCGGCCAAGCCGGACGCGCAGCGCGAGAGCGGCTACCAGCAGCGCGACCAGGCGATGATCGAAGGCGTGCTCAAGCAGGTTCAGCGCCGCTACGCGCCGGAGGTCGAGAAGGCGCTGCTGACCACCCTGCTGACCCGCTACCAGAAGCTGCCGGACGCGCAGCGCGTGGCCGAGTTCGATACGGCCTTCGGCCGTACCCCGGAGCAGCTGGCAGCGGCGCTGGATACCCTGTACGCCGGCACCCAACTGGGTGAGGAGGCACAGCGCCTGTCCCGTTTCGCTGCTGCGCGCGAAGGCAAGGCGCTGGCTGCCGATCCGCTGATCACCGTGGCCGCCCCGCTGGTGGCCGCGCAGCTGCGCATCGAGAACGAAAGCAAGACCCGCGAAGGCGAGCAGCTGCGCCTGCGCCCGGCCTACATGCAGGCGCTGTTCGCCTGGCGTGCCAAGCAGGGCCGCGCGGTGTACCCGGATGCCAACCGCACCCTGCGCATCAGCTACGGCAAGGTCGAAGCGCTGCATCCGCGCGACGGCGTGACCTACTCGCCGGTGACCACCGTGGCCGGCATCGTCGAGAAGAACACCAACGCCTATCCGTTCGATGCGCCCAAGCCGCTGCTGGCCGCGATCGCCAAGGGTGACTTCGGCAGCACCGCCGACCCGGCGCTGAAGACCCAGACGGTCAACTTCCTGACCAACCTGGATACCACCGGCGGCAACTCCGGCTCGCCGGTGCTCAACGCCAAGGGCGAACTGATCGGCCTGAACTTCGACAGCAACTGGGAATCGGTCAGCGCCAGCTGGTGGTTCGACCCGCGCTACAAGCGCGCCGTGCACGTGGACATGCGCTACCTGCGCTGGCTGCTGGCCAAGGTCTACCCGGCGCCGGAACTGCTGAAGGAAATGGGCGTGCCGGCGGAATAAGGCCGGTTCCTGGTGGGTGCGCACCTCCTTTGGTGGGTGCCCACCGTTGGTGGGCATGGATGCCTCCGTCACGACCAACGGTCGTGACCCACCGCCATGACCCACCGCCGTGACCTACCCTCACGACCAACGGTCGTGATCTACTGGCCCCTGTCCTGACGGAAACGCGCGCGTGGTCTCCAGCTGGATCCTGCTGCTGGTCTCGGTTGCCTATGCCGCGCTGCTGTTCGGCGTGGCGTGGTGGGGTGACCGTCGGCCGATGTACCCCGACCGGCCGTGGCTGCGGCCGGTGGTCTACAGCCTGGCACTGGCCGTGTACTGCTCGTCGTGGACGTTCTACGGCGCGGTCGGCACCGCCGTGCGCAACGGCGTGGGCTACCTGCCGATCTACATCGGCCCGCTGCTGCTGCTGTTGTTCGGCTGGCGCATCATCGAGCGCCTGGCGCTGATCGCGCGCAGCCAGAACGTGGTGTCCATCGCCGACTTCATCTCTTCGCGCTTCGGCCGCTCGCGGCGGCTGGCGGCGCTGGTGGCGATCATCGCGCTGATCGGCATCATTCCGTACCTGGCCCTGCAGTACAAAGCAGTGGCGATGAGCCTGCAGGTGCTGACCGGCAACACCGGCCCGACCGGCTTCTTCACCGATCCCGCGCTGTACGTGGCGCTGCTGATGGCGTTGTTCGCCACCCTGTTCGGTACCCGCCAGGTCGATGCTACCGAACACCACCACGGCATGATGCTGGCGATCGCCTTCGAATCGGTGATCAAGCTGTTGGCGATGCTGGCCGTGGGCGTGTTCGCCTACCTGTGGCTGAGCAACCGCACCGACGCGGTGGTCGAATCGGTGCATACGCTGTTCACCGGCCTGCCGCCGGTGGGTTTCATCTCGCAGACCCTGCTCAGTTTCCTCGCCATCATCTGCCTGCCGCGTCAGTTCCACGTGGCCGTGGTCGAGTGCGGCGATGTGCGCGACGTGCGCCGCGCGCGCTGGATGTTCGGCGGCTACCTGGTGCTGATCTCGGGCATGGTGCTGCCGATCGCCACCGCCGGCGTGACCCTGTTCGGCACCGGTGGCAGCGTCGCCGACGACTCGATGGTGCTGGCCCTGCCGCTGGCCGAAGGCCGCAATGCGCTGGCGTTGATCGCCTATGTGGGCGGCTTCTCGGCGGCCACCGGCATGGTGATCGTGTCGTCCATCGCGCTGGCCACCATGGTCAGCAACGATCTGGTGATGCCGGTGCTGCTGCGCCGGAGCGGTGACCACCAGGAGGCCGCCGACGTCGCCTCGCGCGTGCTGTGGATCCGCCGCCTGGCGATCCTGCTGCTGGCGCTGATGGCCTACAGCTACTACCGCACCAGCAGCAACGACAGCACGCTGGCCTCGTATGGCCTGATGGCGTTCGCAGCGGTGGCGCAGTTTGCGCCGGGCCTGATCGGCGGCCTGTACTGGCGCGGTGCCAGCCGGCGCGGCGTCGAGGTGGGCATGCTGCTCGGCTTTGCCACCTGGCTGTACACCCTGCTGCTGCCGGCGATGACGATGGCCGGCTGGGTCGATGCTGGCTGGGTGCAGCACGGCCCGTTCGGCATCGAGTGGCTGCGCCCGCAGCAGTTGTTCGGCATGACCGGCTGGGACCCGCTGACCCACGGCACGTTCTGGTCGCTGCTGGTCAACGCGGCGACGATGATGCTGGTGTCCGCGCGCTGGCGGCCCGGTGTCGATGAGCGGCTTCGCGCCGCGCCGTTCCTCGATCCATATGCCGAGCGCCCGTCGGTGGCGGGTGGTTGGCCGGGTCACGTGCATGTGGGCGATCTGCTGGCGCTGGCTTCGCGCGTAGTGGGTGAACGCCATGCGCGACGTTCGTTCTTCGAACAGGCGCAGTCACTGGGCCGTGAGCTGCAATCCTCGGCACCTGCCGACCGTCCGTGGGTGCAGTTCACCGAGCGCCTGCTGGCCGCATCGATCGGTGCGGCATCGGCGCGCCTGCTGCTGACCAGCCTGCTGCGTGGCTCGGGCATGGACCTGGGCGAAGTGGTGGCGGTGCTGGACGAAGCGGGGCAGGAGCTGCGCTTCAACCGCGAGATCCTGTCGACCACGCTGGAGAACATCAGCGCCGGGGTCAGCGTGGTTGATCCGGACATGCGGCTGACCGCATGGAATCGCCGCTACCAGGACATGTTCGGCTACCCCGACGGCATGCTCTACGTGGGCCGCCCGGTGGCCGACCTGATCCGCTACAACGCCGAGCGCGGCGAGCTGGGCGAGGGTGATATCGAAGTGCAGATCAACCGCCGCATCGGCTACATGCGTGCCGGTTCACCGCATGTGTTCGAGCGCACCCGCAGCGATGGCAAGGTGATCGAGATGCGTGGGCAGGCGCTGCCCGGCGGCGGTTACGTGACCAGCTACAACGACATCACCGACTACAAGCACGCGGAAAAAGCACTGCTGGAAGCCAACGAGACGCTGGAACAGCGCGTGGCCGAGCGCTCGCATGAGGCCGAGGTCGCGCAGCAGTCGAAGACCCGTTTCCTGGCGGCGATCAGCCACGACGTGCTGCAGCCGTTGAACGCTGCGCGCCTGTTCGCCTCGGCACTGCGCGACAGTGATCACGTGAGTGACGAGCAGAAGCACCTGGCCGAGCGTGTGGACGCTTCGTTGCGTGCGGCCGAAGAGCTGCTCGATGGCCTGCTGGATGTGTCGCGGCTGGATGCCGGCGGCCTGCATCCGGTGATCGGCGAGTTCGACGTGAGCGCGTTGATGCGTGAGCTGGCCGCGCAGTACACCCCGGTCGCGGCTGGCCGCGGCCTGCGCCTGGACCTGTTCGCACGCCCTGCGTGGGTGCGCAGTGACCGCCGCCTGCTGCGCCGCGTGCTGCAGAACTTCCTGGCCAATGCGCTGCGCTACACCCGCCAGGGCCGCATCGTGCTGGCCGTGCGCCAACGCGGCGATGAAGTGGAACTGCAGGTGTGGGATACCGGCCCCGGCATTCCCGAGCACCATATGCGGCAGATCTTCGACGAGTTCCACCGCTACCAGCAACCATTCGACTGGGGCGAACAGGGATTGGGCCTGGGCCTGTCGATCTGCCAACGCATCTCGCGCCTGCTCGACCATCGGTTGAACGCACGCAGCCGGGTCGGCAAGGGCTCGATGTTCTCGATCATCCTGCCGCGGGTGGCACCGCTGCCGGGCTACACCGAGCTGGCCACACCCGCACAGACCGTCGCCGCGCCAGTACGCAGCGATTCGCTGGCGGGCCTGCGCGTGCTGTGCGTGGACAACGACGAGGAGATCCTTGACGGCATGCGCGCGCTGCTGGGCCGTTGGCAGGTGCAGGTGATCACTGCGGCCACCGTCGACCAGGCGCTGGAGAAGATCGCCGAGCACCCACAGGTGATGCTGGTGGATTACCACCTGCACGATCGCATGGACGGCCTGGATGCGCTGGTGGCGCTGCGCGAAGCCGCCGGTTACCCGCTGCCTGGCGCACTGCTTACCGCCGATGGTCGCGACGAGCTGAAGCGGATGGCACGCGAACGCGGCTACCGCGTGCTGACCAAGCCGATCAAGCCGGCCTCGCTGCGCGCCTTCCTGGGCGCGCTGCGCGATGCGCAGTAGATCCACGCCATGCGTGGATGTGACGTCAGGTAGTGCCGGCCGCTGGCCGGCAACCACGTAATCGCGGAAGCGTTACCCCAGGCCGTGCAGGTGTTCGTACAGGATCGTCGCGCCGATGATCACCAGGATCACGCCGCCGATGATCTCGGCACGCTTGCCGACCATGCTGCCCAGCACGCGGCCAAGCATGATGCCGACAGTGACCATGGTCAGCGTGCACAGGCCGATGACCGCTGCCATCACGCCGATATGCACGTCCATGAAAGCCAGGCCGATGCCCACCGCCATCGCGTCGATGCTGGTGGCGAAACCGGTCAGCGCCAGCTTCCAGAAGCCGTGGTGCTGCGAGGGGTCTTCGTCTTCGTCGGCACTGTCCGGACGCAGGCCGTTGTAGATCATGTGGATGCCCAGTGCGCCGAGCAGGCCGAAGGCGATCCAGTGGTCGAAGGCTTCGACGTACTGCAGGGCGGCACGGCCGAGCAGCCAGCCGATGATGGGCGTGATCGCCTCGATGACGCCGAAGATGATGCCGGCACGCAGTGCGTCGCGGAATACCGGCTTGCGCATGGCCGCACCCTTGCCGATTGCAGCGGCGAAGGCATCGGTGGACATGGCAAAGCCGATCAGGAGGATCGAAATGGGGGACATGGGCGGCGGCTGAGGTCGGGCTAGGACGGACGCACGGCCTGCGCTCGCGCCCAACCTGACGTTGCGCGCGCGGGCCGCTGGTCTCGCCAACCATCATGGTTGTCCACGCCACGGCGCACTGGCCGAGTATGTTGACGTGGACGATTCCTGCGTAGGAATCCGGCTACTCCCCAAGGGGACGCGCAGCTTAGCATCGCGATTCACGCGCGGCGCATTTCCAGCGAAACGCGCAGGCAGGGCTGGTTTGTATAGCGATGGCTATATCGAGAGCGCAGCCGTGCCTGGTAGTGCCGGCCGCTGGCCGGCAGGTGCACCATCAAAAGCGTGCCAAGCAAGCTTGGCACCTACCAATGCGGTATCAGATGATGTCGCGCGTTTCAGGCCAATGCCGGCCAGCAGCCGGCACTACCTTCAGTCTTCTTCCGGCGGCAGCACGATGGCGTCGTCGTCGATCGCCAGCTTGCCGGCCATCAGCACGGCCTGGGTGCGGTTGGTGACGCCCAGCTTGCGCAGGATGGCGGTGACGTGGGCCTTGATCGTCGCTTCGGAGACGTTGAGGTCGTAGGCGATCTGCTTGTTCAAGCGGCCGGCGCCGAGCATCTGCAGCACGCGGAACTGCTGCGGGGTCAGCTCACGCAGGCGCTGGCCGACTTCGCGTTCCTCGCTGCCGGTGGGCGGCACGTTGTGCGCTTCCGGCGGTGCCCAGGTCTCACCATCGAGGATGGTGCCCAGTGCGTGGCCGATGGTGTCCGAATCCGCAGACTTCGGAATGAAGCCCAGCGCGCCGTGGTCGAGCGCTCGGCGCATCACCGTGGCTTCTTCGCGCGCGGACACCACGACCACCGGCAGCTGCGGATGCAGCGAGCGCATGTGCACCAGCGCGTTGAAACCCTGCGCACCGGGCATGTTGAGATCCATCAGGACCAGGTCGGCGTCGTTGTGCTGGTCGGCCAGCGCGTACAGCGCTTCCACGCTGTCGGCTTCGAACAGCTGCACGCCGGGGATGACCCGCTGTACCGCCCCACGCAGGGCTTCGCGGAACAGCGGGTGGTCATCGGCAATCAGGAGGGTGGTCATGGGTCGAGCTTATCGATCAGGAAAAAGAGCGACGTGATGGCAGGTGCAGGACGGGTCGGACACGGCCGGGTCCCTCCTCCCGGCCACGTCCCTGGCGCGTCCTGCGCCTGCGGTCACGCCATCAGCGCACCTTGCGCTCGTCCACCAGCGACGCCACCACCGACGGATCGGCCAGGGTCGAGGTGTCGCCAAGCTGGTCCGGTGCGTTCTCGGCGATCTTGCGCAGGATGCGGCGCATGATCTTGCCCGAGCGGGTCTTCGGCAGGCCCGGCGCCCACTGCAGGTGGTCCGGCGTGGCGATCGGGCCGATCTCCTTGCGTACCCAGGCGACCAGTTCCTTCTGCAGCTCGTCGCTCGGAGCCTCTTCGGCCACCAGGGTGACGTAGGCGTAGATGCCCTGGCCCTTCACGTCGTGCGGGAAGCCGACCACGGCCGCTTCGGCCACCTTCGGGTGCGAGACCAGAGCGCTTTCCACTTCGGCGGTGCCGATGCGGTGGCCGGACACGTTGATCACATCGTCCACGCGGCCGGTGATCCAGTAGTAGCCGTCTTCGTCGCGGCGGCAACCGTCGCCGGTGAAATAGCTGCCCGGGTAGGTGCGGAAATACGTATCGATGAAGCGCTGATGGTCGCCGTACACCGTGCGCATCTGGCCCGGCCAGGAATCGCGGATGATCAGGTTGCCCTCGGTCGGGCCGTCCTGGATCTCGCCATCGGCGTTGACCAGCGCCGGCTGCACGCCGAAGAAGGGCAGGGTGGCCGAGCCCGGCTTGAGGTCCATCGCGCCGGCCAGCGGCGAGATCAGGATGCCGCCGGTCTCGGTCTGCCACCAGGTATCGACGATCGGGCAGCGGCTGTCGCCGACCACCTCGTAGTACCAGCGCCAGGCTTCCGGATTGATCGGTTCGCCGACGCTGCCGAGCAGGCGCAGCGACGCGCGCGAGGTCTTCTTCACCGGCTCCTCGCCTTCGCGCATCAGTGCGCGGATGGCGGTCGGGGCGGTGTAGAAGATGCTCACCTTGTGCTTGTCGATGACGTTCCAGAAGCGCGAGGTGTCCGGATAGTTCGGCACGCCTTCGAACATCAGTGAGGTCGCGCCGTTGGCCAGCGGGCCGTACACGATGTAGCTGTGGCCGGTGACCCAGCCGACGTCGGCGGTGCACCAGTAGATGTCGTCCTCGCGCAGATCGAACACCGCTTCATGGGTGTAGGCCGCGTACAGCAGGTAGCCGCCGGTGGTGTGCAGCACGCCCTTCGGCTTGCCGGTGGAACCGGAGGTGTAGAGGATGAACAGCGGGTCTTCCGCGTTCATGCGTTCCGGTTCGCAGGTAGCCGGCTGGCTGTCCACCACATCGTGGAACCAGCGATCGCGCGGCGCCTGCATGTCCACCGCGCCACCGGTGTGGCGCACTACCAGCACGGTTTCAACCGTGTTCGTGCCGGGCAGCTTCAGCGCTGCATCGACGTTGGCCTTCAGCGGAATCCTGCGACCACCGCGCAGACCCTCGTCTGCGGTGATGATCAGCTTGCTCTGGCAGTCGCTGACGCGGTCGGCGATCGAGTTCGGTGCGAAGCCACCGAACACCACCGAGTGGATCGCACCGATGCGTGCGCAGGCCAGCATGGCCACGGCGGCGTCGACGATCATCGGCAGGTAGATGGTGACCCGGTCGCCCTTCTTGACCCCGAGGTTGCGCAGCGCGTTGCCGAGGCGGCAGGTGCGCTCGTACAGCTCGCGATAGGTCACGTGCTGCGCCGGTGCGTCCGGGCCGTCCGGCTCGAACAGCAGGGCGGTCTTGTCGCCACGCTTCTCCAACTGGCGGTCCAGGCAGTTCACGCTGGCATTGAGCTCGCCATCTTCGAACCACTTGATGTGGAAATCGGACAGGTCGTAGCTGACGTTCTTGATCTTCGTCGGCTTGCGCATCCACTCCAGGCGCTCGGCGGCCTTGCCCCAGAAACCATCCGGGTCGGTCACCGAAGCCTGGTACTGCTGTTCGTACGACGTCTTGTCGATGCGTGCCTTGGCGGCGAACTGCGGATCGACGGGGTAGATATCAGCCATGGCACCCTCACTTGCACGTTGACTTTGTGTGTGCGGTCGCAGCATTGCGGCGACCGATCCCCTTCAGTTTGCCCCATCCACCCCCGGCCGCGTCACCACTCTGGTTAGACCATGGTCGAAAGTGAGCGCCCAGCAGGGCCGGGTTCGACCAATGGCGAATAGCCGCTATACATAATCGCCCCGCAGTCTCGGCTCGACCGTGCCCCACGCGCGGCATCACCTTGCCACTTGGGAGAGAGGGCAACATGAGCCACCGTACGTTGAAAGCCGTGCGCAAACCTTTGGCGGCCTGCCTGTTGGTCGCCCTGGTCGCACCGGGCATGGCGTTCGCTGAGACCGCCAAAGAGAAAGCGCTGGAAGCACGCGTTGCCGAACTGGAACGCCAGGTCCAGCTGCTGCTGTCTTCGCAGCAACAACAACAGACCCAGATCAGCCAGACCCAGCAGGCGGTGACCGAAGTCCGCACGGTGCAGGCCGAGCAGAAGCCGGTCGCCTCGGTGCCGGCCGGCAAGCAGCCGATCCAGGTCACCACCATCACCCCGGGCGCCGCGCCGGGCACCACGGTCAAGATCGGCGGCTTCATCAAGGCCGATTTCCTCGCCACCCAGACCAGCGATGGCCAGCTGGCCGACGACGCCACCGGCCGCTCGCTGTACCTGCCGGGCCAGACCCCGGTGGAAGGCGCCGGTGGCAGCGGCAAGCGCTCGGGCACCGATTTCAACGCCCACGCCAAGTTCTCGCGCTTCAACCTGGGCATCGACAACGTGAGCGAATCGGGCAACAAGGCCGGTGCGTTCTTCGAGATGGACTTCTTCGGCAACTCGCTGGGCAACCAGACCGCGACCAATACCTACGGTGTGACCCTGCGCCACGCCTACATGTACTGGAACAACTGGATGGCCGGCCAGACCTGGTCCAACTTCATGGACGCGGCCGCACTGCCGGAAGCGGTCGACTTCGTCGGCCCCACCGACGGCGTGATCTTCGTGCGCCAGGCCCAGGTGCGCTACACCCAGGGCGGCTTCAGCGTCGCGCTGGAAAACCCGGAAACCACCACCCTCACCGGTACCCGCAACCCGGTCACGGGTGCATGGACCAACACCAGCGCCAACTCCGACCGTGGCAGCCTGCCTGATCTGACCATGCGCTATGGCTGGAAGGGCGACTGGGGCACCTTCGGTGTCGGCGGCATCGTCCGTCAGCTGAAGGTCGACAACCAGGCCACCGGCGCCAAGGCCGACAAGGTGGCCGGCGGCCTGACCCTGGGCGGCAAGTGGGTGATGGGCGACAGCGATTCGCTGCACTACCAGCTGACCGGCGGCGAAGGCATCGCCCGCTACATCGGCCTGGGCATCACTGCCGACAGCGCCTACGACGTGGCCCGCGACGAGCTCAACCCGACCGGCGTGCTGGCCGGCTACGTGGGCTGGCGGCATGCGTTCTCGCCGAAGCTGCGCACCAACCTGATCTACGCGCGCAGCGACTACGACAACGACAGCATCCTCGGCCCGCTGGTGACCAAGAGCGTGCAGAGCATCCGCGGCAACATCTTCTACTCGCCGCTGCCCAAGGTCGATATCGGTGCGGAGCTGATGTACGGCCGTCGCGAAGTGGAAAACGGCAACAAGGGTGACATCACCCGATTGCAGTTCACCACCAAGTACAGCTTCTAAGAGCGTGCCGGCCAGCGGCCGGCACCTACCGAGATAGGGTGCCGACCAAGGTCGGCATCTACCGAATTGTGTGCCGACCAACGGTCGGCACCCACCGACCCAGGTCGGCATCTACAGAGGGAAAACGTCCCATGTCCAGCACTGCATCCAGCCCGCACAATGCGGCGGGCACCCTGACCAAGGGCCACAAGAAGGTCATCTTCGCCTCGAGCCTCGGTACGGTCTTCGAGTGGTATGACTTCTTCCTGTACGGCTCGCTCGCCGCCATCATCGCCAAGCAGTTCTTCAGTGGCGTCAATGAAACCACGGGCATGATCTTCGCCCTGCTGGCGTTCGCTGCCGGCTTCTTCGTGCGTCCGTTCGGTGCGGCCTTCTTCGGCAGTCTCGGCGACCGCATCGGCCGCAAGTACACCTTCCTGGTCACCATCCTGATCATGGGCATCTCGACCTTCCTGGTCGGCGTGCTGCCCAACTACGCCTCGATCGGTTTCGCCGCTCCGGTGATCCTGATCATCCTGCGCCTGGCCCAGGGCCTGGCGATGGGCGGCGAGTACGGCGGTGCCGCCACCTACGTGGCCGAGCATGCGCCGGACGACAAGCGTGGCCTGTACACCAGCTTCATCCAGTGCACCGCCACGCTCGGCCTGTTCATGTCGCTGCTGATCATCCTGGCCTGCCGCTACTTCCTCGGCAACGAAGCCTTCGAAGCCTGGGGCTGGCGTATTCCGTTCCTGGTCTCGATCCTGCTGCTGGGTGTGTCCGTGTGGATCCGCCTGCAGCTGAGCGAGTCGCCGCTGTTCCAGCAGATGAAGTCCGAGGGCAAGGGTTCCAAGACGCCGTTCCGTGACAGCCTGAAGGGCGGCAACCTGAAGCTGATGCTGCTGGTCCTGCTCGGCGCCGCAGCCGGCCAGGCCGTGGTCTGGTACGGCGGCCAGTTCTACGCGCTGTTCTTCCTCAGCAGCATGCTGAAGGTCGATGCCACCACTTCCTACCTGCTGATCGCCGCCGCGCTGGCGCTGGGCGTGCCGTTCTTCATCTTCTTCGGCTGGCTGTCCGATCGCATCGGCCGCAAGAAGATCATCCTGGCCGGCTGCCTGCTGGCGGCTGTTACCTACATCCCGATCTTCAAGGGCCTGACCCACTTCGCCAATCCGGCCATCGAAGAAGCCCGCAGCAGCTCTCCGGCCCTGGTCGTGGCCGATCCGGCTACCTGCTCGTTCCAGTTCGATCCGGTCGGCCTGCGCAAGTTCACCAGCTCCTGCGACGTGGCAACCGCCGCGCTGACCAAGGCCGGCGTGCCGTACGACGTGCAGCCCGCCGCCGCCGGTTCGCTGGCGATGGTGAACGTGGGCAGTGCCAGCGTCACCTCGTATGAGGCCGCCGGCCTGACCAAGGAAGACGGCAAGGCCAAGGCCGATGCGTTCGGTGCGGAACTGAAGACCGCCCTGACCACCGCCGGCTACCCGGCCAAGGCGGATGGCGCCCGCATCAACATCGCCGGCACCATCTTCATGCTGTGGCTGCTGGTGCTGTACGTGACCATGGTCTACGGCCCGATCGCCGCCTACCTGGTCGAACTGTTCCCGACCCGCATCCGCTACACCTCGATGTCGCTGCCGTACCACATCGGCAACGGCTGGTTCGGTGGCTTCCTGCCGGCGATCTCGTTCGCGCTGGTGGCCGGTACCGGCAACCTGTACTACGGCCTGTGGTACCCGATCATCATCGCGCTGATGTCGGTGGTGATCGGTGGCGTGTCAGTGCGCTACACCCTGGCGGGTTATAACCACACCTCCCGGGGGGCCCCACCACCGGGCGCCCCCCACCGGGTTTCAGGGGCCGCGGTGCAGACCGCGGCCTTTTTGTTTGGTAGTGCCGGCCGCTGGCCGGTAAATGCACGATGCCTGCCGGAGATCCATGGGGCTGCCGGCCAGCGGCCGGCACTACCATTGCGTTGCGCAGCACCCCGTATAGTCGGCCCATGACCACCACCACGCCGGCAGACCTCCCCGCCATCCTGCACACCCTGCGCAGCGCCTGGCAGTCGCAGCGCCCGTCGCTGGACCAGCGCGAGAATGACCTGCGCCGCCTGCGCGAGGCGTTGAAGCCGCGTCTGGACGAAATGGCCCACGCCATCGCCGAGGACTTCGGTCACCGCGCCCACGTTGAATCCAAGCTGGCCGATGGCATGAGCGTGCTGTCGGCTATCGACCATCTGCGCCGCCATCTGCGCCGCTGGTCAAAGCCGCAGCGGGTGGGCGCCGGCTGGCGGCTGTGGCCGGCGCGCGCGCAGCTGCGGCCGACGCCGCTGGGCGTGGTCGGGGTGATCTCGCCCTGGAACTACCCGGTCACGCTGGCACTGGTACCGCTGGCGACGGCCATTGCCGCGGGCAACCATGTGCTGCTGAAACCCTCCGAGCACACGCCGCGCACCAGCGCGTTCCTGGTCGATCTGCTGGCCAGCGTGTTCCCGCCCGATCGCGTGGCGGTGGTGCAGGGCGGGGCGGACGTGGCGGCGGCGGTTTCATCGCTGCCGCTGGACCATCTGCTGTTCACCGGCTCGACGGCGGTTGGCCGCAAGGTGATGGCTGCCGCCGCCGAGCATCTGGTGCCGGTCACGCTGGAACTGGGCGGCAAGTCGCCGGCCATCGTCTGCCGCGATTTCCCGCTGGACAAAGCCGCTGCGCGGCTGGCTACCGGCAAGTGGTTCAACGCCGGCCAGACCTGCATCGCGCCGGATTACGTGCTGATCGACACCGCGCGCCAGCGTGAGTTCGTGCAGGCGCTGCAGCAGCAGGTACGCGAGCGCTATGGCGATTTCGGCAGCGCCGACGATTACACGCGCATCATCAACGAAGGCCAGTACCGGCGCCTGCAGGGCTATCTGGCGCAGGCGCGCGAACGCGGTGTGCCGGTGATTCCGTTGGCGCAGGTGGATGATGCGCGCGCCGACCGCGAGCGCCTGCTGGTGCCGACCGTGGTGCTGGACCCGCCGGACGACCTGGACCTGATGCGCGAGGAGATCTTCGGGCCGATCCTGCCGGTGCGGGCGTACCCGGATCTGGATGCGGCGCTGGCCGACGTGCTGTCGCGCGACCGGCCGCTGGCGCTGTATCCCTTCAGCCATGACACGGCGACGGTGGAGCGCATCCTCGGCCAGGTGGTGGCCGGCGGGGTGACGGTGAATGACACGCTGCTGCACTTCGCCGCCGATGGCCTGCCGTTTGGCGGGGTGGGGGCCAGCGGCATGGGTGCGTACCACGGGCGGGCCGGGTTCGATGCGATGAGCAAGCGGCTGCCGGTGCTGTGGCAGTCGCGCTGGGCTGCCAGTGACCGGCTGCGGCCGCCGTATTCGAAGATTGCGGGGTTGTTGAAGTTCCTTTTGCGGTGATCGGGTTCCGGTAGTTGCCAACCTTGGTTGGCACACGGTGATTGCTGGCGCCAACCAAGGTTGGCGTCTACCGGGGTATAGGGGCGCCCATCAGGGCCCACCCGGGTAGAATGCCCCCATGAAGATCGCCTCGTGGAACGTCAATTCGCTCAATGTCCGCCTGCCGCACCTGGAGCAGTGGCTCAAGGCGTTCGGCCCGGACATCGTCGGTATCCAGGAAACCAAGCTGGAGGACCACAAGTTCCCCGATTCGGCGCTGATCGCCGCGGGCTACCGCAGCGTGTTCGCCGGCCAGAAGACCTACAACGGCGTGGCGCTGCTGTCGCGTGAGCCGGCGCAGGACGTGCAGATCGGTATTCCCGGCTTCGAGGACGAGCAGAAGCGCGTCATCGCCGGTACCTTCGGCGACCTGCGGGTGATCAACCTGTACGTGGTCAACGGCCAGGACATCGGCACCGACAAGTACGAGTACAAGCTGCGCTGGCTGGAAGCGGTCCATGCCTGGATCGCCGAAGAACTGCAGCGGCACCCGAAGCTGATCGTGATGGGCGACTTCAACATCGCCCCGGACGCGCGCGATGTGCACGACCCGGAGGTGTGGAACGAGAACCACATCCTGACCTCCACCGCCGAGCGCGGCGCGCTCAACAAGCTGCTGCAGCTGGGCCTGCACGATGGCTTCCGCCTGCACAATGACGAGGCGGGCACCTTCAGCTGGTGGGATTACCGTGCCGCGGGCTTCCGCCGCAACCTGGGCCTGCGCATCGACCTGACCCTGGTCTCCGACGCGCTGAAGGGCAGCGCGGTGGCCTCGGGCATCGACCGCGAGCCGCGTACCTGGGAACGCCCGAGCGACCATGCGCCGGCGTGGGTGGAAGTAGAGTCGAGGGGGGGGGGGGGGGGGGGCCGGGGGGGGGGGGGCCGCCCCCCCGCACAAACGGGGGCCGCGCATGG
>NZ_JAWIRT010000019.1:0-81281 GCF_036320045.1 Stenotrophomonas sp. SMYL20 | reverse complement strand
GGAAGTAGAGTCGAGCTTGCTCGACTGATCTCCCATGCAGTCGAGCAAGCTCGACTCTACAGAACGGGGCCCGACGATTGCCGGGCCCGTTGAAATGCGTCTGCCGGCCAGCGGCCGGCACGACGGCCGCGTCAGCGTATGCTCTTGCGGGTGAACAGGTTGACGATCGCCAGCAGGATCACCGCACCGATCAGCGAGAACAGGAAGGTGCGGATGGTGATCGCTTCGTTGATGCCGCCGCCGAACAGCCAGCCGGAAATCAGCGCGCCGACGATGCCGACCACGATGTTGAGGATGATGCCCTGCTGGGCATCGCGCTTCATGATGATGCTGGCCAGCCAGCCTACGATGCCGCCGACGATCAGCCAGATGATGATGCCCATGATCGAACCTCCGGTGGGGAACTGTGACCAGTTGACGCGCACGGCCGTGAACCCGTCGTGGAATTGCGTGATGGGCGCGTGCGGATGAGCCTGCCAGCCACCCTCGACGGCCCGTGGCGCTTCGGTCCGGTGACGGTCTGGCGGCGCCCGCACGTGCCGGGCCACCGCGGCGAACCGCAGGCGCGGCAGGTGCTGGCGCAGGCGCTGGGCGCCGACCCGGACACGCTGCCGCTGGTCCGCGATGACAAGGGCCGGCCGGAGCTGAGCGGCGCGTTGGCCCACTACGGCACCGGCTGGAGCCACAGCGGCGAGGTGCTGCTGGTGGCGCTGGGCGAGGGCGTGCGGTTGGGCGTCGACCTGGAACTGCTGCGCCCGCGGCCGCGTCTTCTGGAAATCGTGCAGCGCTTCTTCCACCCCGAGGAAGTGGCCTGGCTGGAAAGCCTGGACGAGGCCGAGCGCGAGCACTGGTTCTTCCGCGTGTGGTGCGCCAAGGAAGCCATCCTGAAGGCGCACGGGCAGGGCATCTCGTTCGGCCTGCACCGCCTGCAGCTGGCGTCGGGGGCCGATGGCGCCCTGCACCTGCGCTGGTGCGACCCGGAACTGGGCGAGGCCGCGCGCTGGCACCTGCACGAATGGCAGGCCACCGGCCAGTTCCGTGCGGCATTGGCCTGGTATCCACACTGAAGCGGGGAATCAGCGCGCAAAACCGGCGATAATGGCGGCATGAGCGAACACCCACTTCCCGCCAGCGTGGCTGCCACGCTGGAACAGGGCCTGGCCAGCATGGGCCTGGACGCCGCGCTGGCGCCGCCGCTGCTGCGTTACCTGGCCCTGCTGCACCGCTGGAACGGCACCTACAACCTCACCGCCATCCGCGATCCGCAGGAGATGGTCACCCGCCACCTGCTCGATTCACTGGCGATGCAGCCGTTCGTGACCGATGGCAGCCTGGCCGACCTCGGCACCGGCCCCGGCTTGCCCGGCATCCCGCTGGCGATCGCCTGCCCGGGCCTGCAGGTCACCCTGGTGGAGAGCAACGGCAAGAAGGCGCGCTTCATGCGCGAGGCCGTGCGCCAGCTCGGTCTGGGCAATGCCCGCGTGGCCGAATCGCGCGCCGAGGCGCTGGACGAAGCTGGCCACTACGACCAGCTGACCGCGCGTGCGATGGACACCCTGGCCGGCATCGTCCGCGTCGGTGGCCATCTGTTGCGCCCCGGCGGCGTGCTGTTGGCCATGAAGGGCGTCTATCCGCATGAAGAGATCGCGGAGCTGCCGGCTGGCTGGCAGGTGCGCGAGGTGACCCCGTTGAGCGTGCCCGGCCTGGCCGGCGAACGCCACCTGATCACTGTTACAGGTCCCTGATTCCCGTCGCCAGCCCCTTGTGGAACAAGAGGTTGGCGATCCACGATTTCCGCAAGGGCCCGGTTGTACGCATAATGACCGGTCCCAGCACACGTCGACGAGGCACACCCGCATGGCCCGCATCATCGCCATCGCCAACCAGAAGGGTGGCGTCGGCAAGACCACGACCGCCGTCAACCTGGCCGCTTCCCTGGCCAACGCACCCAAGCGCGTGCTGTTGGTCGACCTGGATTCGCAGGGCAACGCGACCATGGGCAGTGGCGTGGACAAGCGCGAGCTGGTCTCCTCCACCTACGATCTGCTGCTGGGCGAGTCCAGCGCCGCCGATGTGCGCGTGCAGACGGCCGAAGGCTACGACCTGCTGCCGGGCAACATCGACCTGACCGCGGCCGAGATCCAGCTGATGGCGCAGAGCGAGCGCGAGCAGCGCCTGAAGCGCGCGCTGGCACCGATCCGCGACGAGTACGACTACATCCTGATCGACTGCCCGCCAGCGCTGTCGCTGCTGACGCTCAACGCGCTGGCCGCCGCCGATTCGGTGATCGTACCGATGCAGTGCGAGTACTACGCACTGGAAGGCCTGAGCGCGCTGGTGGAAACCATCGAAGCGCTGCGTGCCAACCTCAACCCGGCGCTGGAGATCGAAGGCGTGCTGCGCACCATGTTCGACGTGCGCAACAACCTGGCCAACGCGGTCTCGGCCGAGCTCACCGAGCACTTCGGCGACCGCGTGTTCCGCACCATCGTGCCGCGCAACGTGCGCCTGGCCGAGGCGCCCAGCCATGGCCAGAGCATCGTCGGCTACGACCGCGCCTCGCGCGGTGGCGTGGCCTACCTGGGCCTGGCCGGCGAGATCATCCGCCGCAACAACGAACGCAACAAGGCCGCCAAGGCCGTGGAGACCGTCTGATGACCAGCAGCAAGCCGGCAGCCAAGAAGCGAGGCCTCGGCCGTGGCCTGGATGCCCTGCTCGGTCCCAAGGGGGCGGTCAGCCAGGTGCAGGCCACCACTGCGGTGATCGAGCCGCTGCCGGGTGAGGTGCTGCGCAAGCTGGCCGTCGGCCAGCTGCAGCCGGGCAAGTACCAGCCGCGCCGCGAGATGGACGAGGGCAAGCTCTCCGAGCTGGCTGATTCGATCAAGTCGCAGGGCGTGATCCAGCCGATCCTGGTGCGCCAGCTGCCGGCGGGCAACTACGAGATCGTCGCCGGTGAACGCCGCTGGCGCGCCTCGCAGCTGGCCGGCCTGGACGAAGTGCCGGTGGTGGTGCGCGAGCTGGAAGACCGCACCGTCATCGCGATGGCTCTGATCGAGAACATCCAGCGCGAAGACCTCAACCCGCTGGAAGAAGCCGAAGCGCTGCAGCGCCTGATCAGCGAATTCACCCTGACCCATGCCGAGGCTGCCGAGGCCGTCGGCCGCTCGCGTGCGGCGGTGTCCAACCTGCTGCGCCTGCTGGAGCTGCCGGTGGCAATCCGCCTGCTGCTGGAAACCCGCCGCCTGGAAATGGGCCATGCCCGCGCGCTGCTGACCCTGGCCCCCGAGCTGGCCGGCAAGCTGGCGCAGGAAGCGGCCGATGAAGGCTGGTCGGTGCGCGAGGTCGAGCGCCGTGCGCAGGCCTTCGCCGCCGGCAAGGTGCCCAGCAACCGCCCGGTGGCCACGCCGAAGGTGCAGCAGGCCGACATCGCCTCGCTGGAAACCGAGCTGTCCGAAGCGCTGGGGGCCAAGGTGGCGATCAATCACGGCCGTGGCGGCAAGGGCAAATTGATCATTCATTACACCGACCTGGATACCCTGGACGGCGTGCTGGAAAAGCTGCGTACGCGCCAGGGCTGAGCCCGGCGCAGCGCCAGGGGATGCGGCCTGTTCCTGCCGCGTCCTGTAGGTGACAGGGAACGCACCGCCGCGCGCGCCGGGGGATGCACTGCTCTCCGGTCCGTGGCCTCATCCAGGGAGCAGGACATGAGCAACGAATACGAGTACGAGGACGTCAGCCCGGACGGTACCCAGATACTGAGGCACCGGCGCGAAAAGGACTTTGTGCTCGCCATCGGCGAAGAGCAGCACATCGAAGCGATCAGCGGCCATATCGAGCGCCATCTCGGACCGATCGCCACGGTCCTGCACGAACTCATTTCCGACCTGGTGCACATTGACGTGCACGTGGTGCCGGCCAATGACCACTGCCCGTACCTGCGCCTGGTCACCTCCGGCATGAGCGACCTGCCGATGACCGTGCCCGCCGACGTGGACGCGGATGTGCCGCGCTACATGGAGCTGATGGTGACCCTGCCGGCCGACTGGCCGATGTCCCAGGACGCCTTCGAGGACGAACGCAATTACTGGCCGGTGCGCCTGCTGAAGGGCATGGCGCGGCTGCCGCACGAGTACGACACGTGGCTGGGCTTCGGCCACACCATTCCCAACGGCCATCCCAGCGAGCCTTATGCGCCCGGAGCAGGCTTCGACGGTGCCATCGTGCTGATGCCGGTGACTGCTCCGGAGGACTTCGCCACGCTGGAGCTGGAGGATGGCAGGACCATCAGCTTCATGAGCCTGGTGCCGCTGTATCCGGAAGAGATGGACCTGAAGCTGAAGAAGGGCGCCGACGCCCTGCTCGACCGCTTCGATGCGAAGCAGATCAACGATGTGATCGAGCCGGGCCGGGTCAACGTCGCCAGGAAGCGTTTCGGTTTGTTCTGAGACCGGTAACATCAGGGGCCTGAATTTCTGCTTCCGGGCCCCTGCCATGACCATCCTGCTTACCGGCGCTGCCGGCTTCATCGGTGCCTACACCGCCCGCGCGCTGCTGGAGGCGGGCCAGCCGGTGGTCGGCCTGGACAACTTCAACGACTACTACGACCCGCAGATCAAGCGCGACCGCGTGGCCGCGCTGTGCCCGACGCTGGACCTGCGCACCCTGGACCTGACCGACCAACAGGGCCTGGCTGCGCTGTTCGACGAGGTGAAGCCGACCGCGGTGATCCATCTGGCTGCACAGGCCGGCGTGCGCTATTCGCTGGAGAATCCGCAGGCCTACGTCGACAGCAATCTGATCGGCTTCGTCAACATGCTCGAGCTGTGCCGCCACCGTGGCGTGCAGCATCTGGTGTATGCGTCGAGCAGCTCGGTCTACGGTGATTCGGCCACGCCGCCGTTCTCCGAGGACCAGCGCGTGGACCAGCCGCGCTCGCTGTATGCGGCGACCAAGGCGGCCAACGAGCTGATGGCCTACACCTACGCGCAGCTGTACGGCCTGCATGCCACCGGCCTGCGCTTCTTCACCGTGTATGGCCCGTGGGGCCGGCCGGACATGGCGCCGCTGCTGTTCTCGCGCGCGGTGCTGGCCGGGCGGCCGATCGATGTGTTCAACGAAGGCCGCATGCAGCGCGACTTCACACATGTCTCCGACATCGTGGCCGGTATCCTCGGCGCGCTCGCGCATCCGGCCGATGGTCCGGTGCCGCACCGGGTGTTCAACCTCGGCAACCATACGCCGGTCGAGCTGGAGCGCTTCATCAGCGTGATCGAGCAGGCTGCCGGCCGCCCTGCGCAGAAGGTCTACAAGCCGATGCAGCCGGGCGACATGGTGCGCACGATGGCGGATACCCGGCGCGCCCATGACGCATTCGGCTTCGACGCGGTGACCCCGATCGAAGCTGGGTTGCCCCCCGTCGTGCAGTGGTGCCGCGAGTATTTTGGCGACCGCGCCTGAGGAGGGATCCTCACACAGCCGGATTCATCTTCGGATAACCTCGGCTTCGGAGAATGCGCGGTCTTTGTCCCCCTTTGGCCGAGTGCCTTATGAGCCAACCCGAGCTTTCCGTTGTCGTCCCGGTGTTCAACGAACGCGACAATGTCGCCCCGCTGGTTGCCGAAATCACCGCTGCTCTGCGTGGCCGCTTGCCGTTCGAGATCGTCTACATCGATGACCACTCGCGCGATGACACCCTGGCAGTGCTGCAGGGCCTGAAGGCCACCACCCCGGAACTGCGGGTGCTGCACCATGTGAACCAGAGCGGGCAGAGCACCGCCGTGCGCACCGGCGTCAAGCACGCACGTGCGCCGTGGATCGCGACCCTGGATGGCGACGGGCAGAATGATCCGGCCGACATTCCCAAGCTGCTGGCGGCGCGCGATGCGGCCGAGGCGCAGGTGAAGCTGTTCGCCGGCTGGCGGGTCAACCGCCAGGACAGCGGCAGCAAGCGCTGGGCCAGCAAGTGGGCCAACGCCATCCGTGCACGCATGCTGCGCGACGATACGCCCGATACCGGCTGCGGCATCAAGCTGTTCGAGCGCAGCGCGTTCCTCGACCTGCCGTATTTCGACCATATGCACCGCTACCTGCCGGCGCTGATGCAGCGCGCCGGCTGGAAGACCACCAGCGTGCCGGTCAACCACCGCCACCGTACCGCCGGTGTCTCCAAGTACAACAACCTCGGCCGCGCCCTGGTCGGCATCCGTGACCTGCGTGGCGTGGCGTGGCTGATCACCCGCAGCAAGCGCACCGCGGTGGAGGAGCGTTGATGGATCTGGAGCTGCACTGGCTCGACCAGCCGCTGACCTGGCTGTACTGGACCGGTCTGCATGTGACCGGCTGGAAGCTGATCGGCTATACCGGCGCGCTGATGTTCGGGGGCCGCTGGCTGGTCCAGTTCATCGCCTCCAAGCGTGCGGGCAAGCCGGTGATCCCACGCCTGTTCTGGTACATGAGCGTGGTCGGCAGCCTGATGACGCTGAGCTACTTCCTGTTCTCGGCCAAGCAGGACTCGGTGGGCGTGCTGCAGAACCTGTTCCCGGCGTTCACCGCGCTGTACAGCCTGCAGCTGGACATCAAGCACCGGGGCTGGAAGCGGGACAAGGCCAGCCACTAGGTCTTCGGGGCCTCATCCGGTAGCTGCCGACCTTGGTCGGCATATCTGTATCCGGGCCCGGCCCATCCACGCATGGCGTGGATCTACTGCTTGCCTGGCTACCGTGCCTGGTAGCTGCCAACCTTGGTTGGCACACGGGGAAATCCAGCGCCAACCAAGGTTGGCCGCTACCGGGGCCCCGGTCTGCGGCGCAGGCAGGACCTTCGTCCCATGCCACGGGCCGTGGGCGGTGCCATCATCGGGGTCTGCCTTCCCGGGAACCTGTGCTCGTGAAAACCCGTCTTGCCGTTGCCCTGCTGATCGCCCTGTCCGCCCCTGCCGTAGCCCTGGCCGCGCCGCCCGCCGCCGCCGCACCGGCCAGCGTGGCCACCGAATCGCCCGCCGATGCCGCCTTCCGCGCGCTGTACGAGAAGGAATGGAAGTGGCGCCAGGAGGGCGGCGGCGAGGCCAGCGAGGACGAGGACGCGCCAGCCAACGCCACCCGCATGCCCGACGTCGGCCCGGCCGCGCAGCAGGCGCGCCTGAAGGTGTGGGACGAGACCCTGGCTGCACTGAAGAAGATCGACCCGAAGACGCTCTCGCCCGACAACCAGATCAACTACGCGATCTACCGCGATCAGGTGTTCAACCTGGCCGAAGAAGTGCGCCTGCGTGGCTACGAGATGCCGTTCAACGCCGACTCCTCGTTCTGGTCCAACCTGTCCTTCATGGCCCGGCGCGAGATGAAGACCGTGCAGGACTACCAGAACTACATCGCACGCCTGAACGATGTGCCGCGTTACTTCGGCCAGCAGACCGAAAACATGCGCGCCGGCCTGAAGCGCGGCTTCAGCGTGCCGCGTGCCGTGCTCGATGGCCGCGAGGTGTCCATCGCCACCGTCGCCGAGCTGATGGATCCCACCGAGTCGCCGCTGTACGCGCCGTTCAAGAAGCTGCCCAACAGCATTCCGGCCGCAGAGCAGGCCAGGCTGCAGGCGCAGGCGCGCGAAGCAATCAGTGGCAAGGTGGTGCCGGCGTTCCAGCAGCTGCGCACCTTCTTCGTCAACGAATACGTGCCGCAGGCGCGCACCACGCTGGCCGCCGAAGCGATGCCGGGCGGCAAGGCGTACTACAAGCAGCAGATCCACGAGTACACCACGCTGGACCTGTCGCCGGACGAGATCCATCGCATCGGTCTGGATGAAGTCGCACGCATCCAGAAGGAAATGAACGACATCATCAAGCAGGTGAAGTTCAAGGGCAGCTTCGCCGAGTTCCTGACCTTCCTGCGTACCGATCCGCAGTTCTATGCCAAGACGCCGGAAGAGCTGCTGTCGCGCGCCGCATGGATCTCCAAGCGGGCCGACGGTCAGCTCGGCAAGTACATGACCCTGCCGCGCGCCCGCTTCACCATCGTGCCGGTGCCGCCGGACATCGCGCCGTTCTGGACCGCCGGCCGCGGTGGCATGGGCACCTACTGGCTCAACACCTACAACCTGCCGTCGCGCCCGCTGTACAACCTGCCGGCGCTGACCCTGCACGAGTCCGATCCGGGTCACGCACTGCAGGGTGCGATTGCCGCCGAGCAGAAGAACCTGCCCGAGTTCCGCCGCAACGCCTATATTTCCGCTTATGGCGAAGGCTGGGCGCTGTACTGCGAGAAGCTGGGCGTGGAAATGGGCATCTACGAAACCCCGTATGAGGATTTCGGCCGCCTGACCTACGAGATGTGGCGCGCCACGCGCCTGGTGATCGACACCGGCGTGCACAGCAAGGGCTGGAGCCGCGAGCAGGCCTTGGCCTACCTGCGTGACCACACCGCGCTGAGCGAGCATGAAGTGACCACCGAAGTGGACCGCTACATTTCCTGGCCGGGCCAGGCCCTGAGCTACAAGCTGGGGGAGATCGCCATCGTGCGCCTGCGTGCGCAGGCAGAGAAGGAGCTGGGTGACAAGTTCGACATCAAGGGCTTCCACGACACCCTGCTCAAGCAGGGCTCGGTGCCCCTGCCGGTGCTGGAACAGCAGATCCAGGCCTACATCGCCGAACGCAAGAAGGCCTGACCGTGCAAGGGTAGTGGGGGGGGGGGGGGGGGGGCCCCCCGGCCCCCCCCCCCCGAGGGGTGAGGGGGGCCGGCCCCGGGCCCCCGTGCCTCGGCTCGGCCCGGCCGCGGCCGCCCACCCCCCCCCCCCCCCAACCGCCCCCCCCCCCCGCCCCGCGCCCGCCACTACCCCTGATTGGAAAACGGGGTCGGATCGCACGATCCGACCCCGTGGTCTTTCAGCCCACCGCCCTTGGCTTGGCCACGCGTGCTGCAAAGGTCGGCAGCACCAGCAGGGTCAGCACGGTGGCGGTGATCAGGCCACCGATCACCACCGTGGCCAGCGGCTTCTGCACCTCCGCACCGGAACCGCTGGCGATCGCCATCGGAATGAAGCCGACGATCGCCACCAGCGCCGTGGTCAGCACCGCGCGGATACGGCTCGATGCACCGTTGATCGCCGCCTGCAGCGGCAGGTCACCGGCATCCAGGCGCTCGCGGATCGCCTGCATCAGCACCAGGCCGTTCAAGGTGGCCACGCCGGAGACGGCGATGAAGCCGACCGCCGCCGACACCGAGAACGGCATGCCACGCAGCAGCAGCGCGAGGATGCCGCCGACCAGCGCCAACGGCACGCAGCTGAACACCAGAATGGCTTCCTTGCCGCTGCGCAGGGCCATGAACAGCAGGCTGCCGATCAGCAGGAACACCACCGGCACCACCGTCGCCAGCCGCTTCTCCGCACGCTGCAGGTTCTCGAACTGGCCACCCCAGGTCAGGTAGGCGCCCGGCGGCAACGCAACATCAGCCACCGCCGCCTGTGCCTCGCCGACGAAGCCGCCCAGATCGCGGCCACGCACGTTGGCCTGCACCACCACGCGGCGGCTGCCGTTGTTGCGGCTGATCTGGTTCGGTCCTTCGCTGACCGTGATGCGCGCGACCGACGACAGCGGAATCACCAGCCCCGACGGTGTAGCGATCGGCAGCGAAGCCAGCTGGTCCGGATCATTGCGCGAGGCATCGTCCAGGCGCACCACCACGTTGAAGCGGCGATCACCTTCGAAGATCTTGCCGGCCGCCGTGCCACCAATGCCGGTGGACAGCGCATCACTCACGTCCGCGGCAGTCAGGCCGTACTGCGCCGCCGCAACGTGGTCGATGGCCACATTGAGCGTGGGCAGGCCGGAGATCTGTTCCACCCGCACGTCGGCCGCACCGTTCACCGCACGCAGCTTCAACGCCACCTGGTCGGCCACTTTCTGCAGCTGGCTGAAGTCATCGCCGAAGATCATCACCGCCAGGTCGGTACGCACGCCGGAAATCAGCTCGTTGAAGCGCAGCTCGATCGGCTGGCTGAATTCGAAGCTGTTGCCCAGCTGCTGCGCGGCCAGCTTTTCGAAGCGTGCTACCAGTGCATCCTTGCCCAGTTTCGGATCCGGCCAGTCCTTGCGTGGCTTGAGCACGATCACGCTGTCGGAGATGTTGGTCGGCATCGGGTCGATCGCCGCCTCTGCGGTACCGGTGCGCGAGAACACGGTTTCCACTTCCGGCTGTTTGGCAATCGCCTTTTCCAGTGCCAGCTGCATTGCCAGCGACTGCTCCAGCGAGGTCGACGGCACGCGCAGGGCCTGCATCGCCACGTTGCCTTCGTCCAGCGTCGGCATGAACTCGCGGCCCAGCAGCGAGAACGAACCGATACCCACCACCACCATCATCACCGCACCGGCCAGCACCGTGCGCGGATGCGCCACGGCTTTGCGCACCACTGGTTCGATGCGCGCACGCAGCACGCGGATCAGCTTGGTTTCGTGCTCGCCATCGTCAGCATGTGTATCGCCGTCCTTCACCTTGGGCTCGCGCACCAGCAGTGCGGCCATCGCCGGCACGAAGGTGAAGGAGAATATGAAGGCACCGACCAGGGCCAGCATGAACGTGGCCGCCATCGGGTGGAACGTCTTGCCCTCCACGCCTTCCAGGGTAAGGATCGGCGCGAACACCAGCAGGATGATCAGCTGCCCGAAGGCCGCAGGGCGCGCCATCTTCATCGCCGAATCGGCGGCCACGCGCAGGCGTTCCATCGCGGTCAATGCACGGCCCAGTTCGGCGCGGCGCTGGCCCAGCATCAGCAGCGTCGATTCGATCACGATCACCGCACCGTCCACCAGGATGCCGAAGTCCAGCGCACCCAGGCTCATCAGGTTGCCGCTGATGCCGAAGCGGTTCATGCCGATCACTGCAAACAGGAACGACAGCGGAATGACCAGCGCGGTGATCGTTGCTGCACGCAGGTTGCCCAGCAGCAGGAACAGCACCACCACCACCAGCAGCGCACCCTCGGTGAGGTTCTTGGCCACGGTCTTGATGGTCGAATTGACCAGCACGCTGCGGTCCAGCACCGGTGCCGCCACGATGTCGGCCGGCAGCGATTTGTTCACCTGTTCCAGGCGCGCCGCAGCTGCCTGCGCCACGGTGCGGCTGTTGCCGCCGGCGATCATCAGCGCGGTACCCAGCACGGCTTCATGGCCGTTGCGGCTGGCCGCACCCAGGCGCGGTGCGCGGCTCAGGTCGACGTCGGCCACATCGGCCACGCGTACCACCACGCCATTGCGGGTGGTTACCGGGGCCTGTGCCAGATCGTCGGTGGTCAGCGCCAGGCCGTCAGCACGTACCACCAGGCCTTCGCCGGCACGCTGCACGAAACCGGCACCGGCCTGTACGTTGGAACGCTGCAGGGCAGTGACCAGGTCGGCCAGGCCGAGGCCGTGCGCGGCCAGCTTGGCACTGTCCGGATGCACGCCGTATTCCTTGACGTAGCCGCCGACCGTATCGACGCCGGCCAGCCCCGGGCTGGAACGCATCTGCGGCGCGATGATCCAGTCCTGCACGGTGCGCAGGTAGGTGGCACGTTCTTCCGGCGTGCGAAGCAGGTTGCCTTCCGGCGTGCGGTAGACCTCGCCGGCCTGCCAACCCGCTTCACCGGGCTTGGCCAGCCTGGCCGGATCGAACGCCGTGAAGTCCACCGTCCACATCAGTACCTCGCCGAGGCCGGTGGTGACCGGCGACAGCATCGGCGACGCGCCATCGGGCAGGTCTTCCGATGCCTCGCGCATGCGTTCGGCCACCTGCTGGCGGGCGAAGTAGATGTCGGTCGCATCAGTGAAGATCGCGGTGACCTGCGAGAAGCCATTGCGCGACAGCGAACGCGTGGTTGTCAGGCCGGGAATGCCGGCCAGCGCGGTTTCCAGCGGGTAGGTCACCTGCCGTTCGATCTGCTCCGGGGTCAGTGCAGGTGCCACCGTGTTGATCTGCACCTGGCGGTTGGTGATGTCCGGCACCGCGTCGATCGGCAGCTTGCCCAGCTGGAACAGGCCCACGGCAGCGATCAGCGCCGCCATGAACACCACCAGCCAGCGGTGCCGAACCGCTGTTTCAATGATCAGCTTGAACATGGTCGCCTCCTCAGTGGCCGTGCTCGGCTTCGCCCTTGGCCAGCTCGGCCTTGAGCAGGAAGGCGTTGGCACCGACGATGCGCTCGTTGCCGGTCAGCCCACCGAGGATCTCGATACGGTCACCAGCACGACGGCCAGCCAGCACCGGCTGCGCCTTGAAGCCGCCTTCGACGGCGACGAACACCGCGCTGCTGCCATCGACGTTCTGCACCGCATCGGCGGGCACGCTGAGCGAGCCATCCTGGCCTTCGGTGACGACCACCGCCGATACCGGCGAACCGGCCGGCGGCAGCGCGGCATCCACCGGCGTGGCACGGATCACCGCGACGCCGCCCTGCTGGCGGACATCGGCGGCCGACCCGGTGACGGTGGCGGTGAAGCTGCCACCCGGCACGCTCACTTCCAGCTTCATGCCCGGCGTGACCTGCGCGGCCAGCGCCGGCGGTGCGGTGAACACCAGCTCGTTCATCGTCGGGTCGGCGACGTCGGCCACCGCGCTGCCGGCGGCGACCACGCCACCCGGGGTGACCTGCACGTTGCCGACGATGCCGGCTACCGGGCTGGTGATGCGCACGCGACCGCTGCTGTCCGGCGAACCGTTGGCGGCGGCTTGGGCCTGCGCGGCGGCGGCCTGGGCCTGTGCCGCCAGCGAACGTGCGCGCGAGGTTTCCATTTCCTGGCGGGCGACCACGCCCTGGTCGACCAGCGCCTTGTCGCGGCCATAGGCCAGGCGCGCGGCTTCTGCTTCGGCCGAGGCGGCCAGCGCATTGGCGCGGAACACCGCGGCCTCGCCACTGACCACGATGGCCAGTGCCTGGTTCTGCTTCACCGCCGTGCCCGGCGCGACCAGCACGCGCTCGACGCGGCCGGTCACCGTGGAGGCAACCGAAGCGCGGGCGCCCACGGTGGGCTCGACCCTGCCGGACAGCCGGGTCGAGCCACCGCCACCGCGACCGATCGCGACCACTTCGATACCGGAGGCCTTGATCTGTTCCTGGGTCAGCTGCACCACGCCTTCATCGGCGTCGGCGGGGGCTTTCGCGGTTTCCGCCTTGGCCTCCTTGCTGTCGGCGGCATGGCCGTGGCCATCGTCGGTGCCGGCCTTGGCCGCAGCGGGGTCTTCATTGGCAGGCGTCTGCGCGTTGCCAGCGCAGCCGGCCAGCAGCATGGTCAGCAGCACGCCGCCGATCAGCGGGAAAGTACGGGAGAGAGTCATTTGGCCTCCACAAAAGGTGCGCGCCCCTCAAGGCGGGCAAGATCGATTTCGGCGCCGACGCGCGACAGGCGCGCATCCACGGCGGTGCCGCGGGCGGCGATGAGGGCGCTGCGCGTGCTGCGCAGTTCCAGCTGCGAGATGCGTCCGGCATCAAAGCCGATGCGGGCCAGGCGATACGCCTCTTCGGCGGCGACCACGCTTTCATCGGCTGCGCGGGTCCGGCTTCCGGCGGCTTTCAGTCCGGCTACGGCGGAGAGACGTGCTGCCTCGCTGTCGCGGCGCTGCTGGTCCAGGCGGGCCTCGGCCGCGCGCTGGTCGGCATTGGCGGCGCGGATGCCCCCGCGGTTGCGGTCGAACAGCGGGATGCTGAGGCTGACCCCGAGGTTGTAGGCACGCTCGCCGCCTTCGCGGAAGCGGGTCTGTGCGGCGGTGACGCTCAGATCGGGCAGGGCGCGCTTGCGCTCCACGTCGACCAGCTTGCCGGCCGCATCGGCTTCGGCTTCGGCGATGCGCACCGCCAGCGCCACGTCGGTGGCGCCACGCGGCAGCGGCGGGGCACGGTCGAGCAGGCTGTTGTCGATCGACTGCACCGGTGCATCCAGCAGCGCGGCGCCAGCCAGGCGGGCCAGCGCGGCGTCGCGGAAGGCCTGTGCCTCATCCAGCGCAGCGCTGGCGTTGGCCACCTCGCTCTGCGCCTGCACCGCACGCAGCTGCGGCTCGCGGCCCTGCTTGACCATCGCGTTGACGGCGTTGGCGTCGTCGCGGGTGAGGGTCAGTGCCTCTTCGGCCAGGCTGTAGCGGCGCAGTGCACTTTCCGCCTGTGCATAGACCACCGCCAGCTGGCTGGCCACGTCGCTGCGGCTTTGGGCACCACGCAGGTAGGCGGCCTGTGCCTCGGCGCGGGCGGCACGGACACGCGCGCCACGCTGGCCCCAGACCTCCAGCGGCTGGGACAGGGTGAGCACGGTATCGGCCTTGCCCATGCCGCCATAGGAGCCGGTGCCCCAGGCGTTTTCGGCGGAGTAGGAGAGGGAAGGATTGGGCAACGCACGGGCCTGGTCGGCACGCGCATCGGCGGCCTCGGCCAGTGCCGTACCCACACGGGTACCGGGCAGCTGGTCCAGGCGTTCAAGCAGGGTGTCGTAGGAAGGGGCGGCTTGCGCCATCACCGATGTCGCCGGGGCCAGGCCCAGCAACACGGCGACGACCAGCCCGGCCGCGCGCGGCGACCGAGGTGTCAGGATCGACATAGGGGGATTCCGGTTGTGAGTGAAACGGGAGCCCGCAATCGCGGGACGCGCTCAACTCACGCCCGGGGGGGACGCGTCAATTCATCCTGGGCGACCGCATAGGTCGCCACGTCGCCGGCATTCATCCAGCGCGCCGGCAGCGGCGTACCGAAAGCGGCGAAATCGTTCGCCGGCAGGCTCAGCGTGGAGTGGTGGCAGTGGTTATGCGTGCAGGCACCCGTGTGCTTGCTGTCGCTGTCGCTGTCGCTGTCACCGCCTGCGTCGTCCGCGAGGGATTCGACATGGGCGCTGCTGGCATGCGGTTCCACCGCACACACCAGTGCGTCGGCCACCGGCACGACCACGAATGCCGCCATCAGCAGCATCATCAGGTACGTACGCAGTTGGCGGGTGATCCGGCGCATGGAAGGGAGGCTAGCAAGCGGTTTTCGCCGGATACAATATCAATGGCCACCTCGGGAATTCGTCGGAACCTCCCGTTCAGGTGGGCCGGGCACGCCAGCTCTGGCAGGTGCCGACCTCCTGCCCTGGTGGGTGTCGACCTTGGTCGACACGCTTTTCGAACCCGACACGTTGTTGCCGGCCAGCGGCCGGCACTACCGGTCTGCAGGCAGCTTCGCGATCACCTTGATCTCGAACTGGAACCCCTACAGCCAGGTCATGCCGACTGCCCTGGTAGGTGTCGACCTTGGTCGACACGCTTTTCGACCTCCGACACATTGCCGGCCAGCGGCCGGCACTACCCGTATCACGGCAGCTTCGCGATCACCTTGATCTCGAACTGGAACCCGTACAGCCAGGTCACGCCGACTGCCCTGGTAGGTGTCGACCTTGGTCGACACGCTTTTCGACCTCCGACACATTGCCGGCCAGCGGCCGGCACTACCCGTATCACGGCAGCTTCGCGATCACCTTGATCTCGAACTGGAATCCGTACAGCCAGGTCACGCCGATGCCGGTCAGGGTCGGGTGCGGCGCCTCGCCCCAGTACTCGGGCACGATCGCCCAGGCCTTCTCGAAGTTCTTCTCGGGGTCGACCAGGAACACGGTCACGTCGACCACGTCATCGAAGCTGCAGCCGGCGGCAGCCAGCACCGCGTTGAGATTCTCGAAGGCGCGGCGCACCTGGGCTTCGAAATCCGGTTCGGGCGAGCCGTCCTCGCGGCTGCCGACCTGGCCGGAAACGAACAGGAAGCCGTTGGATCGGATCGCTGGCGAGTAGCGGTTGCGCTCGTACAGGGCCTGGCGGCCGGCGGGGAAAACGACATCGCGCTGTGACATGGGAAGGAACCCGTGGGAAAGAACGCCATCCTCCCCGCCAGCGCTGTCTGGATAAACCGCGATGATCGGCCTAGATTGATTGCCAATTCCAAACAATCATGGCCAGCCATGGACCGTTTCGAGGCGATGCGGGCCTTTGCCCGGGTAGTGGAAACCGGCAGCTTCACCCGCGCCGCGCAGACCCTGCAGATCAGCCGCACCACGGCCACCCAGCTGGTGCAGCAGCTGGAGGCGCACCTGCGGCTGCGGTTGCTCAACCGCACCACGCGCCGGGTCAGCGTCACCGCCGATGGCGCGGCCTACTACCCGCGCATCGCCCGCCTGCTGGCCGAGCTGGAAGAGGTGGAAGGAGGTCTCGGCGACGCCGCTACCCAACCGCGTGGCCGCCTTCGTGTGGACGTGCCTGGACCTTACGCGCGGCTGCGGCTGGTTCCGGCGCTGCCGGATTTCCAGGCGCGCTACCCGGAGATCCAGTTGGACATCGGCGTGAGTGACCGCGAGGTCGACGTCATCGCCGACAACGTCGATTGCGTGATCCGTGGTGGCACTCCAGCCGACCCGGCGCTGGTGGCGCGGCCGCTTGCTGCGCTGCCGATCGGCTTCCACGCCAGCCCGGGCTATGTGCAGCGTTTCGGGTTGCCTGCCGACCCGCGCGCGCTGGAAGGGCCCGATCACCACATGGTCGGCTTCCTCAGCCCGCGCAGTGGCCGGGCCCGCGTGTTCAGCGCCCAGCGCGGCGATGAGCGCATCGAGGTGCAGGGCCGCTATGCGGTCGGCTTCGACGACGGCAACGCCTATCTGGCCGCGGCGTTGGCGGGGCTGGGCGTGGTCGCGTTGCCCAGCTACATGGCCGAACCGCACGTGGCGCGTGGCGAGCTGCTGCCGGTGCTGCAGGACTGGCAGCTGCCACCCATGCCGATGCATGTGATGTTCCCGCCGAACCGGCACATGAGCCAGCGACTGCGGGTGTTCATTGATTGGGTGGTGGAAGCGTTGGGGTGAGTGCATCGGTCGCGTGCGAAAATCCGGCTGCACGTACTGGAGAACGCACACCCTGATGAGCCGCATCGTCGCACTGGATACCGAAACCACCGGCATCTCCCACCGCCTGGGGCACCGGGTGATCGAAATCGGTGCCGTCGAACTGATCGATGGCCAGCTCACCGGCCGCCAGTTCCACACCTACCTGCAGCCGCAGCGCAAGGTGGACTGGGGCGCGCAGCGCGTGCACGGCATCAGCGACGCGATGCTGGTGGGCAAGCCACTGTTCTCCAGCAAGGCCGCCGAGCTGCTGGAGTTCCTGCGTGGCAGCGAGATGGTCGCGCACAACGCCACCTTCGACGTGGGTTTCCTGGACAACGAGCTGCGCCTGGCTGGCATCCCCGGCACGCTGGCCCAGCATTGCCGCATCACCTGCAGCCTGAAGCTGGCGCGCGGGCGCTGGCCGGGCCAAGGCAATAAGCTGGATGATGTGCTGCAGCGCCTTCGCATTCCCGGGAACCGGGGCCTGCATGGCGCATTGAAGGATGCGCACCTGCTGGCCCAGGTGATTCCGCATCTGCGTTGAGCTGGTTCTACAGGGAGCGACCGTCGCATTCAGCCCCAGCCTGTGGGTAACTTGCGCAAGTGCTTGAACCCGTGCATAATGCGCGGCTCGCTGTGTCCGGTTTTCTACCGGGCGGCGCCTCCGGGAGCACGTCCCCGGCCGCCCAACGCCAGCGTAACCCTTTGATTCTCTTGACGTGTGGTGGGCAACCATCGAGGCCGCCGTCTCCCGGGCTACGGGCTGACACAACTTACTATCGAGGTGCGCAATGTCCCGCGTATGCCAGGTTTCCGGCAAGCGAGTGCAGACGGGTAACAACGTCTCGCACGCCAACAACAAGACCCGTCGTCGTTTCCTGCCGAATCTGCACGAGCGCCGCTTCTGGGTTGCCAGCGAAAACCGCTGGGTGAAGCTTCGTGTTTCCGCGCATGCACTGCGCACCATCGACAAGAACGGCATCGATTCCGTTCTGGCTGAGCTGCGTGCGCGCGGCGAAAAGGTCTGAGGAGTAGACGATCATGGCAGGCAAGCGCGATAAGGTCCGTATGATTTCGACCGCTGGTACCGGTCACTTCTACACGACCGACAAGAACAAGAAGAACACCCCGGGGAAGATGGAATTCTCCAAGTACGATCCGGTCGTGCGCAAGCACGTCCCGTACAAGGAAGGCAAGATCAAGTAATCCGCAAGGATTGCTGATCCCCGCGAAGAAACCCGCCCTAGTGGCGGGTTTTTTCATGCCTGGCATCCAGAGGGTGGGTGCCAACCTTGGTTGGCAACTTGTCCCGCCCCCGGTAGGTGTCGACCTTGGTCGACACGCTGTCCCTTCACCCGGTAGGTGCCAACCTTGGTTGGCACGCCGTCCCCCCACCCGGTAGGTGCCAACCTTGGTTGGCACACGGCTTCAAAGCAGTCGAGCGCGGCTCGACTCTACACACCCCGCTGGGCAGAATGGCCCATCACCTCCCGACGGGCGACGCGATGCTGTTCGAGTGGTTGCTGGGTTCCTACCTGCTGCTGATCGACTGGCTGATCCGGCTGGTCGCGCTGTGCTGGATCCCCACCCGCACCACGCCGGGGGCGGCGCGCAGCTGGCTGCTGCTGGTCGGCTTCGTGCCGCTGCTGGGCCTGCCGCTGTACCTGCTGTTCGGCCACCCGTGGCTGTCGCGCGAGCGCATCCGCCGCCAGGCCGAGGCCTCGCAGGTCATACGCGAGGAACAGGCGCTGCAGCATCGCCTGCGCTGGACCCCGCAGCCGGACACTGCCTGCGCCGAGATCGTGCCGCTGGTGCAGCGCCAGGGCGACTTCATGCCGGTGCACGGCAACGCGGTGGACCTGCTGACCGACTACGACGAATCGCTGCACACGCTGATCGCCGACATCGACCAGGCTGAAGACCGCGTGCACCTGCTGTACTACCTGATGTTTGACGACGCGGTGGGCGAGGCGGTGGTCGAGGCACTGCAGCGCGCAGCGGCGCGTGGTGTGCAATGCCGCGTGCTGCTCGACGCAGTGGGTGCCAAGCGCGGCCTGCGCGCCTATCGCAAGCGCCTGGAAGCGCGCGACATCGAAGTGCGCGCGATGCTGCCCGGTGGCCTGCGCTGGCGCCGCAGCGGGCGCATGGACCTGCGCAACCACCGCAAGATCGCGGTGATCGACAACGAAGTGGCCTACGTCGGTTCGCAGAACCTGGCGGGCCCGCAGTTCGTGCCCGGCCACCCGAACCGCGAACTGGTGGCGCGCGTGCGTGGCCCGGCGGTGGCGCATCTGGAAGCGGTGTTCGCCAGCGACTGGTACATGGAAACCGGCCAGCGCCTGGACGTGATTGCCGATGTGCCCGAGTGCAGCGATGACATCGCCACCCAGCTGCTGCCCAGTGGCCCGGCCTATCCGTACAGCAACGCACGCGATGCGGTGGCCGCGCTGATCCACCTGGCGCGGCGGCGGCTGGTGATGGTCACGCCGTACTTCGTGCCGGACGAAGCCACGTTGAGCGCGCTGCGCATTGCGGCGTTGTCCGGCGTGCAGGTGCAGCTGATCCTGTCGGCCAGCAACAACCAGCGGCTGACCTCGTGGGCGCAGGAGGCGTACTACGACGAGCTGCTGCGCTGTGGCGTGCGCATCGCCCTGTACGAACCGCAGTTCCTGCACGCCAAGCACATGAGCGTGGACGAGGACATCGCCGTGCTCGGCTCGATCAACATGGATATCCGCTCGTTCGCGCTGAATGCCGAGATCGGCCTGATCTGCTACGACCGCGCGCTGGTGCAGCAGTTGTGCGAGATCGAGGATGGCTATCTGCGTGAGTCGCGGCAGCTGGATCTGCAGCAGTGGCGCAGCCGCCCCACGTGGCGGCGCAGCCGCGAAGGCATCGCACGGCTGGCCGATGCGTTGATGTAAGGCAATGCCGGCCGCCCGCTTCGGCAATCCGGCCTGTCATCGCCGATGGCCTACAATCGGCACATGACTGATTCACCGCGTAATGGCGAACTGGACCTGGCAATCATCGGTGGTGGTGCGGCCGGGGTGCTGGTGGCGATCCAGGTACTGCGCCAGGCCAAGGCGCCGCTGGCGCTGGCCATTTTCGAACCCGCCTCGCAGCTGGCGCAGGGCATCGCCTATGCCACGCCGTGGCCGGAGCATCTGCTGAACGTGCCGGCGGCGAAGATGAGTGCGTTTGCCGACCAGCCCGGCGATTTCCTCGACTACCTGATGGCCGCCAACGCCTACCCGGGCGAGGCGCGCGAGGTGCTGGGCGAGCGTTACGTGTGCCGCCACTACTTCGCGGCCTACCTGCAACAGCGCCTGCAGGACGCCGCCACAGCCAGCCCGGCGCAGCTGCAGGTGATCGCGCAGCCGGTGCTGGGCCTGCAGCCGGATGACCACGGTTACCGGCTGCAGCTGGGCGATGGCCACACGCTGCACGCCGCGCAGGCGGTGCTCGCCACCGGCAACAGCATGCGCCCGCTGCCGGTGGCCGGTGCCGAGGCGCTGCCTGCCGATGATGTGATCGAGGCCTGGGACTACGACGGCGTACGCACCCTGGCCGGCGAACAGGCTGTAGCCATTGTCGGCTCCGGCCTGAGCATGGCCGACACCGTGCTGGCGCTGGTCGCCGCCGGCCACACCGGACCGCTGCACGTGATCTCGCGCCATGGCCTGCTGCCGTTGCCGCACGCGCATGGTGGCCTGCCCACGTTCGATCCGGCCACGCTGCTGCCGATGAACCTGCGCCAGCGCCTGCGCGCGTTGCGCGGGTTCGCACGCCAGTCACAGGCCGACGGCCTGCCGTGGCAGGGCGTGATGGACCGCATCCGTCCGCACGGGCAGGCGCTGTGGTGCAGCCTCGAAGAGGCCGACCAGCGCCGCTTCCTGCGCCATGTGGTGCGCTACTGGGACGTGCATCGCCACCGCATCGCCGAAGAAGTGGATGCGCAGTTGCAGGCGCTGCAGGACAGCGGCCAGCTGCGTATCCACCGGTCCCGCCTGCAACGCGTCTGGCGCGACGGCAATGCGCTGCAGCTGTCCGGCCGCGATGCCTCGGGCAATGAACAGCAGTGGATGATCGGCGGGGTGATCAACGCCACCGGCGTGGAGACCCGCGCCAGCGCACTGCGCAATCCGTTGCTGCAGCAGCTGCAGGCTGATGGGCTGGCACGCCCCGGCCCGCATGGACTGGGGTTGGACAGCACGGTGCCGGGCGATCGCCTGTGTGCCGCCGGTGGCCAGCCGCAGGCACGGCTGGGCGTGCTCGGCAGCCTGCGCATCGGCAGCCTGTGGGAAAGCCTGGCGGTGCCTGAACTGCGTCAGCAGGCGCAGGCACTGGCAACCCAGGTGGTCGCAGGAGCCGCGACGGCGATGCCGTAAAATGGGGGCATGGATGTCTCCCACCTGCTTGATGGCCTGAACCCGGCCCAGCGCGAAGCCGTCTCCGCTCCCCCCGGCCACCACTTGGTGCTGGCCGGTGCCGGTTCCGGCAAGACCCGCGTACTCACCCACCGCATCGCCTGGCTGCATGAAGTCGATGGCGTGCCGACCCACGGCATTTTCGCGGTGACCTTCACCAACAAGGCGGCCGGCGAAATGCGCCACCGCATCGACGCACAGCTGCCCAATGGCAGCCGTGGCATGTGGATCGGCACCTTCCACGGCCTGGCCAACCGCCTGCTGCGCCTGCACTGGCAGGACGCGAAGCTGCCCGAAGGCTTCCAGGTCATGGATTCGGACGACCAGCTGCGGCTGGTCAAGCGCGTGGTGCAGGCGCTGGAACTGGACGACGGCAAGTACCCGGCCAAGCAGATCGCGTGGTGGATCAACGCGCAGAAGGACGAAGGCCGCCGCCCGCAGCACATCCAGCCCGAGCCGCACGATGCCTGGCTGGAAACCATGCGCCAGGCCTACATCGAGTACCAGGCACGCTGCGACCGCGCCGGCCTGGTCGACTTCGCCGAGCTGCTGCTGCGCGCGCATGAGCTGCTGCGCGACAACCCGGCGTTGCTGTCGCACTACCGCGCGCGCTTCCGCGAGATCCTGGTAGACGAGTTCCAGGACACCAATGCCATCCAGTACGCCTTCGTGCGCGTGCTGGCCGGCGATTCCGGCCACGTGTTCGTGGTCGGCGACGATGACCAGGCCATCTACGGCTGGCGCGGTGCCAAGGTCGAGAACGTGCAGGGCTTCCTGCGCGATTTCCCGGGCGCGCAGACCATCCGCCTGGAACAGAACTACCGCTCCACCGCCAACATCCTCGGCGCCGCCAATGCGGTGATCGCGCACAACCCCGACCGCATCGGCAAGCAGCTGTGGACCGACAGCGGCGACGGCGAGCCGATCGACCTGTACGCCGCCTACAACGAGATGGATGAGGCGCGCTACATCGTCGAGCGCGCGCGCCAGTGGGTGCGTGACGGTGGCAGCTATACCGAAGTGGCCGTGCTCTACCGCAGCAACGCGCAGTCGCGCGCGCTGGAAGAGGCCCTGCTGAGCGAACAGGTGCCGTACCGCGTGTACGGCGGCATGCGCTTCTTCGAGCGTGCCGAAATCAAGGATGCGCTGGCCTACCTGCGCCTGCTGTCCAACCGCAACGATGACGCCGCCTTCGAGCGCGCGGTCAACACGCCCACCCGTGGCATCGGCGATCGCACGCTGGACGAAGTGCGCCGCGAGGCGCGCGCGCAGGGTATTTCGCTGTGGGAAGCGACCATGCTGGTCACCCAGGGCAGCGCGCTGGCCGCACGTGCGCGCAATGCACTGGCCGGCTTCCTGGTGCTGGTCAACGAGCTGCAGGCGCAGACCCTGCACATGACCCTGGCCGAGCGCGTGGACCACGTGCTGGCCCGCTCGCAGCTGCGCGAGCACTGGAGCAAGGAAAGCCGCAACGCGCTGGACTCGGAATCGCGCACCGACAACCTCGACGAACTGGTCTCGGTGGCCTCTCGCTTCGTGCGCCGTGCCGATGACATCGAGGAAGTGGGCGAGGACATGGACGAGCTGGTCGCGTTCCTGGCCTATGCCGCGCTGGAGGCCGGTGAGGGCCAGGCGCAGGCGGGCGAGGACGGCGTGCAGCTGATGACCCTGCACTCGGCCAAGGGCCTGGAGTTCCCGCTGGTGTTCCTGGCCGGCCTGGAAGAAGGCCTGTTCCCCAGCGCACGTTCGCTGGAGGAAAGCGGGCGGCTGGAAGAAGAGCGCCGCCTGGCCTACGTCGGCATCACCCGCGCGCGCCAGAAACTGGTGCTGAGCTACGCCGAATCGCGCCGCATCCACGGCCAGGACAACTACAGCCTGCCGTCGCGCTTCCTGCGCGAGATTCCGCGCGAGCTGCTGCACGAAGTGCGCCCGAAGGTGCAGGTCTCAAGGCCGGCCTCGATGGGCGCCAGCCGGGTGATGGGCCATGCCTCGATCGAGGCGCCGCCGCTGAAGCTCGGCACGCTGGTCACCCATCCCAAGTTCGGCGAAGGCATGGTGACCGACTACGAAGGCAACGGCGCCCACGCCCGCGTGCAGGTCGAGTTCGCCGACGCCGGCAGCAAGTGGCTGGTGATGGCCTACGCCAACCTGACGGTGATCTGATCACCGTCGAGGGGTCGGATCCCTCCCGCTGGGAGGGCTCTGACCCCATCGCGGAATGCACGTGGTTGGGGTCAGAGCCCTTTCCCGTTGGAAAAGGGATCCGACCCCGATTAGGCTGCGGCCATGACCCGCAACGTGCTCTTCCTCTGCAGCCAGAACCGCCTGCGCAGCCCGACGGCCGAGCAGGTATTCGCCGACTGGCCGGGCATCGAAACCGCTTCGGCCGGGCTGCTGGCCGACGCCGAAGAAGTGCTCAGCCCCGAGCTGCTGCAGTGGGCGGACCTGGTGTTCGTGATGGAGCGCGCCCACCGCAATCGGCTGTCCAGCCGCTACAAAGCATGGCTGAAGGGCAAGCGGGTGATCTGCCTGGATATCCCGGACGACTACGACTACATGGACCCGGTGCTGGTGGAGTTGCTCAAGCGCAAGGTGACGCCGTTCCTGCGTTGACGGGCTGTTGTAGAGCCGAGCCCATGCTCGGCTGCTTCTGGTGGGAAAGGCAGTCGAGCACGGCTCGACTCTACAAAGGCAGTCGAGCAAGCTATGCCGGTCGTCCTGACCGGCACCCTTCGGGCCGTCGCAAGCGACGTTGGCAGCGGCTCCTGCCGCTACCTTCGACTCTACAATGGGGCCTGACATCTTCCAGGAACGCCCCGATGACCGAACCCACGCTGCACGTCACCGTGAAGTTGAACGCCAAGCTGCAGCCCGAGCATCGCCACGAACTGTTCGAGGATCCGCTCGATGCGCTGCTGCAGGCGGCCCAGGTGGGCGAGCTGACCGGCGGCGGCACCGCGATGTCCGACCTCGGCGAGGTCGAATACGGCGACATCGAAGTGGCGCTGGTGGACGCTGCAGGCGTGCCGAAGCTGATCGACCTGCTGGAACAGCTGGGCGCGCCGAAGGGTTCGCAACTGCAGGGGGCGGGCGAGGCTGATCGAGGCTTCGGCGTGACCGAAGGCCTGGGCATCTACCTGGATGGCCTGACCCTGCCGGACGAGGTCTACGAGCAGTGCGATTCCAACCACGTGTTCGAACAGCTGTCGGAGAACATCGACGGCCTGGGCGAGATCTGTAGCTGGTGGCAGGGCCCGACCGAGACCGCGCTGTACATGTACGGCGAATCGTTCGAAGCGATGCGTGATGCGATTGCCGAATTCGTGGCCAGTTATCCGCTGTGCCAGAACGCACGCGTGGTGCAGATCGCCTGAAGATAGGGGCGCCGTAGAGTCGGGGGGGGGGGGGCGGGGGGGGGGGGGGGGGGGCGGCGGGGGGGGCGGGGGGGGAAGCGCGGCGCGCGAGGGCGAGCTTGCTCGACTGCCATTTATGAGCAGAGGCAGTCGAGCAAGCTCGACTCTACGGCAGCAGGCTATCGGCCGGCTGACTGCCTGGCGTTGTCGCGCTGGGCCAGATCCTTGCCCAGGTAATAGCCGCCGCAGAACAGCACGAAGGCGGCAATGAGGCTCCACAGGATGATCCTGAGGGGGCTTCGTGATGTCGGCTTGCGGTCCTGCATGCGGGTTCTCCCAAGGCGGCGCGCCGCCGCCCACCCAGCTTGCGCTGCAGTGTCCGGGTACGCAAGCTGGCGATGCGCACACGCCGCTGCGCCGCGCCGGATTGATCCTGCTCAAGGCGCGCCCTGCACATCCGGTGTGCAATGGTGTTGTTCCCATCTGGCAGACCGCCACGGAGCCCCACCATGTACAAGCGCATCCTGATTGCCACCGACGGATCCGAGCTGGCCGACAAGGGCCTGGCCAAGGGTCTGGAGCTGGCCAAGGACCTCAACGCCGAGGTCGATATCGTGACCGTTTCCGAGCCGTGGGCCGTCGGCATGTACGACGCCATGGGCTGGAGCGTGGGCTACATGAACAGCCCTGAATACAAGGCCGACCGCGAGGAAGGTGCGCAGAAGGTGCTGCAGCCGGCGCTGGCCAAGGCCGCCGAGCAGGGCATTACCGCCAACCCGGTGCACGTACTGGACCGCTACGCGGCCGACGGCATCATTGAGACGGCGGGTGAGCGCAACAGCGACCTGATCGTGATGACCTCGCATGGCCGCCGTGGCGTGACCCGTGTGCTGCTGGGCAGCCAGACCGCTGAAGTGCTGGCACGCAGCACGCTGCCGGTGCTGGTCATCCGCTGATACAAGCGTTCCCGGGGAGGGGACCCGACGCCGGCCGCAGGATGCGCGCCGGCGTCATCTTTTGTAGGGGCCGGCAGGGGCCCATCCACGCATGGCGTGGATCTACTGAATCGCAGGGATCCGACCCCGGTCACATCACCAGCTGTACAGCTTCCAGTACACCGGCGACACGCCGTCCTTGTCGTTGTCGAAACGGCCATCGCCGTTCTTGTCGTACATATAGAACGGGGCACCGCGCGACGGGGTCACCTTGACCATGCGCAGCTGGCCGGACACGCGGTATTCCTCGATGACATCGCCGTTGTCCATGGTGCGCTTGGACACATCCGCGCCCTTGACGTCCACCGGGGGAGCGCCCGCGCCACCCATGCTGGCGCAGCCAGCGAGCAGGAGCAGGGAAGCCAGCATCAGGGTCTTCATCGGCGGGGGCCTTTGCCTGGAAAGAGCCTTGATTATGCCCCATCACCGCGGCTGTGCCGTGTCGTCGCAGTGCAGGCACGGGCGCGTAGAATCGACCCATGAGCAGATTAGTCCTGATCGACGGGTCCAGTTACCTGTACCGCGCGTTCCACGCGCTGCCGCCCCTGTCCAATGCACAGGGCGAACCCACCGGCGCGCTGTTCGGCGTGGTCAACATGCTGCGCTCGACGCTGAAGGAGCGCCCGGCCTACGTGGCGTTCGTGGTCGATGCGCCCGGCAAGACCTTCCGCGATGACCTGTACGAGCAGTACAAGGCCAACCGCCCGCCGATGCCCGACGAGCTGCGCAGCCAGGTTGAACCGATGTGCCGCATCGTTGAAGCGCTGGGCATCAGCATCCTGCGCATTCCCGGCGTGGAAGCCGACGATGTGATCGGCACGCTGGCCCTGCAGGGCGTGGCGCAGGACCTGAAGGTGACCATCTCCACCGGCGACAAGGACTTTGCCCAGCTGGTGCGGCCGGGCATCGAACTGGTCAACACCATGACCGGCAGCCGCATGGATTCCGATGCCGCAGTGATGGAGAAGTTCGGCGTGCGCGCCGACCAGATCATCGACCTGCTGGCGCTGATGGGCGACACCGTCGATAACGTGCCGGGCGTGGAGAAATGCGGGCCGAAGACCGCCGCCAAGTGGCTGGCCGAGTACCAGCACCTGGACGGGGTGATGGCGGCCGCGCCGACCATGAAGGGCAAGATCGGCGAGAACCTGCGCGCCGCGCTGGAGCGCCTGCCGCTGAACCGCGAGCTGGTGACCATCCGCACCGACGTGGAGCTGGACGCCAGCCCGACCACGCTGGCCCTGCGCGAGCAGGACGTGCCGGAGCTGACCGAGCTGTATGCGCGCTACGGCTTCACCCAGGCGCTGAAGGAGCTGGGTGCACCGCTGCCGGCGCCGACGGCCGCCAGCGAAGCAACGCCGAGCCTGCGTGGCACCGCCGCCGGCTTCGCCCGTGGCAGCGCCGAGGCACCGGCCGCCGGCACGCTGGATCCGGCGCTGGCCGCGCCGGGTGAATACGAGACCGTGTTGACCGCAGAGCAGCTGCTGGCTTGGGTGGAGCGCCTGCAGCAGGCGGACCTGATCAGCTTCGATACCGAAACCGATGCGCTGGACGCGATGCGTGCGCGCCTGGTGGGCATCAGCCTGGCGGTCGAGCCGGGCAAGGCCGCCTATATTCCGGTCGGCCACGATTACCCGGGCGCGCCGGCGCAGCTGCCGATGCAGCAGGTGCTGGATGCGCTGCGCCCGGTGCTGCAGGACCCGGCAAAGAAAAAGCTGGGCCAGCATGGCAAGTACGACCTGCATGTGCTGCGCCGCCACGGCGTGGAGGTGCAGGGCTACCACGACGACACCATGCTCGAGAGCTTCGTGCTCAACTCCACCGCCACCCGCCACGACATGGATTCGCTGGCCCTGCGTTACCTGGGCTACAACACCATCAAGTTCGAGGACGTGGCCGGCAAGGGCGCCAAGCAGATTCCGTTCTCGCAGGTGGGCATCGACGAAGCCAGCCGCTATGCGGCCGAGGACGCCGACATCACCCTGCGTCTGCACCGCGCGCTGCAGCCGCAGCTGCTGGCCGAACCGGCGCTGGACAGCGTGTACCGTGACATCGAGATGCCGCTGGTGCCGGTGCTGACGAGCATCGAAGCCAATGGCGTGCGGATCGATACCGTCGAGCTGCGCCGGCAGAGCCAGGACCTGTCCTCGCGCATGCTGGCCGCGCAGCAGAAGGCCACCGAGCTGGCTGGACGCAGCTTCAACCTGGATTCGCCCAAGCAGCTGCAGGCGGTGCTGTTCGATGAGCTGAAGCTGCCGGCGGTGGTGAAGACCCCGAAGGGCCAGCCCAGCACCAATGAAGAGGCGCTGGAGGCGATCGCCGACCAGCACGAGCTGCCGCGAGTGATCCTGGACTACCGGGGCCTGGCCAAGCTGCGCAGCACCTACACCGACAAGCTGCCGGAGATGGTCAACCCGGACACCGGCCGCGTGCACACCAGCTACCACCAGTCCGGCGCCGCCACCGGCCGCCTGTCCTCGTCAGACCCGAACCTGCAGAACATCCCGATCCGCACCGAGGATGGCCGCCGTATCCGCCGCGCATTCATCGCGCCGGAGGGCTTCCAGCTGCTGGCGGCCGACTATTCGCAGATCGAGCTGCGGATCATGGCCCATCTGTCCGAGGACCCGGGCCTGGTGCGTGCCTTCGAGCAGGGCGCCGACGTGCACCGCGCCACCGCCGCCGAGGTGTTCGGGCGCACGCTGGAGGAAGTGACCCCGAACGAGCGCCGCGCGGCCAAGGCGATCAACTTCGGGCTGATGTACGGCATGAGCGCCTTCGGCCTGGCGCGCAACCTGGGCATCGACCGTGGCCAGGCGCAGGACTACGTGGCGCTGTACTTCAGCCGCTACCCGGGCGTGCGTGATTTCATGGAGCGGATGCGCCAGCAGGCCCGCGACCAGGGCTATGTGGAAACCCTGTTCGGCCGCCGCCTGTACCTGAACGACATTCATGCACGTAACCAGGGCCTGCGCGCCGGTGCCGAGCGCGCCGCGATCAACGCGCCGATGCAGGGCACCGCCGCCGACATCATCAAGCGCGCGATGGTGGACGTGGACCAGTGGCTGCGGGACAGCGGCGCACCGGCACGGATGATCCTGCAGGTGCACGATGAACTGGTGTTCGAAACCGAAAGCAGTTTCGTCGAGGAGTTGCGTTTGCAGGTGGTCGAGCGCATGTCGCAAGCGGCCAAACTGCGGGTGCCGCTGGTGGTCGATACCGGCATCGGCAACAACTGGGACGAAGCCCACTGAGTGCATTTCAGGCCGAAAACGACGTGAATTCGTTCATCCGTCGGAGCTTTCTGACTCGATCATGAATGTTGCCCTGATGGAAGTTCATTAAATTGGGCCCCTTCACGAACCGTTAGTGTTCGGAGTGCTTCTATAACTCTCGACAGGCGCAACGCCTGTTGTGGATCTCTCCCATCCCCTGGAGCAGATCTCGGAACGGGGACTCCTCCCCAAGTGCCCGTTCCCCGGCCCCGTTGACCTCCCCCTGGTCAGCGGGGCTTTTTATTTGTGCCGTTGCCAGATGCCGTGGCCTGCGCCACGCTGGGCCACCGCTCCGCAGGGGAAGACAATGCCCGATCTGTTCGCACTGGCGATGCCATGGTGGGAGTTCATCCTGCGCGCGGTGGTGGTCTATGTCGTGGTACTGGGCATGGTCCGGCTCAGCGGCAAGCGCCCGCTGGGGCAGATCACCCCGTTCGACGTACTGCTGGTGGTGCTGCTGGGCAACGCGGTGCAGAACGCGCTGCTGGGTACCGATACCTCGCTGGGCGGCGGCCTGCTGCTGGCGGCCACCCTGATCCTGCTCAACTATGGGGTGGGCTGGGTCAGTACCCGCAGCCGGCGCATCGAGCGCCTGGTGGAAGGAGAACCGGTAGTGATCGCGCGTGATGGGCGCCTGTTCGACGCCGTTCTGCGCCGTGAGCAGGTCACCCGCGCCGATTTCGAGGCCGCGATGCGCCAGCAGGGCTGCCTGGGCGTGGAGGATGTCGAGCTGGCCCTGCTGGAGATCAACGGGCACATCACCATCATCCCCAGGAAGAGCACCTGACGTGTAGCGTCGAGCTTGCTCGACTGTTTCCATCCACTGCCAGCAGAAGTCGAGCAAGCTCGACGCTGCGGGTACCCCTTCCCGCGCCCTCAGAGCGCGGCTTCGGCCTTCAGTGCCGGCCAGTTGCGGGTGGCGTCCACATCACAGGCCACATGCGTGCCCTTGCCATCCTTCGCGCAGAGCGCCGCCATGGCCTGCGGGATCTTCGGGTCGGCGGTATGCGAATACACCGCTGCCAATGCCAGGCACCCTTCGCGGACACCGGCGCCGCACAGCGTCTCGAAGTAGGGCAGCGACGCGGCCCATTTCTCGGCCTCGAACAGGGCTTCGCCGGCAACCTTGCAGCCCAGCAGCTTGCCCTCGGTGCAGCAGGCCTTGGCGCCGTCCTTGCGTGCCAGGGTGGGGCAATCCAGTGGCAGCGGGATCTCCACGAACGCCACCGGCGGCGTGCAGCTGGCATTGCCTGCGGTGGGCTTGCGCTCGTAGTAGGCGAAGCGGTTGCCGCCGTCGACGCTGGCGAGGTTTCCGTTCTTCAGCGGTTGCAGCACGAAGTCGCTGCCGACATCGGGACGGATGAGGATGCGGCCGTCCTGCAGGCGCGCGCGCAGGCGCTGGTCGCGGCCCTCGGCCTCAACCAGGCCGCCATCGAGGAAGCGCAGCTGCGAGAGCACACCGTACTCGGCTTCATAGCTCCCACACGGCAGCGCAGTGGCCGGCACCGGAGCCAGTGAAGCGACCGGCGCAGCGGCCAGGCTGGCAAGCGCCTTGGCGCGGCCGCAGGCCACGCCGTCCGCGCGCTGCGCGCACGACAGCTGCAGCGCTTCGTGGGCCTGCAACAGGCGCCCGCCACTCCACAGCACCTCGGCAACGTCGGCGCAGAAGGTCTCGCCGTGCTGCTGCCGGCACAGTGCGCCCAGCTCATCGAGCTGCGCGGACGGCAACACGGGATCAACCGAATGCTGCAGCCCGAGCAGGGACTTGCCGATCATCTCCAGCCCGACCACCTCGGCGATCGCCCTGCAACCCTCGGCGTTGAAGGACGCGGAATCCTCCTTGCAGATCTCCGGCTTCGGCGGCTCGGCCCGTGCAGGCGCCGGGGCAGCGTCCTTGGCCTGCTGCTGGTAGGCCTCCAACAGCTGGGAGCAGGCCGCGCCCACGCCCTCGGCACACCAGACGTGCAGCTTCACCGGTGCGGCCTCGGGCAGCGCCTCCAGGCACTCGGAGGTGTTCATCACGCAACCATCTTCGATGGGCTCGGGCATCGTCTTGCAGGCGGCGGCGTGCTCACGGGTGAACTCGCGATAGGGCGTGTTGATCGCGCGGTCGTTGTCCGAGAAGAACCAGTTTTCCAGGCGTCCCGTGGACAGGTTGCCGGTGCCGAGCACGTCTTCCTGGCGGGCGATGCGCAGCTCCTCGGTGGCCTGGTAGGGGCCGGACAGGAAGGCGTGGCCTTCGCTCTCGATGGTCAGCGTGATAGTGCCGTCGCTGTCCTTGTAGGTGCCGCAGGCCATCGATTGCGCGGCAGCCGGCAGGCTGGCCGAGGCCAGTGCGAGCAACAGCAGGGAGCGCCAGCCCGCAGCGCGGGGGCGGAGGGAAACAGCAGCAGGCATGGGGTCATCCTTGAAGGAGGCAAAGCAGGACCTGTCCGGTGCAGGGCGCACCACAGGCAGGAGAAGACGCCACGCGTCAGGCGTGGCGCCGGAAGGTCAGAGCCAGTCGCGCGGCACCAGGTAATCGGCCAGGCGTGCCTCGGCGCTACCCGCTTCCGGGGTGAAGCCGTACTCCCAGCGCACCCGCGGCGGCAGGCTCATCAGGATGCTTTCGCTGCGGCCACCACTCTGCAGGCCAAACAGCGTGCCGCGGTCGTAGACCAGGTTGAATTCCACATAGCGGCCGCGTCGGTACAGCTGGAACTCTCGCTCGCGCTCGCCGTAGGCGGTGTCCTTGCGCTGCTGCACGATCGGCAGGTAGGCATCCAGGAAGCCATCGCCGACCGCACGCAGATAGTCGAAATCGCGCTCGAAGTCGCCGTGCAGGTCGTCGAAGAACAGGCCGCCGACGCCGCGCGTTTCATTGCGGTGGCGCAGGAAGAAGTACTCGTCGCACCAGCGCTTGTGCGCGGCATAGCGTTCTTCGCCGAACGGGGCGCACAGGTCGCGCGCGACCCGGTGCCAGTGCTGCACGTCCTCGTCGAACGGATAGAACGGGGTCAGGTCGAAGCCACCGCCGAACCAGCTGGCCACCACTTCGCCGTCGCGCTGCGCCTGGAAGAAGCGCACGTTGGCATGGGTGGTCGGCACGTAGGGGTTGAGCGGGTGGAACACCAGCGACACGCCAGTGGCACGCCAGGAGGCGCCAGCCAGTTCCGGACGGTTGGCCGAGGCCGATGGCGGCAGGCGGCTGCCGGCCACGTCGGAGAAGCCGATGCCGGCCTGCTCGAACACCGCACCGTCGCGCAGCACGCGGGTACGCCCGCCACCGCCCTCGGCACGCTGCCACAGGTCTTCCTGGAAGCGGGCCTGGCCATCGACGGCCTCGATCGCCGCACAGATGCGGTCCTGCAGGTCGGTGAGATAGGCGCGCACGCGCTCGAATTCGTTCATGGCGCGTACTTTACCGCAGGGCCCGCCCGAAGCTGCGGGCAGGCCCTGGCCGGCTCAGCGCTTGCGGTTGGAGTTGCGCGGCGCCGGAGCGTCGTCCACGGCTGCCTCGTCAACCGCCTTCTGCAGAGCACCACCCAGCGTGATCAGCTCCCAGTTCTGGGTGCCGAGCACGTCGCAGGCCACATGCAGGCCACTACGGTCGGCCTTGCACAGCTGCTCCAGGGTTGCCCGTGCGTCCAGTTCCGCGCCGTTGCCCTGTGCGGTCACCAGGTTCTCGCACCCTTCGCGTACGCCGGCGCGGCAGACCGTGGTGTAGTGCCCGGCAGCCTGCAGCCAGTCGCCGGACAGCGCAAGGCGGTTGCCGAGAATGTTGCAGCCCTGCAGCTTGCCCTGCGCGCAGCAGGCTTCGGCACCGCCCTCGTTGGCCAGCGCCAGCGGGCAATCCTGCGGCAGTGGCAGCACCTTGAACTGCTTCGGTGCACTGCACCGGGTCGGGCCCTCGCCGGTGGGGACGAACACTTGGAAGCGGGTCCAGTTATCCAGGCCCAGCAACTGGCCGCCGGGCAGCGGGCGCAGCACGAAGTCGCCGTCCCGGTCGTGGTGGATGCGGATGTCGCCCGTTTCGACGCGTGCGCGAAGATGGCTGCTCCAGCCCACACCGACCAGGCCGGCATCGCCGAAGTCCAGCGTGTCCATCAGGCCGCCGTCGGACCGGTAGTTGCCGCAGGGCAATGCAGTTGCGGGCTGCGGTCGCAGCGATGCGCCCACCGCCTGCAACGCCGGCAGGCGCTGACAAGTGGCGGTGTCATTGCCGGGGGTGCAGGCCGCAGCCAGGGCCTGCACCGCCTGCTGGGGATCTCCCGCGTCCCAGGACAGCTCAGCCACGCGGGTGCAGAAGCCGCCGTGCGCTACCTCGCGGCACAACCGCAACAACTGTTGCCGCCGCTCAGCTGGAATGATCACCGGCACGGTCGGTGCCGTCATCGTCACCATGGCTTCGGTCATGGCGGCCGTCATCGCGGCCTTGACCAGCTGCTCCTGCACTGCCGGGTCGGCCTCGAGTGCGGCGGCACACGCCGGGGTTCCCTGTTCGAAGCCACCGTTGTCACAGGCGGCGGGTAGTTTGATGCCGGACAGGGCGGCGTCGAGCGCTGCCTTTGCCAGGGCGGGATCGGCCTCGACCGCGGGTTTGGCTTCCTCATGCCAACGATCAGCCAGTTGCAGGCACATGCCGGGCACGCCTTCCCGACACCCCGCTTTCAGGGCGGCCGGGGTCGCTTCGCGACGGTTGTCCAGGCACGCCGCCGCATCAGCCAGGCAGCTGCCTGCAGCCGGCGTGGCGGCTGCGGCGCACTGTGCGGGCGCCTGCAGGAGGTAGACCGTGCCATCCACCTCGACCGTGCGGCCACGATCGCGCACTTGCAGCGCGCTGGGCAGGCCGTACTCCAGGTTCACCAGTTGCAGCTTTCCGTCGATCTGCTGGAACGCGACCGGAGACGGCGCACTGCCGAAGTGCTTCTGCTCGCCGCGGTTGGGTGAGCTGATCCGCAGCGTGCCGCTGCCTTCGTCGGCCTTGAACAGGCCGCATTGTGGTGACTGTGCGGCGGCCATCGGCGCGGCCAGCAGCAGGGCCCAGGCCAGCCAGCGGCGGCGCGGTGCGGGTGAATGCATGTCGTCTCCTTGACGATCGAACGGGAAGCTCCTGGCGCTACGGCGAACCCTGGCCCTCGCGCGGGGGCGTGCATTGTGCCGCGTCGGGCAGTGGCCGGTAACGCTGGTAGCCGGTCTGGGTATCCATGCCGAGCAGGTCGCCATTGCCGAGCTGGTGCAGCACAAGGGTTTCGCCGTTCTGCTGCAGCTGGACGGCGCCTTCGTGCAGGCGGGCACGCGCGCCATCACCGAAGTCGAGCATGTCGATCACGCCACCGTCAGCCTGGTAACGGCCGCACGGCACCCGCTGCAACGGCACCAGGCGCAGGTCGGCGCCGAGTTCACGCAGCGGCGCGGTACGTCCACAGGCACTGATGCGGCCTGCATCGCAGACCACCTGCAGGGCCTGCACTGCCGACGCAGGTTCCAGCGCGTTCAATTGCTGCGCGGCCACTTCCACGCAGAAGCGGCCACTGCGGTGCTGCAGGCACAGTTGCTGCAGCTGATCGCGTGCAGCGGCCGGAAGCGGCGAACCCAGCGTGTCTTCGTCTTCCTGCTGCAGGCGTTGATTCACCCGCTGCATGGCGGCAGCCAATGCATCATTGGTCAGCGCCTCGCAGGCCTGCGGGTCATGCCCGGGCGTGTGTTCGCGGCAGGCAGGCGGGCGTTCAAAGCCCGTGGCACCGACGTCGTCGGTGGCCTTTGCTGGGCTGCCATCCCGCAGTTGTCGCAGCAGCGCCGAGCAGCCCGCGCCAACGCCTTCGTCGCACGCGCGCTGGATCTGGCCGGGCGAAGCCGCGGGCAGCTGCGCAATGCAGTGGCTGCCGGCGGCGCGGCAGCTGCCGGCAATCGCGGCGGGTTCGCTGGCGCAGTCCCGGGACTGGCGCAGCGTGTAGACCACCACGTCGTCTTCGATGCGCTGCCCATCGGCGCTGATCCGGACCGGCAGTGCCACGCCATCGTCGAGCATGACCAGTCGGGCCTGCGCCGCGCTGCGATCGACCCACAGCGGCTCCGGCTCGCTGCCGTCGTCGCGGCGGTAGCCGCTGCTGGGTGATGTGAACATCAGCGCCATGCCACCGTCGGTGCTGCGGTATTCGCCACAGCGCAGCGCATCGGCGGCGGCAGGCAGCGCGGCGAACAGCAGCAGCGCGGGGAGAAGGGTCAGCAAGCGCATGCGACGGTCCTTGTCGTGCGGAAAAGGGGGTGTGGCTCAGTGGAAGCGCGAGCGGATGTCTGGTCGCAGCAGTCGCCAGGCCAGCCAACCCTGCAGGCCGAGGAGTACGAATGACATGGCCACCATGGTCAGCGTGATCAACCAGCGCTTCAGATGGAGTTCCTGTTGCAGGACGGCGTCGTCGGAGAGAAACGGGATGACGTCGCGCATGAACACGTCCAGCCACCCGGCGATCGCAAAGTTGGTCAATGCACTCATCAGCAGGATGGCCACAAAGCTCCACAGGCCCCAGCTGCGCTCGCGTAGCAGTCCCCAGCTGGCCAGCGTCGAGGCAAGGCACAGCAGTGCGACGATCATCGACGCGGCCACCGGATGCGCCAGAAGCCAGATCAGGCTGTGCAGGTGCTGGAGTTGTACTTCCCTCTCAACCAGGTGCCAGATCGGAAGGTTGTGCAGCGGCCACAGCAGCAGTCCCTGCATCACGAAGTAGACCGTGAGCAGCAGTGACAGCCAGAACGAGGCGTGTGCGATCGGGCGCACCCAGGCGTGATAGGTCGGTTGGACCAGCGAAGGAATCGGCGGGATCGACATTGACATCCGGTGTCCTTGCAATCGGTGCCCGCGCGCTCAGCGGGCCGTCACCCGGGTGGCGACGGCCGGCAGGATATGGTGTTCGCTCAGCGGTGCCAAGGGCAGGCCGTGCGGTGGCTGCAGCGGCACCCAGGCCAGTTCGGCGATCTCCGCGCGTGCCTGTGGCATGCCGTCCACCTGCACCCACCAGGCCTGGGCCTGCACGCGGTGGCCGGGCTCGTTCACCGCCCAGTCCTGGAACGTACCCAGCGCGATGGCGGTTTCGGCGTGCAGCTGCGCACCGAGTTCCTCGTCCAGCTCGCGGGCCAGCGCCTGCAGCGGTGCTTCGCCGGCTTCGGGTTTGCCGCCCGGCTGGATGAAACGGTCAGCGCCGTGCTTGCGCACCACCAGCGCCCGGCCGCGGTCATCCAGGATGACCGCGGCCACGATGTGGATCGTGGCCGCGGCGCTGCTCACTTCAGGTTCTGCTCGAACAGCTTGAGGATGCGCTTGTACTGGTCCAGCCAGGAATCGGCGCGGACGTAGCCGTGGCGCTCCAGCGGGTACGGTGCGATCGACCAGTTGTCCTTGTGCAGTTCGATCAGGCGCTGGGTGAGGTTCACCGAGTCCTGGAAGAACACGTTGTCATCCATCATGCCGTGGGCAATCAGCAGGTTGTCCTGCAGGTTCTGCGCGTACTCGATCGGCGAGGACACGCGGTACGCCTCCGGATCGATGTCCGGGGTGTTGAGGATGTTGCTGGTGTAGCCGTGGTTGTACTGGTGCCAGTCGACCACCGGGCGCAGCGCGGCGCCGGCCTTGAACGTGCCCGGCGAGCGGAACAGCGCCATGAAGGTCATGAAGCCGCCGTAGGAACCGCCGTAGATGCCGGCGTGGTCGCGGTCACCCTGCTGGGTGTCGACCAGCCAGTCCAGGCCATCCTTGTAGTCTTCCAGTTCCGGGTGGCCCATGTTGCGGTAGATCGCCGTACGCCAGTCGCGGCCGTAGCCCTCGCTGCCGCGGTAATCCATGTCCAGCACGATGTAGCCCTTCTGCACCAGCAGGTTGTGGAACATCTGCTCGCGGAAGTAGGCCGGGTAGCGCTGGTGCACGTTCTGCAGGTAGCCGGCGCCGTGCACGAACATCACGATCGGGTACTTCTTCCCCGGTTCCTTGTTTTCCGGTTCGTAGTACTTGGCCCAGACCACGCCGGCGCCATGCTTGGACGGCACTGCCACCAGCTTCGGCTGGATCCACTGGCGCGCCTTGTAGTCGGCGGTGCGGGTGTCGGTCAGCACGCGGGCCTGGCCACCGGTGCTCGGCAGCACGGCCAACTGCGGCGGCAGGTAGGCACCGGAATAGCGCACCAGCAGCTGCTGGCCGTCCGGCGACAACGAGAAGTCTTCCACGCCGTTGAGGCTGGTCAGCTCGCGCACCTGGCGGCTGCCGGTGTCGATCGCGCAGACTTCGTAGTCATGCGGGGCCTGCTGGTTGCACAGGAAGTAGAAGCCCTTGCCATCGGCCGACGGCACCGGCGCCGAGGTTTCCCACTTGCCGCTGGTCAGCGCCTGCGGCTTGGCCGTGCCGGCCTGGGTGTACAGGTGCGAGAAGCCCGATTCCTCCGACAGCAGCCACAGCGTGCGGCCATCGGCCATCCAGCCGAAATCGTTGAAGCCCCAGTTGATCCAGCCGTTGTCGGTCAGGCGATGGCGGTTCTGCACGCGGCCATCGGCAGCGTTGACACTGATGATCCAGCGGTCCTTGTTGTCGTTGGCACGCAGCATCACTGCGGCCTGCTGGCCATCGGCGCTCCAGCGGATGCCACCGCCCATGAAGTCGCTCATCACCTGCAGGCTGCGCTCGCCCTTCAGCGCGTCCTTGCCGGCCTTGCGGCGCAGCTCGGCCAGCGGATCGGTGCTGATGCCAGGCAGGCCGGCCAGCGAGACCTTCTCGGCCTTGCCGGTGCGCACGTCCACGTACCACAGGGTGTGCGGCTCGAAGCCGTTACGGCCGACGCGGGTGCGGGTGTCTTCGGTTTCCTCGTAGCCCGACTCGGTCACGTACAGCGGCATCTTGCCGCCGCGGCCGTCATCGAAGTCCTTCGGCTTGGTCACCACGATCAGGTGGGTCAGGTCCGGCGACAGCACGCTGTCGGCGATCTCCACGTCGGTGCCCAGGTACACCGGGCCCGGCGCGCGGGTCGGGTCGGCCTGGCGCCAACGCTGGTCCTGGTCCTTCAGTGCTTCGCGCTGGTCACGGTCGCGGCGCAGGGTTTCCAGCGTGCGCAGCTGCTGGTCACGCAGCACGTCGGCCTTCGGCGGCGTGCGCGGATCCTTCTCGGCCTTCAGGCTGGCCACCTGCTGCACGCCGCTCGCGGCGGTCCAGTGGAACCAGTTCTGGCCAACGCGCCAGATCACGCCATTGTCGGCAGCAAAGTTCACGTTGCCCGCGCGCTCGTTGCTGCGGGTCAGCTGGGTCAGCGCGCCGCTGCGCAGGTCGCGCACGAACACGTCGCCATTGCGGACGAAGGCGCTGCGGCTGCGGCTGCGGTCGTAGACCGGCTCGGCCACGTCCAGGGTGCCGCGCTGGTCATCGGCCACCTGTGCGGCCACGCCACCCGCCACCGGCTGGCGGAAGGTATCGCGCACCGGGCTGCCGTTGCGCTTGAGCTGGTACTCCACCTGCTGGCTGTTCCACGACCACCAGGCCTTCTCGACCGGCGGACCGATCCAGTCCGGGTCGGCCATGGCCTGTTCGATGGTGATCGGCGTCGGCGCGGCATGCGCAGCCGGTGCGGCCAGCACGGCCGACAGCAGGAGGGACAGGGGCAGCACTCGGGACATGGGCGGACGGCACCGGAAGAGGAAACCGGGCAAGGGTAGCAGCCGTCCGGGCCGGGGGCAGGGGCCACAGGTCATGGCAGCGGGATTGGCAAAGTGGTGCAACCGGTTGCCGGCCTCGCGCATCCATTCTCCTGAACCCGCATCATCCACCGAACAGGAGCCCGACCATGCAGGAACTGATCCCGATCACTCTCTTCATCTGCATCGCCTACGCGATCCACGCCATTGCCGATGCCCGCGCCCGCAGCAAGCTGGTGGCCCCGCACGTGCCGGAGGAAGTGATCCGCTCGCTGGCCGTGCTGGAAGAAGAACGCCGCCGCCAGGGGGCGCTGCGCTGGGGCATCAGCCTGGTCTGCCTGGCGTTGGCCATGGCCCTGCTGGAAGCCATCGGTGCCCGTGACCTGACCTTCGGTGCCGCCGCCGCGCTGGTCGGCAGTGCTGGCCTGGGCCAGCTGCTGGCCTGGCACTTCACCCGCCCCGCCGCACGCAAGGGCTGAGCCGGCCCATGTCACGGGCACAGGGGGCGCCCCGCAGATGAGCCTGCTCGGCGAAGCATTGTCGGCACTGCGGGGCCGTCGCCGCCACGATGCAGCGGAGACGGCGGCACCCGCCGCACCGCTGGACGCGGACCAGGCCCTGGTGCGGGCGATCATCGACGGCTCGCAGGTGGCGTTTTCGCAGCTGGTCGAGACCCACCAGCGCACCTGCGCACATGTGATCGGGCGCATGGTGGGCGACCGCGATCAGGTGGCCGACCTGCTGCAGGAGACCTTCCTGGCCGTGTTCCGCCAGCTGCACCGCTTTCGTTTTGAATCCTCGCTGCGCACCTGGGTTTCCCGGGTGGCCTACACCACCGCGCTGCAGCACCTGCGCCGGCGGCGGCTGGAGGCGCAATGGATGGTGGCGGTGGAGGTGCCGGAGGAACTGGGAATCGGCGATGAAGGGCCGGGGCCGGCCGAATTCAGCGAGGCGCTGCAGGCGGGGCGCCATCTGGGCGTGGCGCTGGAGCGGTTGAGTGCACCGCAGCGCCTGATCGTCGGCCTGCACTACCTGGAGGACTTCGACCTGGTCGAGATCGAGCAGGTGACCGGGCTGGCACGCGGTACCATCAAGAGCCACCTGCACCGCGCGCGCCAGGTCCTGAAGCAGGAACTGACGCGGCATGCCGCCGCCGGAGAACTGCTGTGAGCCCATCGACCGATCCTCGCGATGCGGAAGAACGCGCGCTGGCGCAGGCGTTGCGTGAGCAGACGCAGCAGGAAGAGACGCCGGATGTGAGCGAGGCGCTGCAGAAGCGCATTGCCGCTGAATCGCGCGATAGTGGCGTGGGCTATGTGGTGGTGCAGGTGGCGTTGTTGGGGGCGTTGGTGGCGGCAGCTGTCTGGTATTTCTGGCATTAAGCGATTTATAGACCGACACCAGTCGCATACGGCGTGAATCTTCCTATGCCATTCCCGAGGTCGCTGACTCGGACAATCCCCCACACCCGACGGATTGCGTCAGCTCCAGACGCTATGTGACGGTCCTCGCACTGAGGATAGTTGCAAAGAAATCCGCTGCTATTGATGTCGATGACCCTGCTGGAAAAATCTAAATCGTCAGCAACCGCTGACGTTGGCCAGGAGCCGCGCAAGCTCACGGTCATATCCAGCAGTATCAACTTCAAAGGAGCGGAACAATGTCGAAGATCTGCAAATCCGTGCTTCTCCCACCGGCACTCATCGCAATGCTTGGTCTATCCGGAATCGCATCTGCTGCGCAGGAAAGTGCGACCAATGATCTCACGCAGATCCAGAACGTCTCTGTGCTGGACATCAACCTCGTCAGCGGGGCGGAGCTGCAAGAAGGAGTCAGCGATAGCGAGATCGCGGGTGTGCAATGTACCAACTACTCAAGCGGTGGAACCCACTGCGGTCACTACTCGTCGGGTGACGCAGAAGAGCTCCAGTTCGCGCATGTCGTTCCTGAAGTACAGAAGTTCAACGTCTAAGAATGCGGACGGCCGCCCTTGGGGCGGCCGTCCGCCACCAAGGAGAGGTTGATGAGAACTTCCATAGAGGAAATCAGGAGAGCGATTGAGGATCCGCGTAGAACGGTTGACGTTTGCTCGGTACTTCTGGATGCATGGTTTGAAGCTGCTCCGCGTCGTTTGGGCGAAGCTCTTTCGAAATTCAGAGCGAAGAAGCTCGAGAACCACAAATGTGTGGAGAAATTTGAAAGAACGTTCAAGAAACTGGATCCTGCGGCAAGAAGAAGATTGCTTGGATCCCCGTGGGTTTCTGGATTCATGGATGATCCAGATGGAGTCTCGCATGAAGATCCAGATGGAAGGCCCGTCTCGACCATCGAAGCACTTCATCTCGCCGCAAGGGCGGAGTGTCAAATTTCTCCAAACCATGAAGAAGCGGGAGGGTTGGACCATGGGAAGGAAGTCGAAAGCCCACTAGGGGAGTGGGTGGTAAGGCGGCGTGATTTCGGATTTGAAAAGGTTGAGCGGGCAAAAGTGGGGGGCGTGATCGCTCTGGACGTGGATAGTGGACTGGCACGCCGGAACGAACCTGAGAGCGGAACGTTCTGCAATCCATTCATGAGTATTTCACCAGAAGAGCTTGGGGTAATCCAGGAGAAGCTGGAAGCCGCCATAGAGCTCGTGGATAAAGCCACTCCACATCTGGGTCTGCTGATTCGAATATTCACAAGGCGTGTGTTTGTGAGGAAGTCGATCCAGTTGGGTGATCAGGTTTCACCACTCAATCTTGGATCCGAGTATCGGCCGATTCATGTTGGTTGCATCCGAATTCTCAATGTTCACAGGCCAGAAATGACCGTGGATCTTTGCGCAGAGGCAATTCTGCATGAGTCCGTACACTCGTATCTCTCCGCCTATGAAGAGGTGCACGGGAAGTTCATGTCAGGTGCAATCAGGGTGCGCCCGGTTTCACCATGGTCAGGAAATTTCATTCCCAACCATTCGCTGGCACACGCGGTTTTTGTTTACTACGCCATCCATCAGCTTCTCGGGAGATTGGTTGGTGTCGGCGGCGAGATTGGAGAAGAAGCCGGGAGGAGAATGAAGCGACGACTGATGCACGTAGCGGGCGGATTCTTCATCGAACGGAAGATCTCGACGCTATTCGTACTGGAGTCACCCGCCTCATTGCAGCTGATGGCGGTCGTGGATGAAATTCAGGAGGAGATCAGGGCCCAGTACGGCCGAAAAGTGCAAAGGGAGATGCTGGAGAGCGTGGCATGAAGATTCCAACCATTGTCATCCACTCCGATCCGGAAGACGTTGTCGCAACCGTGCTGAGAGATGTCGAGGGTGTGAGTGTGATCCATCTGGACGAGCTGACTCAAAGTTGGTGCGTTCAGGAGGCTGAGATCATTGAACCCATAGTGGAAACGTCGATTCCTAACATGTGGTCCGCCTACATCATCAACAGAGTCTTCGATCTCTCTTGCACCGAGATTGGCAAGCGTCTTCGTGCATTCGGATTGCATGAGAACTGGGCACACACAGCTTTGGGTTCGGTTCTATCGCGAGCGCACACACTGGCGTATGGAATTGGTCCTCGCGGAGTGAGTAGATCGCTTCTCCCCTTGAATGTGCAGTGGAAGCTTCTTTCCGAGCGTATTCCACGCATTAGAACGCCACGTTTTGCTTTTGGGTTCGGTCATCGAATGCCTGATATGTCGCATCTGGACAAATTCGTACAGAAGTCAGTCTGGTCCTACTTCCGTTGGGACGGTGATTCTGATGTCGCAGAAGGGGAGCAGCAGTGGCATCCATTCTTCGTCGAACAGCCGCAAGGCATCCCAATCATATGTAGCTACCACGGAGAGGCGTTTGCACTGAGTTTCCCTAGGGGGCGACCCAAGGCGGATCTCGGGGCCTTTCCCGCTCTCATATGCGCATGCCGGGAACTTTTCGACAGCAGGATGGGCGAGATTCTGGTGTACCAAGAGAACGAAATCCTGACCTTCTGCGCCTGCAGCCCATACATGGCTGGAATAGGTGAGCTGGGAGAAAGGGAGCAACTTCTTCTACAGGGAGTTCCTTCGAGTTGAAGTTGAGGGCTCTGCAAAGGCCAAGGAGGGTACGTGCACGGTTACTACATCAAGATGTCGTTGATTCGATTCAAGCAGAGAGTCGGCACTCATCTGTCAATCGCTCTCATGCTGGGTGCGGGGGTAGGGATCACCACCGTGATGCTTTCCATTGTTCTCCAGGCATCGTCGGATCCCGCTCCAGGCCGGAGCTCGGCACTGTTCCGCCCTTACCTTGACGCGCGTCCAGATGCACTGCGCAGTGGCTCTCCGGATCCTGGTCAGTCACTGACCTGGCCAGACGCGAAGGTGCTTCTGAACCAAGGCCGGACGTGGAAGCAGGCAGCAATGGCAGGGGGCGCGGTGACGCTCTCCCGGCCGGGAGAGCCCAGCGCAAGATTGCGCGCCAGGTTCGCCACGTCCGAAGTCTTCAGTGTCCTCGGCATTGCCGTTGTTCAAGGGCGCGCATGGACCGCCGAGGAGGGGCATGCTGCGAGTCGAATCGTGGTTCTGTCGCGTGCGCTCGCAGAGCGCGAGTGTGCACAGGGCTGTGTTGGTCATCAGTTGGACCTGGGCAGACGCACCTATACCGTGGTGGGTGTCGCGGAGGATTGGCATCCGGTGCCTATGTTTCAGGGAGACCTCACGCGCAGACCGTTTGTGGAGCCTGACGAGATCTACCTGCCGCTTGAAACCGCAATCGCAGACAAGCTGACCGTTGTGGACGGGACGGCGATCTGGGGTGGTGACCAGGACACGGATCCTGCAGGGGCCAATGTTTCCTGGCTTCAATTGTGGGCGTGGCTGCCCACCGCAGACGATGTCGCCGCTTACCGCGCGAGTCTGAACGCCTATGCGCATGAAAAGGGGCTTCGGATCGAGCCAGGCGCCCAGCAGGTGGCACTCTGGCCGTTGATGGATTGGCTGGACAGGCTGGGATTGGTTCCGGAGCAGGCCAGGATGCAGCTTCGGTTGTCGCTGATCCTGCTCGGCGTGTGCATCGTCAACGCGGCGGCGCTGCTGAGCTTCAGTCTGGGGCGCCGTCGGCGGGAGCTCGCGATACGACGTGCACTGGGAGCACGACGCCGAGACGTGTTCATCCAGCTCATGTGGGAATCCATCGCGGCGGGCGTCGCAAGCGGTGCGCTCGCTGTCGTCACCTATACGCTGGGAATACGGGTGGTTGCTGCGGGAGACGTTCTGCCCAGCGCGATAACAGCGATGCATGCCGGGGCAATGCTGATGGCGGCTGGTCTGGGAGTCGTCACGACGTTGCTCTGTTCATTGGTCCCATCGTTTGAAATCTGCAGGGTCAGCTCACTGTCGAGTGCCTTCGCGAAGGGGGCTGCCTGAAATGTTCGAATCAATGAGGGAGACTCGACGACATCTGGGAAGCGCCGCACTGCTTGCAGTGCAGGCTGCGCTTGCAAGCCTGGCATGTGCGTTCGCACTGCAATCTCTGCTGGACAGCTTCGCCAGATTGAACACCCGCAGCATCCGGGACGCAGTATCGATTGGTGTGGTCAGGGTCTCGGATGTCGAAGAAGGCGCTGATGCTGCAGTGCTGCGGGCAGACCTGTCCGCGATCCGGCTGCCCGGTGTTCAGGGCACGGTTGTGAGCGACGCTGTTCCGTTCGGGGGAAGAGCCCATCGATACGGCGTGTGCACCAGCGAGTCGGCCATGGCGTACTCGATGAACGCGGGTACGACAGACGTTGCTGGATGTGATCGCATTCCCGTGGCAACTGCCAGCTCTGGCTTGCTGGCGATGCTGGGCGCGGGAATCGTCCTGGGACGGGATGCCACAGAGGACGACATGGCTGAAGGTGCTCCGGTAGTGCTGATCAGTGAAGCGCTGGCTGCCCGTCTGTTCGGAACGGAGAGTGCTGTTGGCCGCCACCTGTATTTCGGCCCCGGCAGCAGCCGGGTCATCGTGGGCGTATTTGCGTCTGTTGCTGGACCGGCACCAGGAGGCAATGAGCGGGACTCGCAATGGGCGCTGCTTCCGGGCCTTCCCACGGGCGCCAGTCGCTATTATCTGGCGAAGTGGAAGTCTGAGGTTGATCGTTCATCGCTTGATCGCACTGTCGATGCGCTGCAGCGGCCCTATCGGATCGTGAATTCGACCGGTGTCGAGACGCTGGAGGGATATCGCGACGCCTACGTCAAAGCTGATCGCTTCGCTACGACCGTGCTCGCGGTCATGACGGCCATCGTTCTCGGTGTGCTGATGGCCGGGGTTTCCGGAGTCGTAGGCGCCTGGCTTGATCAGCGCCGGCACTCCATTGGGGTTCGACGGACACTCGGTGCTCGCGGCTCAGTGATCTTTGCCGAAATCATGTTCGAAGTTTCACTGTTCACCACGCTGGGCGCCCTGCTCGGCGCGTTGTCGTTGCAGTGGCTAGGGCCGCCACAGGATGGCATCACAGGTTCACTGTGGTTTTCGATATCGAGCGCTGTCGTGCTGGTGATGGCGGCCTGCTTGACTGCATTGGTACCCCGGGCCCGGCGAATCGCCAAGGAGCCGCCCTTGACCCTGCTGAAGCCCCTGTAGCCCGTTCATCCTGTCATCCAGCTTCCCTGCGACAAAGTGAAGCAGCGCGTCACCCGGTCGCATCCCACCTTAACGAAATCCTCCTAAAGTGGTCCGGTATCCCACCGGTCACAGGCAGGAGGCGTCCCTTGGACGCGTTGTTGTTGTCCCGGATCCAGTTCGGATTCGTCATCAGTTTCCACGTGTTGTTCCCCGCCTTCACCATCGGTACGGCCAGCTGGCTGGCCTTCATCGAATGGCGGTGGCTGCGCACGAAGTTGCCCGTGTGGCGCGAGCTGTATTTCTTCTGGCAGAAGATCTTCGCCGTGTCGTTCGGCATGGGCGTGGTCAGCGGCATCGTCATGGCCTTCCAGTTCGGCACCAACTGGCCGCGGCTGAGCGAGGTGGCCGGCACGGTCATCGGTCCGTTGCTGACCTATGAGGTGCTGACCGCGTTCTTCCTGGAAGCCAGCTTCCTCGGCGTGATGATGTTCGGCTGGGGCCGGGTCTCGCCGCGCCTGCATTTCTTCTCCACCTGCATGGTGGCGCTGGGCACGCTGTTCTCCACGTTCTGGATCCTGTCGTCCAACAGCTGGCTGCATACACCGGCCGGCTACGAGATGGTCAACGGCATCGTGCATCCGGTGGACTGGTGGCAGGTGGTGTTCAACCCCTCGTTCCCCTATCGCCTGGCCCACATGGCGCTGGGCTCGTTCATCACCACCTGTTTCGTGATCGGTGGCGTCGGCGCGTGGTACCTGCGCAAGGGCACACATGTCGAGGCCGGCCGGCGCATGCTGATCGCGGCGGTGGCGTTCGCGGCGCTGACGGTGCCGGTACAGATCTTCGTCGGCGACATGCATGGCCTGAACACGCTCAAGCATCAGCCGATGAAGATCGCGGCGATGGAAGCGCACTGGCATGAAACCCAGGAAGGCGAGGGCGTACCGCTGGTGGTGTTCGCGCTGCCGAACGAGAAGGAAGAGCGCAACGACTTCGAAGTCGCCATCCCGAAGCTGGGCAGCGTGATCCTCACCCACAGCCTGGACGGCACCTTCGATCCGCTCACCTCGGTGCCGGCCAGCGAGCGGCCGCCGGTGACGCCGGTGTTCTTCGCCTTCCGCATCATGGTCGGGCTGGGCACGCTGATGCTGCTGCTGGCCTGGGTGTCAGCGTTCCAGCTGTGGCGCAGGAAGCTGCTGGATTCGCCGTGGCTGCTGTGCGGCTGGAACTGGATGCTGCCCAGCGGTTTCATCGCACTGCTGTCGGGTTGGTTCGTCACCGAGATGGGGCGCCAGCCGTGGGTGGTGTATGGCGTGCTGCGCACCGCTGATGCGGTCGGCCCGCAGAGTGCGTGGATGACGGCGTTGTCGCTGGGTGTCTATGTGGTTGGCTATGCCTTCGTGTTCGGCTGGGGCATCTGGTACCTGGTGAAGATCCTGCGCCACGGGCCGCAGCCGTATGCCGAGGGGCCGTCGCTGGACCATGGCAGCCATACCCCGGCACGTCCGTTGTCGGCCGCCGATGAACCGCTGGAGGAGCGCTGACATGGACCTGATGACCTGGCTGCCGGTGGCGTGGTTCGCGGTGATCGGCTTCGGCGTGCTGATGTACGTGGTGCTGGACGGCTTCGTGCTCGGCATCGGCATCCTTGCCCCGTTCGCCGAGGACGAGGAACAGCTGGACCTGATGATGAACACCGCCGCGCCGATCTGGGACGGCAACGAGACCTGGCTGGTGCTCGGTGGCGCCGGCCTGCTGGCGGCGTTCCCGAAGGCGTATGCGGTGCTGCTGTCGGCGCTGTACCTGCCGGTGCTGCTGCTGGTGGTGGCGCTGGTATTCCGCGGCGTGGCCTTCGAGTTCCGCTTCAAGGCGCATCGATCGCGCCGGTTGTGGAGCGTGGCGTTCGGCCTCGGTTCGCTGCTGGCCACGTTTGCCCAGGGCGTGATCCTTGGCACCCTGGTGCAGGGCATCCCGCTGGTGGACGGTGTCTATCAGGGCGGGCCGTTTGCCTGGTTCAGCCCGTTCGCGATGCTGACCGGTGCCGCACTGGTGGCCGGCTATGCGCTGCTGGGCAGCACCTGGCTGATCCTGAAGACCGAGGGGCGCGTGCAGGCGCTGGCGCGGCAGATGACCCGGCCGCTGGTGGTGGCGGTGATCGCGGCGATGGGCCTGGTCAGCAGCTGGCTGCCGTTCCTCGATTCGCGCCTGATGGCGCGCTGGTTCAGCGACGGCAACTTCTGGTGGCTGTCGCCGGTGCCGCTGCTGACCCTGGCGGTAGCCGCCGCGCTGTGGCGCAGTGCCACCCACCCGCGCCGTGACCTGCCGCCGTTCCTGCTCAGCCTGGCCCTGTTCGTGCTCGGCTTCCTCGGCCTGGTGCTGGGCATGTGGCCTTATCTGCTGCCACCGTCGATGACCCTGTGGCAGGCCGCCGCGCCGGCGTCGTCACTGGGCTTCACGCTGGTCGGGCTGGTCATATTGCTGCCGGTCATCCTCGGCTATACGGCGTGGTCCTACCGGGTATTCCGCGGCAAGGTGCACGCCGACACCGGTTACCACTGATCGATTGAACACGGGGCCTGCCGGTGCCGGGCCCCGTGTTGGGAAATGTGAAACCTGCACACCCTGGGCGGGACGTGCTAGCGTGCGCTCCTTTCCGGCGGCCAGGGGGGCAGCCGGCGACGTCCTGGACGGACGCACGGCTGCAGGAACGGGGGGCCGCCGCGCGTCGCCGTAATGGCTCGTGCCTATCGTTCTCCCGTTGAAGCACCATCGCTAAATGATCGAATTCTCCATCGTCGACTGGGCTGCCTGGGCGCCCGGCCTGAGTGAGCGTAGCCAGTGGCTGGGCTGGGCCGATGCGCCGTACCTGCCGCACGGCGCGGACACGCCGGCGCTGGCCGAGGTGCCGGCGATGCAGCGCCGCCGCATCGAGCGGCTGGGCCGGATGGCGATCCAGGCCGCGTGCTGGTGCGAGGACGGGCAGGGCGCCGACAGTGACGTGCCGCTGGTGTTCGCCAGCCGCCACGGCGACGTGGCCCGTTCGATGGACCTGCTGGGCGCGCTGGTCGGCGACCAGCCGTTGTCGCCGACCGGATTCGGCCTGTCCGTGCACAACGCGATTGCCGCGCTGTATTCCATCGCCCGCGGCCACCGCGGCAACTACCTGGCGCTGGCGGCGGGCCAGGCCACGGTGGAGACGGCTTGCCTGGAGGCCGTCGGCCTGCTGGCCGACGGTGCCCGCGAGGTGCGGGTGGTGGTCTATGAGTCGCCACTTCCGGAAATTTACGCGACGTTCGCCGACGAACCCGACCCGTTCTTTGCCTGGTGCTGGCGCCTGACCGCCCCGACAGAGGGCCGACCGACGCTGTCGCTGCAGTGGCAGCCGGCCGACGCCCAAGCCAGCACTGCGCCCGGCCTGCTGCCGCATGCGCTGGACCTGCACCGGTTCCTGTTGTCCGGCGCGCCGGCGCTGGAACACGTGGCCCACGGCCAGCGCTGGCGCTGGAGCCGCCGTGGCTGAGCTGCTGCGCCGCCTCGACCATGCCTGGCGGGTGTTTGGCACCGGCCTGAGCTTTGTCGCATTTGGCCTGGGCGGCCTGCTGCTGGGCGTGCTGGTGATGCCGGTGCTGTTGCTGATGCGCGACCCGGTGGTCCGCCGCCGCCGGGCCCGGCGCGTGGTCCAGGCCGCCTTCGCCAGCCATCTGCGGCTGATGCGCGGGCTGGGGGTGATGACCTACGAGATCGAGGGCGGCGAACGCCTGCAGCGCGACGGCCTGCTGGTACTGGCCAATCACCCGACCCTGATCGACGTGGTCTGCCTGATCTCGCTGCTGCCCAACGCCGACTGCGTGGTCAAGCGGGCCGTGGCCTGCAACCCGTTCATGCGCGGTCCGGTACGGGCCGCTGGCTACATCTCCAATGACGATGGCGCCGGCCTGGTCGATGACTGCGTGGCCGCGGTGCATGCCGGCGGCACCCTGGTGATCTTCCCGGAGGGCACCCGCAGCGTGCCCGGGCAGCCGCCGCGGCTGCAGCGTGGGGCCGCCAACATCGCCGTACGGGGCCGCCTGGACGTCACCCCGGTGCGGATCACCTGCAGCCCGCCAACGCTGACCAAGGGGCAGAAGTGGTATCGTGTCCCCTCACGTCGCTTTCACGTTCGGCTGCAGATCGGCGAAGATATCCCGATCGCGCCATTTCTGGCCGAAGACGACTCGCCAAGGGGGGATGCCTTGGCAGCCCGTCGCGTCACCGAGCACCTTTCTCGTTATTTCGACCTGTCTGGAGATCCGAACCGTGCAAGCACTTGAGCACGAGATCAAGGAATTGATCATTTCCTCCCTTTCGCTGGAGGACATCACGCCGGAGGACATCGATCCGACCGCCCCACTGTTCGTCGAGGGCCTCGGCCTGGATTCGATCGACGCGCTGGAGCTGGGCCTGGCGCTGCAGAAGAAGTACGGTGTGAGCCTCTCGGCCGATTCGGAAGAAACCCGTCGCCATTTCTCCAGCGTGCGCGCGCTCGGCGAGTTCGTCGCCGCCCGCCAGTCGTAACGGTGCCAGGACCTGCCATGACCAAGAATGAACTGTTCGAACGCATCGTCAGCATCCTGACCGACAGCTTCGAGATCGAAACCGCCCGGATCACCCCCGAGGCCCGCCTGTACGACGACCTGGACATCGACAGCATCGACGCGGTCGACCTGATCGTTCAGCTGAAGCCGTTGCTCGGCCGCAACCTGCAGCCGGAAGCGTTCAAGGCCGTGCGTACCGTGCAGGACATCGTCGATGTGGTGCACAGGCTGCTGCCGGACCAGGCAGCCGCCTGACCGCAGCGCCGGCGGCTCCACCATGGCACGCGCACGCACGGTCGTGGTGGCTGCGATCTCGCTGGCCTACCCGGTGCTGGTGTACCTGGCGATGGGCCGCTTCGAGCCACGCTGGTTGTCGCTGCTGCTGTTCACCCTGGCCCTGCTGCGCGCGCTGAGTACGCGCCAGCCGCTGTGGTGGGCCGCGGCCGCCGGCACCGGCCTGCTGGCGGTGCTGGCCACTGTGCTCAACCAGGCCCTGCCGCTGAAGCTGTACCCGGCGCTGGTCAACGCAGTGATGCTGGCGGTATTCGGCACCAGCCTGCGTTTCGGCCCGCCGCTGGTGGAACGCCTGGCACGGCTGCAGGAACCGGACCTGCCCCCGTTCGCGGTGGCCTATACCCGCCGCGTCACCCAGGTGTGGTGCGGCTTCTTCGTTCTCAACGGCAGCCTGGCCCTGCTGACCGCGCTGTACGCGTCGGACCGGGTCTGGATGCTCTACAACGGATTGTTGGCGTACGTGATGATGGGCGTGTTGTTCGCAGGTGAGTGGCTGGTGCGGCGGCGGGTGAAGGCGGCGCACGCGCATGGCTGAGTGGATTGCCCTGGACCGGCTGCTGCTGGAGGCGCGGCCGCATCGAAGCGTTGGCGTCTGCGATGGCGAGGTGATCGACCACGCCCGCTTCCGCCAGCGCGTACTGGCCTGGCGCGCCGCGTTTGCGGCGGCCGAAGGCCGTGGCTGGGCCCTGTATTTCGATGATGCGGTGGCCTTTGCCGCTGCGTTGTTCGGTGCCTGGCATGCCGGCAAGCGGGTGTTCCTGGCTGCCGACAATCTGCCGGCCACGCTGCAGGCGCTGCAGCCGCAGGTGAGTGGTTTCGCAGGCGACGTGTCCGCCGATTATCGTCCGCTGGCGGCGCTGGACGCCGCACCGGACGAGGGTCTTCAGGCGCTGGACGAGCGCGCCTGCGAGCTGTGCGTGTTCACCTCCGGCAGCACCGGACAGCCCAGTGCGATCAACAAGCGCATGGACCAGCTGACGCGCGAGGTGGACGCACTGCAGGCTGCGTTCGGCACGCAGCTGGAAGGCGTGCAGGTGCATGGCACGGTGTCGCACCAGCACATCTATGGCCTGCTGTTCCGCGTGCTGTGGCCGCTGGCTGCCGGCCGCCTGATCCATCCACGCCGGTTCTTCCACGAAGATCTGGTGGGTGCGTTGGCCGGTACCGATACGGTGCTGGTCGCGACCCCGGCCCACCTCAAGCGCCTGCCCGAGCAGCTCGACTGGGCCAGCCTGCATGGCCGCCTGCGCGCGGTATTCTCCTCTGGCGGCCCGCTGCCGGAAGAAGCCGCACGCCAGGTGCGGCAGTGGCTCGGCGTGGCACCGACCGAGGTCTATGGCAGCAGCGAGACCGGCGGCATCGCCTGGCGACGCTGGGACACCGACCTGCCGCCGTGGCAGCCGCTGCCCGGCGTGCAGTGGCGCATCGAGGAGGGCTGCCTGGCGGTGGCCTCCGCACATCTGGAAACCCCGGATTGGTGGCGTACCCAGGACCGCGTTGAAGCGTTGGCCGATGGCCGCTTCCGCCTGCTGGGCCGCGCCGACCGCATCGTCAAGATTGAAGAGCGCCGCGTTTCGCTGGATGCACTGGAACGTGCGTTGCGCGAAGACGCCGAAGTGGATGACGTGCGCGTGCTGGTGCTGCCCGGGCAGCGCGAGCAGCTGGCCGCGGTGGTGGTACCGGCCGACCCGACGCTGCTGGAGGGCGGTGAGGCCGCGCGCCGCGCGCTGGGCCAGCGCCTTGGCACACGCCTGGCACAGGCTCATGACGCGGTCACCCGACCGCGCCGCTGGCGGCTGGTGCCGGCGCTGCCGATCAACGCACAGGGCAAGGTCACCCAGGCGGCACTGGCAGCGTTGTTCCAGCCGCTGATGCCGGTGCCGGTCTGGGATCACCGCGATGCGGCCAGCGCCACGCTGCGGATGACCCTGGACCCGGCGCTGCGGCCGTTCCAGGGCCACTTCCCGCAGGCGGCGATCCTGCCCGGCGTGGCGCAGCTGGACTGGGCGGTGCGGTTTGGCCGCCAGGTGTTCGCCATGCCGGCAGTGTTCCTGCGCATGGATGCGGTGAAGTTCCAGCACGTGGCCCGCCCGGGCGATGAGCTGACCCTGCAGCTGGACTGGGATGCCGCACGCAACGTGATGGCCTTCCGTTACACCTCCAGCCACGGTGTGCATGCCAGCGGCAAAGTGGTCTTCGCCGATGCGGACTGATCCGGCCGGTGCCGGTGCCGCGTTCGCGCCACTGGTGGTGATTCCCGTCTACGACCACGAGCACGCCATCGCGGCGGTGGTCGACGGCGTGCAGGCCGCCGGCCTGCCATGCCTGCTGATCGACGATGGCTCGCATGAGGCGTGCGCGGCAGCATTGCGTTCGCTGGCACAGCGCCAGGGCGTCGACCTGCTGCGCCTGGACGTCAACCAGGGCAAGGGCGGGGCGATGCTGGCCGGTTTCGCCGAAGCCGGCGCGCGAGGCTACAGCCACGTGCTGCAGATCGATGCCGACGGCCAGCACGATACCCGCGATCTGCCACGCTTCATCGAAGCGGCGCGCGCCCATCCCGAGGCGGTGATCTGTGGCATTCCGGCCTACGACGCCAGCGTTCCCAAGGCGCGCCTGTATGGCCGCTACGCGACCCACATCTGGGTCTGGATCAACACGCTGTCGCTGCATCTGCGCGACACCATGTGCGGCTTCCGCGTGTATCCGCTGCCGCCGGTGCTGCGCCTGATCGGCGAAGAGACCATCGGCCGGCGCATGGATTTCGATACCGAAGTGATGGTGCGCCTGTACTGGCGGCACCTGCCGGTCGAGCACCTGGCCACGCGCGTGACCTATCCATCCGATGGCGTCTCGCACTTCGATGTGTGGCGCGACAACGTGCGCATCAGCCGCATGCACACCCGCCTGTTCTTCGGCATGCTCTGGCGCGCACCGCGCCTGCTGTGGCGCCGCCTGCGGGGACAGCACTGAGATGGCCGCCGCGCAGGGTGCCCCGCACTGGGCCGACATCGGCGAATCCACCTCGGTGGCCGGCGTGCTGTTCCTGTGCTGGGTGCACCGCTGGTTCGGGCGCTGGCCATTCCGCCTGTGCGTGTGGCCGGTGGTGGCCTGCCATTGGCTGGGCAACCGTGTCGGTCGCCAGGCCTCGATGCAGTACCTGCAGCGGCTGCAGGCATACAGCGGCGTGCTCGGCCGCACGCCCACCCGGGGTGACAGCCTGCGCCATTTCTTCGCCTTCGCCGATACGATGCTGGACAAGATCCTCGGCCTGGGCGGACGCTATCCGGCCGAACGCATCCACCTGCATCGCGACCTGGTGCTGGAAAAGATCGCGCGCCGCGAGGGCGGGCTGATCCTGACCGCGCACATCGGCTGCCTGGAGCTGTGCCAGGTACTGGCCGAACAGGTGCCGGGGTTCCGCATCACCGTGCTGGTGCACACCGCGCATGCGCAGCGCTTCAACCGCCTGCTGCAGCGGCTGGACCCGCTGGCGGCGGTGGAGCTGGTGCAGGTAACCGAAATGGGCCCGGCCACGGCGGTGATGCTGGCAGAGCGCGTGGCGGCCGGTGGCTTCGTCGCCATCGTCGGCGACCGCACGCCGGTGCAGGGCGGCCGCAGCGTCACTGCCGATTTCCTTGGCCACCGCGCCCCGTTCCCGATCGGTGCCTACGTGCTCGCCGCCGCGCTGGGCTGCCCGGTCTACACCATGGCCTGCCTGCACCAGGGCGAGGGCTATCGCGTGGCGTTTGAACAGTTCGCCGAACGCATCGCGCTGCCACGTGGCTCGCGCGATGCCGCACTGGCCGAACAGGCACAGCGCTTCGCGCGCTGGCTGGAACTCCAGGTCATCCAGTCCCCGTTGGACTGGTTCAATTTCTTCCCCTTCTGGGATCAGGCTCCGCATGACGACTGACGCCGTACCCGTGTGCCGCTTTGGCGATGCACCGTTGACCATCGAAGACGTGGTTGCCCTGGCCCAGCGCCAGTGCGAGGCCGCGCTGAGCGACGCGCCGGCATTCCGCGCGCACATCCAGCGTGGTGCCGACTTCCTCGACCGCCTGCTGCGCGAGGATGGCGTGATCTATGGCGTGACCACCGGCTACGGTGACTCGTGCACGGTGAACATCCCGCCGGCGCTGGTGGCTGAGCTGCCGCACCACCTGTACACCTACCACGGCTGTGGCCTGGGCCGTTACCTGGACCCGGTCGAGGCCCGTGCGGTACTGGCCGCGCGCCTGGCCTCGCTGGTGCGCGGCATGTCCGGTGTCAGTGTGCCGCTGCTGGAAGGCCTGGCCACGCTGCTGCAGCACGATGTACTGCCGATGATTCCGGCCGAAGGCTCGGTCGGTGCCAGTGGCGACCTGACCCCGCTGTCGTACGTGGCCGCGGTGCTGTGCGGCGAGCGCGAGGTGCTGCACGACGGCCGCGTGCAGCCGGCGGCGGATGTGCTGGCGAAGATCGGCATGACCCCGCTGAAGCTGCGGCCGAAGGAAGGCCTGGCGATCATGAACGGCACCGCAGTGATGACCGGCCTGGCCTGCCTGGCCTGGCAGCGCGCCGATTACCTGGCGCGCATGGCCACGCGGCTGACTGCGTTCAACGTGCTGGCCAGCGACGGCAACGCGCATCACTTCGACGAAACCCTGTTCGCCGCCAAGCCGCACCCGGGCCAGGGCCGCATCGCCGCGCGCCTGCGCAGCGACCTGCACAGCGAGCGTCCGCCGCGCAATGAACAGCGCCTGCAGGACCGCTACTCGCTGCGCTGCGCGCCGCATGTGATCGGCGTGCTGGAGGACAGCCTGCCGTTCCTGCGCCAGCTGATCGAAACCGAACTGAACAGCGCCAACGACAACCCGCTGATCGATGCTGACGGCGAGCGCATCCTGCACGGCGGTCATTTCTACGGCGGCCACATCGCGCTGGCGATGGACACCCTGAAGAACACCGTGGCCAACGTCGCCGATCTGCTCGACCGGCAGCTGGCGCTGGTGGTTGATGCCCGCTACAACCATGGCCTGCCGGCCAACCTGTCGGCGGCCACCGGCCCGCGCGCGGCCATCAACCATGGCCTGAAGGCGCTGCAGATCAGCGTTTCGGCATGGACCGCCGAAGCGCTGAAGCAGACCATGCCGGCCAGCGTGTTCTCGCGCTCCACCGAATGCCACAACCAGGACAAGGTCAGCATGGGCACCATTGCCGCGCGCGATTGCCTGCGCGTGATCGAGCTGACTGAACAGGTAGTGGCCGCGATGCTGATCGCTGCCCGCCAGGGCCTGGCGCTGCGCGAACGGGTTGGCCTGAACGCGCAGCTGCATGGCAGTCTGGCCGACATGTACGCCGACCTGGGGCAGCGCATCGCCCTGGTTGAAGAAGACCGCGCGCTGGATCGCGAACTGCGGGAACTGCTGGTGGAGATCCGCGCGCAACGTTGGGAGCTGTATGCCGGTGAATGAAGCAATCGAACGGGCCGGCGAGATTGCGTTGACCCCCGCCTTCCATGACTGCGATCCGATGAACGTGGTCTGGCATGGCAACTACTTCAAGTACTTCGAGATCGCGCGCTGCGCGCTGCTCGGCCGCTACGACTACGACTACCCGCAGATGCTTGAATCGGGCTACCTGTGGCCGGTGGTCGATGCGCGGGTGAAATATGTGCGCCCGCTGCTGTTCAACCAGGCCTTGCGCGTGATCGCGCGCATCGTGGAATGGGAGAACCGGCTGAAAATCGAGTACGAGATTCTCGATGCGCAGAGCGGCCAGGTGCTGACCCGCGCGATGACCATCCAGGTCGCGGTGGACGCGACCAGCAAGGAAATGCTGTACCAGTGCCCGCCGGTACTGTGGGAACGCCTGGGAGTGCCTGCGCCATGAACCGAGCCAACCGTTTTGCGCGCGCACTGCTGTGCGCGTTGCTGCTGCTGGCCGCACCGCTGGTGCAGGCCGCCGATCCGGCCATCGATGCGATCACCCAGGCGGTGGCGCGGCCGGACGTGCTGCGTGGCCAGTTCAGCCAGGAAAAGCAGGTCAGCGGTTTCAAGAACCCGCTGCGCTCGCAGGGCCGGTTCGTGGTCGCGCGCCAGCACGGCGTGATCTGGACCACGCTGAAGCCGTTCCCCTCCGAGGTAGTGGTCACCGCCGACCGCATCCTCAGTCGCCAGCGCGATGGCAGCACCCGTGTCGAGCTCGATGCACGGCAGCAGCCGGCGATGCGTTCGGTGAACGCGATCATGTTCGCGCTGATGAGTGGCGACGTACAGGCGCTGTCCAGCCAGTTCAACGTGGCGGCCAGCCGTGAAGGACAGGGCTGGCGGCTGCGCCTGACGCCGAAGTCGGCGATGCTGGCCAAGGCTTTCGAATCGCTGACCCTGCAGGGTGACCGCTACGTGCGCCAGGTCGAGATCGTGGAGGCCAACAAGGACCGCACGCAGATCCAGTTCAGCGCATTGAGCGAGACGCCGGCCACGCTCAATGCCGACGAGGCGCGCCGCTTTGAGTGAGGGTGCCGCATCGAACGCACCGGAGCGGTTGCGGCGCTGGTGGCACTGGCTGGGCATTGCCTGGCTGCTGGTGCTGCTGGTGATGGGCGCGCAGCAGTGGCGCCTGTGGAGCCAGCAATCGCGGATCGACACCGACATCCTCGCCCTGCTGCCGCAGGATGCACACGACCGCCTGTTGAGCGATGTCACCCGGCGCATCGCCGATGGCAGTTCGCGGCAGGTGGTGGTGCTGCTGGGCAGCAAGGACGGCGCTGCCGCCAAGCGTGCGCAGGCCGCGTTTGCTGCAGCCATGGCCAAGGACGCCGATCACGCACTGCTGGTACCCAGCGGCTCGATCGAAGGCTGGTTCGATGAGGCGCGCGCGTTCTACGCGCCGTACCGTGACCGCCTGCTGACCCCGGCCCAGCGCGAGCAGCTGCAGGGCAGCGAGCCGGGCGCGCTGGCCGAACAGGCGTTGGCCGCGCTGTACGGCCCGATGGGCGCGCCGCGCCTGACCGACTGGCGGCAGGACCCGTTGTCGCTGTGGCCGCAATGGTGGCAGCAGCAGGCGCAGGGGTCGGGGCTGCGGTTGGGCGATGACGGCCTGCTTGAAGCCGAGGGCAGGCACTGGGCCGTGCTGCAGTTCGATACGCCCGGCTCGGCGTTCCAGCTGGACGGCGAACGCCATCTCGATGGCCTGCTGGAACGTGCCGGGCAGGCAGCAAAAGCGGCCGCTCCGGATCTGGAGATCCTGCATGCCGGCGTGCCACTGCACGCCGAAGCGGCCGCGGTGCAGGCCAACCAGGAGATCAATACGATCGGCTGGGGCTCGCTGGCCGCAGTGCTGCTGCTGGTGTGGCTGGCGTTCCGTTCGCTGCGGCCGATCCTGCTGGTCGCCGCGTCGTTGCTGATCGGCTGTGGCGTGGCGCTGGCGGTGACCGTGCTGGTGTTCGGCAAGGTGCACGTGCTGACCCTGGTGTTCGGTGCGTCGCTGGTGGGCGTGGCCGAGGATTACGGCATCCACTGGTTCGCTTCGCGCCAGGCCGAGCCGGCCGATCGCCGCTGGAAGCTGCTGCGGCACCTGCTGCCGGGCTTGTGGCTGGCCCTGCTGACCAGCGCGCTGGCCTATCTGGCGCTGGGCCTGGCCCCGTTCCCGGGCCTGCGCCAGATGGCACTGTTCTCGGTGGTCGGCCTGGCCGCTGCTTTCCTCACGGTGATCTTCTGGTTCCCGTGGCTGGATGGTGGCGAGATCCGCCAGACCCGCTTCTCGCAGTGGCTGGGCAACACGCTGGAGCGTTTCCCGCGCCTGCATGGCCGCCGTGCGGTGACGATGTTCGTGGTGATCACGCTGGCACTGTCTGCCATCGGCATCGCGCGCCTGCAGAGCAACGACGACCTGCGCAGCCTGCAGTCGTCGCCGCCGGCATTGATGGCGCAGCAGATCCGCCTGAGCCAGTTGCTGGGCATGCCCAGCCCGGCGCAGTTCTACCTGGTGCAGGGTGCCGATGCCGCGCAGCTGCTGCAGCGCGAAGAAGCGCTGACCGAACGCCTGCGTGTATTGGCCAACGACAAGCGCATTGGTGGCTATCGCGCGATCAGCGATTGGCTGCCGTCGCCGTCGCGGCAGCAGGTCGATGCCGCGCTGACCGCGAGGGTGGAACCCGGCGTGCTGTCGGCCGTGTCCGAGGCCGTGGGCGAGCCGCTGCAGCGACCGCAGTTCGCGGCCGCACCACTCAGCGCCGAAGCCTTCCTGGCCTCGCCGGCTTCGCAGCCGTTCCGTCATCTGTGGGTGGGCGAGGTCGGTGGGCAGATGATCAGCGTGGTGATGGTCGATGACCTGTCGCGCGCCGATGCGCTGGCCACCCTGCAGGGCGCGGCCGAAGGCCTGCCGGGTGTGCGCTGGGTGGACCGCACCGCTGACTTCTCCACGCTGCTGGGCCACTACCGCAAGCTGATGGGTGGGCTGCTGCTGGTCGGCATCGCGCTGGTGTTCGGCGCGCTGTGGCTGCGCTACCGCCGCCAGGCCTGGCGCGTGTTCGCGCCGACCCTGATTGCCGGTGCCTTGACCCTGGGCCTGCTGGGTCTGTTCGGCCAACCGCTGCAGCTGTTCAACGTGCTGGCACTGATGCTGCTGCTGGGCATGGGCATCGACTACGGCATCTTCCTGATCGAGCACCGTGGCGATGCCAGCGCCTGGCTGGCAGTGTGCGTGGGTGCGGCCAGCACCTGGCTGTCGTTCGGCCTGCTGGGCCTGTCGCAGACCCCGGCGCTGCGCGCGTTCGGCCTGACCCTGCTGTTCGGCATCGGCCTGGTCTGGCTGATCTCGCCGCTGTTCCGGCCGCCGCCGCACGATCTGCCCCCGGCCTGAGCCTGTCTTCCGACTTCCTTCTTTCCACCTGATCGAGCAACAAGGACGCACCGATGAATACTGCTGTGGATGCTGTCGAACGTACTGAAATCCTGATCATCGGTGCCGGTCCGGCCGGCTCGGTGGCCGCGGCGATGCTGCGCCAGCAGGGCCGCCAGGTGCTGATGCTGGAGCGCCAGCAGTTCCCGCGCTTCTCGATCGGTGAAAGCCTGCTGCCGCAGAGCATGGAGTACATCGAAGCGGCAGGCCTGCTGCAGGACGTGGTCGAAGCGGGCTTCCAGCACAAGAACGGCGCCGCCTTCGTGCATGGCGAGGCGCGCACCGCGTTCGACTTCAGGAAGAAGTTCTCGCCAGGCTGGGGCACCACCTACCAGGTGCAGCGCGCCGACTTCGACAACGTGCTGGCGCGCGGTGCCGAGCGCATGGGCACCACGCTGCGCTTCGGTGATGAAGTACTTGCGGTCGAGCCGGGCGAGCAGCCAGCGGTGACCGTGCGTCGTCCGGACGGCAGCGAGTACCGCATCGAGGCCGATTTCATCCTTGACGCATCAGGTTTCGCACGCCTGCTGCCGCGCCTGCTGCAGCTGGAATCGCCGTCCAACTTCCCGGTGCGCGGCGCGATCTTCTGCCACGTGCGCGACAACATTCCGGCCGAAGCGGACTTCGATCGCAACAAGATCCTGATCACCACCCATCCCGAGCACATCGACGTCTGGTACTGGACGATCCCGTTCTCCAACGGCTGCTGCTCGCTGGGCGTGGTCGCCGAGCCGTCGTTCTTCGAACGCTACGAAGGCGACGACCTGCAGAAGCTGCAGGCCATCGTTGGCGAGGACCCCAACCTGACCCGGCTGCTGGCCAACGCCGAATGGGCGGTGCTGCCGGTGCGCCGCATCACCGGTTACTCGGCCAATGTCAGCTCGTTGTGGGGCCCGGGCTACGCCCTGCTGGGCAATGCCGGCGAGTTCCTCGACCCGGTGTTCTCCTCCGGCGTCACCATCGCCTTCAAGTCCGCGCAGCTGGCCAGCGAATGCCTGGCGCGCCGCTATGCCGGCGAAACCGTCGACTGGGAAGCTGAATTCTCGATCCCGCTGCGTGCCGGCGTGAAGACCTTCCGCCGCTTCGTTGAAAGCTGGTACGAGGGCGGCTTCCAGAAGATCATCTACCACCCGCAGCAGCAGCCCGAAGTACGCGACATGATCAGTTCCATCCTGGCCGGCTACGCCTGGGACACCAACAACCCGTATGTGGCCGACGAAAGCGGCCGCCGCATGCGCGTGCTGGAGCAGCTGTGCAGCGCCTGATCGCCCGTACCGCGGCCGTGCTGCTGTGCCTGCTGCTGGCCGCCTGTGCCGGCCGCATGCCCAAGCCATTGGTGGAACTGCCGCCGCTGCGCCTGTCGCCGGCCAGCCTGCCGGCGACGCTGGCATTGCAGCAGCAGCTGCATTTCCGTTTCGGTACGCATGAGCGCGACCTGGATGCTCTGCTGGAAGCCGATGCGCAGCAGGTGCAGCTGGCGGTGCAGGCGATGGGCCAGACCGGCGTGCGCCTGCAGTGGGACGGCCAGCAGCTGACCCAGCAGCGCGCACCGTGGCTGCCGCCGCAGGTGCGTGCCGAGCGCGTGCTGGATGACCTGCAGTTCGCGCTGTGGCCGACCGAGGCCATTGCCGCCGCGTTGCCGGCAGGTTGGCAGGTCAGCGATGACGGCCGGCAGCGCAGCCTGTCGCGCGACGGCACGGTGTGGCTGCAGCTGCAGCGCCTGGACGATGGCAGCGTGCAGCTGGACAACCGCGCCGAAGGTTACGCCCTGCGCATCGAATCGATCGACATGGCCGGGCAGGACCGATGAGTGCACCGATCTACCTGAACGACCTGGGCGTGGTCTGCGCGCTCGGCGATGGCCGCGCCGCGGTCGCGTCGGCGCTGTTCGCCGATGTGCCGGGCGGGCTCAGCGACAACGACAGCCTGCTGCCGGGGCGCACCCTGGCGCTGGGAGAGGTGCGCACGCCGCTGCCGGCGCTGGAGGACCTGCCGGTGGCCCTGCGCGGGCGCAACAACGCCCTGCTGGACGTGGCACTGGCGCAGATCGCACCAGCGGTGGCCGCCGCGATCGCCCGCCATGGTGCCGAGCGTGTGGCGGTGGTGCTGGGTACCAGCACCTCGGGCATTGGTGAATCCGAGCAGGCCCTGCGCACCCACGCCGAACAGGGCCAGTGGCCGCAGGGCTTCGATTACGCCCAGCAGGAAATGGGCACCGCCGCGCAGTTCGTGCGCCAGCGCAGTGGTGCACAGGGGCCGGCATGGACCCTGTCCACCGCCTGCTCGTCCAGCGCCAAGGCGCTGATGTCGGCCGCGCGCATGCTGCGCGCCGGCATCGTCGATGCGGTGATTGCCGGCGGTGCCGATTCGCTGTGCCGCTTCACCGTGGCCGGCTTCAGCGCGTTGGAATCGGTGTCGGCCCTGCGCTGCAATCCGTTCTCGCAGCACCGCTCCGGCATCAACATCGGCGAGGGCGCCGCGCTGTTCCTGCTTACCCGCGAGCCGGGTCCGGTGTGCCTGGCCGGGTGGGGCGAATCGGCCGATGCCCATCACATGTCCGCCCCCGATCCGCAGGGGATGGGGGCCATCGACGCCCTGCAGCAGGCGCTGCTGCGCGCCGGCTGGGGCGCCGACGAAGTGGATTACGTGAACCTGCATGGCACCGCCACCGGGCACAACGATGCGATGGAAAGCCTGGCGGTCTCGCAGGTGCTGGGCAATGGCGTGCCGGCCAGTTCGACCAAGCCGCTGACCGGCCATACGCTGGGTGCCTCGGGCGCGATCGAGGCGGCGCTGTGCTGGATCCTGCTGGCCGAGAACCCGCAGCAGCAGCTGCCACCGCACTGGTGGGACGGCGTGCCCGACCCCGCACTGCCGGTGCTGCCGCTGGTCGCGCCGGGCTCCCGCCTGGCGCAGGCGCCGCGGCGGGTGCTGAGCAATTCGTTCGCCTTCGGCGGCAGCAATGCCGTGCTGGCACTGGAGCGTCGATGAACACGCTGTACGCGATCGAGGACGTGGTGCCGCACCGCCAGGACATGTGCCTGCTGGAGCGCATCACGCAGTGGGACCAGGACACCCTCGAGGCTGAACTGGTGGTGCCCGAATCCGGCCTGTTCGTGGAGAACGGCGAAGTGCCGGCGTGGGTCGGCATCGAATACATGGCGCAGGCCATCGCGGCCTGGGCCGGCTGCCGTGCGCGTGCGGCCGGCAAGCCGCCGCAGCTGGGCTTCCTGCTCGGCAGCCGCCGCTACAGCAGCGCGCGCAGCAGCTTCCCCAGCGGATCGCGGCTGCGCGTACAGGCGCGCTGCGAGCTGTTGGGTGACAATGGATTGGGGATGTTCGCCTGCCGCATCCTGGCGGGCGAGGACGAATGGGCGACAGCCAACGTGTCGGTGTTCGAACCGGCCGACGCGATGGCCTATCTGGAGAGTGGACAGGCATGACAGGGAATCGAAGCGTGCTGGTGACCGGCGCCAGCCGGGGCATCGGCCGGGCCATCGCGCTGCGCATCGCGCGCGATGGCTTCGACGTGGTGGTGCATTGCCGCAGCCGCCTGGAAGAGGCACAGGCCGTGATGGCCGAGATCCAGGCCTTGGGCCAGCAGGCCCGCGTGCTGGCGTTCGACGTAGCCGACCGCGAGGCCGCACGCGCCGCGCTGGAGGCCGATGTCGAAGCGCACGGCGCGTACTACGGCGTGGTCTGCAATGCCGGCATCGCCCGTGATGGCGCCTTCCCGGCGCTGTCGGCGGAGGATTGGGACCAGGTCATCCACACCAACCTGGATGGCTTCTACAACGTGCTGCATCCGCTGATCATGCCGATGGTGCGGCGGCGCAAGCCGGGCCGCATCGTCACCCTGTCGTCGGTGTCCGGGCTGGCCGGCAACCGCGGCCAGGTCAATTACAGTGCCGCCAAGGCCGGCATCATCGGTGCCACCAAGGCGCTGGCGCTGGAACTGGCCAGCCGCCAGATCACCGTCAACTGCGTGGCCCCGGGCCTGATCGAGACCGAAATGCTCAACGATGAAGTGATCGAACACGCGCTCAAGCTGATTCCCGCCGGCCGCGTCGGTCGTCCCGACGAAGTGGCGGCCACGGTGGCGTTCCTGCTGTCCGAACCGGCTGGCTACATCACCCGCCAGGTGATCTCGGTGAACGGAGGCATGCTCTGATGGCTGCCGATCGTCGCGTGGTGGTCACCGGTGCGGCCGCCATCAGTCCGCTCGGCCACGACTGGCCGACCATCGAAGCGCACCTGCGCAGCTGCCGCAATGCCGTGCGCACGATGCCCGAATGGGATGTCTATGCCGGTCTGAACACCAAGCTGGCCGCGCCGGCGCAGGACTTCGAGCTGCCGCCGAACTACAACCGCAAGACCACCCGTTCGATGGGCAAGGTCGCGATCATGTCGGTGCGCGCCACCGAGGTGGCACTGCGCGAGGCTGGCCTGCACGAGCACCCGGTGCTGCGCAGTGGCCGTACCGGCGTGGCCTACGGTTCGTCCTCGGGCAGCCACGAGGCCACCGGTGAATTCGGCCGCATGCTCAACGAGTTCACCACCGACGGCATCAGTGCCACCACCTACCTGAAGATGATGAGCCACACCGCGCCGGTCAACATCGGTGTGTTCTTTGGTTTGTCCGGGCGCGTCTACACCACCTCCAGTGCCTGCACCTCGGGCAGCCAGGGCGTGGGCGCGGCCTACGAAGCGATCCGCAGCGGCAAGCAGACGGTGATGGTGGCTGGCGGTGCCGAGCAGCTCGATGCCACTGCCGCGGCAGTGTTCGACACCCTGTTCGCCACCAGCGTGCGCAATGATGCGCCGCAGACCACGCCGCGCCCGTTCGATGCCGGCCGCGATGGCCTGGTGCTGGGCGAGGGTGCCTGTACGCTGATCCTGGAAGACCTGGAGCACGCGCAGGCACGTGGCGCCACCATCCTTGCCGAGGTGGTCGGCTACGGTACCAACAGCGATGGCCAGCACGTCACCCAGCCCAGTGCCGACACCATGGCCCAGGCCATGCGCCTGGCGCTGGAGGATGCCGGGCTGGACGCGGCGCAGATCGACTACGTCAACGCCCACGGCACCGCCACCGACCACGGTGACATCGCCGAGACCCAGGCCACCGCGCAGGTGTTCGGCAGCCGCATGCCGATCAGCTCGCTGAAGAGCTACGTCGGCCACATGCTGGGCGCCTGTGGTGCGTTCGAGGCCTGGATGAGCATCGAGATGATGCGCGCCGGCTGGTTCGCGCCCACCCTGAACCTGGCCGAGGTCGATCCACGCTGCGGCCAGCTCGACTTCATCACCGGGCAGGGCCGTGAACTGCAGGCCGAGTACGTGATGAGCAACAACTTCGCCTTCGGTGGCATCAACACCTCGCTGGTGTTCCGCCGCTGGCGCGAGTGATCCACCGCCCCACCGCCGCTGTTCCCGCAACCTACCCGCACCCTCGACAAGGAGATGTTCCGATGCGCCGCACCCTGATGATCGCCACGGCCACCGCACTGCTGGCCCTGGCCTCCACCGCTTCTGCCCGCGATACCCGCGTGGAGCAGTCCCTGCAGGAACTGATCAGCTCGCAGGCTGCCAAGGACGCCGGCATCGACGGCAGCGTCCGCTTCTACCTGGCCGGCCAGCCGGTCAGCGTGCAGCAGCGCCTGGGCGAAGACGTGACCAACAAGAAGACCAACGCCGCCAACAAGAGCGATGCCGAGGCCTGCCGCTGGGTCGCGCTGTCGGCGCTGCGCGCGCTGCAGGACGGTGCCAAGTCGCGCGGCGCCAACGCCGTGGTCGACATCGTCAGCTACTACAAGAAGAACGAGTTCAAGAGCAGCACCAACTACGAATGCTATGCCGGTGCGATCCTCGCCGGTGTCGCGCTGAAGGGCACCTACGCCAAGGTCAAGTAAGCGCCCGTGTGGCGGCGGCGTTGGCTGAACGCCGCCGCCACATTGCTGAATCCCGCCGGGGAAACGCCGCCGATCACGCCGCCATCGTCGGCTGACGGCTTTCCCCGGTGTCGGCTTTCCGACACAATCATGGCTCTTCCCGGGTTATCGTCCCGCGGACATGCACGCCTACGTCTATAAAAGCCAACTCAAGCCGGACACCTACGTCTACGTTCCCCGTCGCGATGATTTCAGCGCGCTGCCTGCGCCGCTGCTCACCTCGCTGGGGACGCTCGCCTTCGTCCTGGACGTGGCCCTGGATGCCCAGCGCCGCCTGGCCCAGGCCGATCCGGAAAAGGTCCGCAGCGAAATGAGCGAGCGCGGGTTCTACCTGCAGGTGCCGCCATCGGTGGCCAGCCTGATGCCGCGCCACTATGACTGACACGTCCCGTCCGCGCGCCCTGTCGATCGCCTTCGCCGTAGGCGCCGTGCTGGCGCTTGGCGCCGCTGTGGGCGGCGTTCCAGGCGCCATCCTTGCGGCACTGGCGCAGCCGGCGTTCGCGCTGGGTGTGTCGTGGTGGCGTCGCAGCCGCGCGCTGCTGCCGCTGAAGATCGTCGCGCGCCAGGACCTGCCGGCGCTGCTGGCGTTGTGGACGGCAGCGCCGCTGTTGCTGGCGCTGCTGCTGGCCTGGCCGCTGGCGGCGCTGCGTGACAGCGGCAGCCTGGCCGCGGTGCTGGGCCTGAGCGTGCTGGTCAGTGCCGGCCTGCTGGCGGCCTGGCGCACCTGGCCGCTGTGGAACGATGTCGAACGCCTGGATGGCAATCTCGCCCAGCATTGGCAGGCGCTGGCCGGACGCGACCTGACCGCCTGGCGCGGTCTCGGTGTCGCCGCGCTGGTGATCGCGCTGGCCGCGCTGGTGGTGCTGCCGGCCTGGCCGGGCCTGTTGCCGGAAGGCGCGCGCTGGCCCGCCGCGCTGGCGGTGGTGCTGCTGTCTCCCGTGCTGCACCTGCTGCTGCAGCGGGTGGCGCCGGCACCCTTGGTGTCGCTGCGCGCGAGCCCGTTGGCCAGCGCCGGCAACGAGCACGAACCGATGTTCGCCGCTGCGGCCGAAACCGCGCCGCTGGAGGCGATGGCGCCGCAGGAGCTGACCCCGGCCCTGTATGAAGCCGCCCGCCATGGCCGCATCGACCGGGGCCTGCAGCTGCTGCAGGCCGGTGCCGATCCGTACGCGCTACCGGACCCGAACTGGCGCGACCAGCGCAGCCTGGCGGTGCTGGCGGCGGTGCTGCCGGACCTGCGCCTGCTGCGCGAACTGATCGCCCGCGGCGTCGATGTGAATGCGCCGCACCGGGGCATGACCCCGCTGCTGGCCGCCACCCGCGACAGCTGGCACGGCCGCCCCGAAGCGGTGATGACCCTGCTCGCCAACGGTGCCGATTCGCGTGCCATCGACAGCGATGGCAACACCCCGCTGCACCATGCCGCACGCAGTTCCGACCCGGGCGTGGCCGCGCTGCTGCGCGATGCCGCCGCCGAAGTCGACGCGCTGAACAACGAGGGCTGGTCGCCGCTGGCCGTGGCCTGCCAGGTCGGCAACTGGCGCCTGGCCCGCTTCCTGCTCGAACGCGGTGCGCGCAGCGAACCGGCCGAGGGTACGCCGGTGCTGCTGGCCGCCGCCGCCACCGAAGACGACGATCCGGCAGGCGTGCAGCTGCTGCTCAAGCACAAGGCGCGGGCTGACGCGCGTGATCGCCAGCGCCGCAGCGCGCTGCATGAGGCCGCACTGGCTGGCCACGTCGAGATCATCGGCGTGCTGCTGGGTGCCGGTGCCAATCTGGAAGCGCGCGATGCGCTGGGCCGTACGCCGTGGCTGGAAGCGGCCCGTGCCGGTCGCGCTGCCGTGGTCGAGCATCTGCTGCCGCACAAGCCGGATCTGGTTGCGGTGGACGGCGAAGGCCGCAATGCGGTGCAGCTGGCGGCGATGGCCGAGGATGTCTCGCCATTGCTGATCAAGCGCCTGGTCGAGCTGGGCATCGCCGCCGATGCCACCGATCCGGTTGGCCGCCGTGCGGTGGACTACGCCGCCGAAGCCGGTCGCTGGGCGATTGTGGCCCTGCTGGACCCGTCCTATCCGTTGCCGGCCGCCGTCAGTGATGGCCTGGCCGAGCGCGGCGAAGCCGCCAGCGCCAGTGGCCTGCTGCCGGACCGTCCGCCGCTGACCCTGCTGCGCGAAGCGCTGGGCTTCGGCAACACCGATGGCATGGCCGCGCTGGCCAAGCTGTGCCAGCCGGAAGAACTGGGTGGCCTGCTGCTCGATCCGGAACTGGCACTGGAGCCGCGTGCGGTCGATTGGCTGCTGGGCCACGGCGCCGATCCCTACGTGCGTGACGCCTGCTCCGACACGCCGATGTTCGCGCTGCTGTCGCGCGGCATCGATGCGGTGCCGGCGCTGCAGGTCATGCTGCAGCGCGGCCTGTCGCCGGCCGGACGCGGTGGCCTGGCGCGCTTCCTTGCCGCCTGCGCACAGCACGATCAGGCCGCCCGCGGCCTGGAGCAGCTGGCGCTGGAACTGCTGGAACGTGGTGCCGATCCGTTCGCGGCCTCGCCGGCGGGTGACCCGCCGTTGTCGCTGGCAGTGCGCCTGGGCTGGCTGCGCCTGCAGCAGGCCCTGCTCAAGGCCGGTGTCGATCGTGAAGCGCGTGACAGCCATGGCATGACCGCATTGCATCTGGCCACCGCATTGGCCCGCGAAGGCGCGCTGAAGCTGCTGGTGCAGCACGGTGCCTCGCCGGAAGCACGTGCCGCCGACGGCCAGACGCCGCTGGGCGTGGCGCTGTCGATCGGTCGCCGTGACCTGGCCGACTGGCTCGACTGGCGGGTGTGGCCGTTGCCGCGCCGCACCCTGCGCGAGGCCGATCTGCCGGCCGCCGCGATGGCCGGTGACGTGGATGCGGTGCGCCGCCTGATCGATCTGGGATTTGCCGTCGACGCAGTCGACGCACAGGGCTGCACCGCGCTGCTGCGTGCGGCCGGTGGTGGCCATCTGGCAGTAACCGACCTGCTGCTGGCACGCGGCGCCGATCCGCAGCACGCCGCGGCCAGTGGTGCGACGCCGCTGTCGGCGGCGGTCAGCATGCGCCAGGTGGATATCGTGTCGGCCCTGCTCGATGCCGGCGCCAAGCTGGAACACCGCCTGCCGGGTGGGGTGACCGTGCTGATGCTGGCCTCGGCGCTGGGCCTGCCGGACATCGTTGCGCGCCTGCTCACTGCCGGTGCCGACGTGCATGCCGGTGACGCGCAGCAGCTGGGCCCGCTGCACTGTGCCGCGCTGTACGGTTTCAGTGCCCGCGACCGCTCGCGCCTGCTGGCCCTGCTCGACACCCTGCTGCTGGCCGGTGCCGAACCGGACCAGGCCGCCGCCGGTTCGGTCACGCCGCTGCTGCTGCTGCTGGGTGCGCGTGCCGAGCCGGGTACCGCCTGCGACGAGCAGGTGGTGATGGCGGCGGTAGAGCGCCTGCTGGACGAGGACGTGAGCCTGGACGTGCGTGATCCGCGCGGTTTCGGCCCGCTGCATCTGGCCGCCCTGCACGGCCTGCCACTGCTGGTGCAGCGCCTGCTGCGCGCCGGTGCCGATCCGGAAGTGCGCGACAGCCTCAACCGCAGCCCGCGCGAGATCGCGGTGATGCGCGGCTTCATCGACGTGGCCGGCGAGTTCGAACCGCGCGTGCCGGGCGTTTCGTCGATGGCGCGGTTCCTGCGCGACAACGGCTGATCGCTGGAAATGGGTAGTGGCGGGGGGGGGGGGGGGCCCCCCCCCCCCCCCCCGCCCCCCCGCGCGCGCCGGCCACCCCCCGCGCGCCCCCGCCCCACTACCTCATTGTGGGGGGGGGGCCGCCGGTGGGGCGCCACGCCTACTTGCCGTCGCTTTCCGCGTCGGCCTCGAACAGGTGCATCAGATCGTTGCGTGCATCGCGCGAGGTCTGGATCACCGCTGCCTCGTCGTCGTAGACCAGGTACTGGTCGCGCAGCAGCTGCTCGTCGTGCTCACGGAAGCGCTGCACGTGGCGTTCGGCCACTTCAGGTGCAACACCCAATGCAGTCAGCACGCGCCCGCTCATTTCCAGGCTGGTGCCGAACACTTCGCGGAACGGCTCGGCCGACATGTCCATCAGGCGCCACGCATGCTGGCGGTTGCGTGCACGCGCCAGCACCTTCGCGTCCGGGTACAACCGGCGCACCATGCGCACCGCGCGCAGGTTGGTCTCCGGGTCGTCCACGGTGATCACGAACACATCGATGTGCTCGCCGCCGGCCGCGCGCAGCATCTCCGGCCGGGTCGGGTCGCCGTAGTACAGCTGGTTGCCGAAGCGGCGCAGGTCGGCCACGGTATCGGGGTTCGCTTCCAGTGCCACGAACGGCACCTTCTGCGCGGTCAGCAGGCGCGCGATGACCTGGCCGAAGCGGCCCATGCCGGCAATCAGCACCTTCGGCCGGTTGTCCGGCGCCACCTTGTCGGCCTCGGCTGCCTCGCGCGGCGTTGCCTTCTCCTGGCCGAGCAGCTTGAACAGCGCGATCATCAGCAGTGGCGTGATCGCCATCGACAGGCCGACGATCGCCACCAGGCGGTCATGGTTGGCGTTGCCCAGCAGGTGCGCGCGCTGCGCTTCGTTGAACACCACGAAGGCGAACTCGCCGCCCAGCCACAGCACGCTGCCCAGTAGCAGCGAGTGCCGTGAACTGAGCTTTGCGATGCGCCCGATCACGTACAGCAGGCTGAATTTGACCACCAGCAGGATCGCCACGCCGGCGGCGATCAGCCACGGCTCGGCAGCGATGCGGTCGAGGTCGATGCCCATGCCCACCGCAATGAAGAACAGGCCCAGCAGCAGCCCCTTGAACGGCTCGATCTGCGCTTCCAGTTCGTGCCGGAACTCCGAATCGGACAGCAGCACGCCGGCCAGGAACGCGCCCAGGCTGGGGCTGAGGCCGGCCTCCTGCATGAACCAGGCGGTGCCCAGCACCACCAGCAGTGCGGTCGCGGTGAATACTTCCGGGCTGCGGGTACGCGCGATGATGCCGAACACCTTGCGCAGCACCGGTCGCCCGCACAGGATCACCACCGCCAGCGCGCCGAGGGCCACGGCGGCGTCTTCCCAGCGCAGGGTCTCGTTCTTTACCCCGCCCAGCAGCGGGATGGCCGCCAGCAGCGGAATCGCGATCAGGTCCTGGAACAGCAGGATGGCGAACCCGAGCCGGCCATGGTCGCTGTTGATCGCCTTGTGTTCTGACAGCAGCTGCAGGCCGACCGCGGTGGACGACAGCGCCAGTGCCACGCCCACCACCAGTGCGCTCTTCCATTGGAAATGGTCGAGCAGCAACAGGCCGCCCAGCACCAGCCCGGACAGCGCCACCTGTGCCGCACCGGCACCAAACACCGAGCGCCGCATCACCTTCAGGCGGGCCGGTGACAGTTCCAGACCGATCACGAACAGCAGCATCACCACGCCGATCTCGGCGGCGCCGAGGATGCGGTCGGCGTCCTGCACGAAGCCCAGCCCGTCCGGGCCCAGCACCACACCGGCCGCCAGGTAGCCCAGCACCGCGCCGAAGCCGAACTTCTTGAACACCGGCACGGCGATGACCGCCGCCAGCAGCAGCACCAGGGCCAGTTCCAGACCACCGCTATGCATGGGAATACCTGGTCATCGGGGAAGCCCGCGGTGCGTCCGTTCGGGTGGGGGAAGGGGAGGCGAGTGCCACCGCGTCATTATGCGCGCCGACCTGTGTATGCACGAGAACAACTCGCCGGCCGTCGGCGCGGGGTGGCCGGGTTGACCTGCATGGCCCACGGGTCCAGACTGCCCGCCGCTGGCGGCGCGTCCGCCGGCACACGCATCCCGGAGTCCCCAACCCATGTCCAGCGACAGTAGAAGTCGACCTCGTTCGACGCCAGCGATGGCCACCGCCTGACATCGGGACGGTTTGCCTGCGTTGGCGTTGCGCGAGGTCGCACCCCCACAAGGCAAAACCGATGAACCAGAAGCAATTGCTGCGCCCGGTGGCCGATGCCGCCGCACTGGCCGCACCGCTGGCGAACTACAACACCGCCGACGCGGTGGAATTCCTCAATACGCTGGAACTGACCCGCGCCGCGGAAACGCTGGCGGCGCTGCCGTTGCCGCGTGCGGTGAAGATGCTCGAAGCGCCGGAGCTGCACCGCAGTGGCGAACTGGTTGCCGCGCTGCCGCCGGCGCGGGCTGCGGCGCTGCTGGGCCTGATGGCCGATGACCGCGCCACCGACATCGTCCACGAGCTGGATGAGGAAGAACGCGCGCGGCTGATCCCGCTGCTGGGCACCGACGCCCGCCAGGCCATCCAGAAGCTGCTCAGCTACCCACCGAACACTGCCGGTGCGCTGATGACCACCGAGTACGTGGCGGTGCCTGCCAGCTGGACCGTGGCGCAGACCCTGCAGCACATCCGCCAGGTCGAGCGCACCCGCGAGACGGTGTACGCGATCTACGTGCTGGACCCGGCCAGCCAGCAGCTGCAGCAGGTGGTGACCATGCGCCGGTTGATCACCGGCCTGCCGGAGGAGTCGATCCTGGACGTGGCCCAGGTCAATCCGCCGGTCACGGTGGACGCACTGATGGACCAGGAAGAAGTGGCACGGCTGATCCGTCGCCACGACCTGCTGGCGATCCCGGTGGTGGATGCGCAGCAGCAGATGCTCGGCATCGTCACCGTCGATGACGTGCTGGATGCGTTGATCGAGGAATCCACCGAGGACGCGCACAAGTTCGGCGGCATGGAGGCGCTGGACAAGCCGTACATGCAGATCGGTTTCTTCGAGATGCTGCGCAAGCGCGCCGGCTGGTTGAGCGTGCTGTTCCTGGGTGAGATGCTGACCGCCAGCGCGATGCAGCACTACGAGGATGAACTGGCGCGCGCCGTGGTGCTGACCCTGTTCATTCCGCTGATCATGAGCTCGGGCGGCAACTCCGGCTCGCAGGCCACCTCGCTGCTGATCCGCAGCCTGGCACTGCGCGAACTGCGCCTGCGTGACTGGTGGAAGGTGGCCCTGCGCGAAGTGCCCACCGGCATGGTGCTGGGCGCGATCCTTGGCTGCCTGGCCATCGTGCGTATCGTTATCTGGCAGCTGGGCGGCCTGCACGACTACGGCGAGCACTGGATCCTGCTGGCGATCACCATCGGCGCCGCGCTGGTCGGCATCGTCACCTTCGGCTCGCTGTCCGGCTCGATGCTGCCCTTCATCCTGAAACGGCTCGGCTTCGACCCGGCCAGCGCTTCGGCGCCGTTCGTGGCCACCCTGGTGGACGTGACCGGCCTGGTGATCTACTTCAGCATCGCGGCGATGATCCTGCACGGCACGCTGCTGTAAGCCGGAACCATCGTGCTCTGGTAGGTGCCGACCTTGGTCGGCATGCAGAACAAAAAGGGGACGGAGGGGATTAAGTCGTTTAAGGCACATGAGGCACAAACGACTTAATCCCCTCCGTCCCCTTTTTTTGGGTACCGTAGGCGCATGAGTACCTACCACCTGCAGTCCGTGTTTCGTCCGCAGTCGGTCGCGGTGATCGGCGGCAGTCCACGTGAGCGTTCGGCCGGGCGCGCGGTGATGCGCAACCTGCGTGGCACCGGCTTCCCCGGCAAGGTGGCCTGGATCAACCCGCGGCATGCCGAGATCGATGGCATCCGCACGATCAAGCGGTTGAAGGATCTGGACTGGGTACCGGACCTGGTCGTCATCACCGCACCGGCGGCGATCGTGCCGCAGGTGGTGCGTACCGCCGCCGAACGCGGCGTGCAGGCCGCGATCATCCTCACCGCGCACCTGGGCGAAGGCCCGGGCTCGTTGTCGGAACAGGTGGAAACGGTGGCGCGCAAGCATGGCCTGCGCATCCTTGGCCCGCACTGCCTGGGTGTGATCGCACCACATGCACGGCTCAATGCCAGCATCGCCGCGCACTTCCCGCAGGCCGGTGACCTCGCGCTGATCTCCGAATCCTCGGCGATTGCGGCGGCGCTGGTGGAATGGGGTGTGGCGCGCTCGGTCGGCTTCTCCGCCGTGGTCTCGCTGGGCGACACGATGGACGTCGACTTCGGCGACCTGCTCGATTACTTCGCCACCGACTACCGTACCCGCGCCATCCTGCTCTACGTCGAGCAGATCAAGGATGCGCGCAAGTTCATGTCGGCCGCGCGTGCCGCCGCGCGTGCCAAGCCGGTGGTGGTGGTGAAGTCCGGCCGTGCCGAGCGCGTGCAGCCGGGCAGCCGCGATACCCATGTGCAGGCCCTGGCCCGCGCCGATGATGTGTACGGTGCTGCCTTCAACCGCGCCGGCCTGCTGCGCGTGGGGGCGCTGGACGAGCTGTTCACTGCCGCCGAATCGCTGGGTCGGTTGGGGACGTTCCCCGGTCGCCGCCTGGCCATCCTCAGCAACGGTGGTGGCGTGGGTCGCCTTGCGGTGGACCAGCTGATCGCATTGCGTGGCACGCTGGCCAACCTGTCCGACAGCACCATCGAGAAACTCGACGCGGTGCTGCCGCAGGGCTGGTCGCGCAGCAATCCGGTGGACATCGTGGTCGATGCCGATGGTGACCGCTATGCCGCGGCCATCGAAGCGCTGCTGGCCGACAACGAGAATGATGCGGTGATGGTCGTCAACGTACCGACCGCATTCACGTCATCGGCGGACGCGGCGCAGGCGCTCACCCGCACACTCGGCCTGCGCCCGCGCCATCACCGCGACAAGCCGGTATTCGCGGTGTGGCTGGGCAACGACGACCAGGCCACGGCCACGCTCAACGCGGCACGCGTCCCGACCTACCCGACCGAGGCCGAAGCCGTACGTGGCTTCCAGCACCTGGTGCGCTACCGCGAAGCGCAGAACGCGTTGATGGAAACGCCGCCCAGCCTGCCGCAGGATTTCAGTGTCGACACGGCCGCCGCGCGCGCACTGGTCGATGCCGCGCTGGCCAACGGCCAGCAGTGGCTGGACCCGCTGGCCACCCATGAACTGCTCAAGGCCTATGGCATTCCGTCCGCGCCGGTGATGCATGCGCGCGATGCGCACGAAGCGATGGACCTGGCGCAGCCGCTGCTGGAACGCGGTGCCACGGTCGCACTGAAGATCCTGTCGCCGGACATTCCGCACAAGTCGGAAGTGGATGGCGTGCGCCTGAACCTGTCCACGCTGCCGGCGGTGCAGAGCGCGGCCAACGCGATCCTGTCGCGCGCACGCCAGCTGCGGCCGGATGCACGCATCGATGGCCTGCTGGTACAGCCGACCATCGTCCGCCCGAAGGCGCGCGAACTGATCGTCGGCATCGCCGATGACGCGACGTTCGGTCCGGTGATCGTGGTCGGTCGCGGCGGCACTGCCGTCGAAGTGATCAATGACAAGGCGCTGGCGCTGCCGCCGCTGGACCTGCGCCTGGCCCATGAGCTGATCGGCCAGACCCGCGCCTCGCGCATCCTCAAGGCTTACGGTGACGTGCCGGCGGCTGACGAGCGCGCACTGGCGCTGGCGCTGGTGAAGCTTGCACAACTGGCTGCCGATATCCCCGAGGTGCGCACGCTGGACATCAACCCGCTGCTGGTCGACGGCAAGGGCATCCTCGCCCTCGATGCCCGCGTAGCGGTGGCGCCGTCGCGCATCCTGCACAAGGGCCGCGGCCATCCGCGTTTCTCGGTGTTCCCGTACCCGAAGGAGTGGGAGCGCACCATCGAGCTGTCCGATGGCGGCCGTGCCTTCGTGCGCCCGGTGCGGCCTGAGGACGACGCACTGTTCCGTGCGTTCTTCGCCCGCGTCAGTGACGAGGATCTGCGCCTGCGTTTCTTCCAGTCGGTGAAGCACTTCAGCCACGAGTTCATCGCGCGCCTGACCCAGCTCGATTACGCACGCTCGATCGCGCTGGTGGCGATCGAACCGCGCAGCGGCGAAATGCTGGGCGCGGTACGCCTGCACGCCGATGCCGATTACCACCGTGGCGAGTACGGCATCCTGATCCGTTCGGACCTGAAGGGCCACGGCATCGGCTGGCGGTTGATGGCGATCATGATCGAGTACGCCAAGTGGCTGGGCCTGGACGTGGTCGAAGGCCAGGTGCTGCGCGAGAACAGCACCATGCTGGCGATGTGCCAGAGCCTGGGCTTCAAGACCAGGCTGGATCCAGACGATCCGACGGTGATGATGGTGACCCTGCCGGTGCAGCAGGTCGAGGTGCCGGCACCGGACTTGTAGAGTCGAGCTTGCTCGACTGTCGCCATCGGGAAGCAGTCGAGCAAGCTCGACTCTACGGCCAGGTTAGCGGAGGGGCTCCACCACCACCGCCGTGCCATAGCACAGCACCTCGGTCAGCCCGGTCATCACATCGGTGGCGTCGTAAAGCAAGCTCATGCTGATGATTGCGCTGCTGTCAGTCGTTCTGACGATTGAATACAGACTACAACGATGGCTTGTACCCTGCGCCAGTGACGTCCGAATGGTCCCCTCATGTCGGCGTACCGGGTGCCTGCTGTGTCTCTTGCGTAGGAGTGACTGAATTACCAGAAGGAAAGAAGCGGCTACTGACGCATTTCGCTCTTCAACTCAGCGAAGAAGCAACGCTACCATTGCGCCACTGCGTGGCGGCGACCCTTCGTGACCTTACTGAAAGAAGATGTTTCCCGATGTTGCAGGCATGAGGAAATCTGTGAGGATCCAAGGTATCAACGAAAAGACCTTCGCCAGCTGCGTGTGCTGCCTAGCTATGGTGGCCGCAACTGCAGGCGGTCGGATCTTGCCGTTCTTGTTCATAGGAGCGGTTGTCATTGTGATAGCCAGGCGTGCCGACGTCAGGCGCGAGCGGATTCGGGAAGAGCACGCGTCGAAATGATCACTTTGTAAGGATGCCGCTTGAGCTGCTCCTGCGGCTGATTCCCGCAAGGGCGCCAAGTCCGTACTGGTTTCAATGCGGCAGCTGATGGACCAGAGCAATCGTCATGACTCTTCTCGACGCTTGGCATGGAGTCCGCGCGAGTCATGCAGGGTATCTTGACCTGAGAACGACTGATGAGCCGGTCGAACAGCCGCATCGAATCAATCTCGTGCAGCGCTTACTACATGCCCGGATCGCTCAATGCACATCACTGCTGCAGCAGGCGGGTCCATCTCGTAAAGGAGAATCTCGCGCCGGGTCTGCTTGGGCTTGCCCAGGCCCTGCGCATCCCCAAATGTCAGGCGTATGATGTATTCCACTATGCGACTTAATAGTGTCCCCCAACGCCGAAATCCGTGGCGGGCACTGCTGCACAGTTCGCAGGGAGCTGTTCAGAACATCCCTAGCTCTGGTAAATCATTAGCTGGATCGCGGCGCTTTCGCCCTGCGATCCTTTGAGGGTCGATATGAAGATTACTGATGGATTTGATGGGCGGCATGGCAGGTTCTATTTCATTTCCCTGGTAGCAATGGCGTTTGCCTCAGCGCTGATGCTGGTGGCGGCGCTTCGGGGTGCTGAGCCTTTGCAGGTTCCTCAGGAGGTCGGAGTTTTTGTTACCGCATTTTCGCTGTTGTGTTCGACGGCAAGTTACCTGTTAATAGGGAAAATTAAGTGCTCGTTCCTGCTGCTTGGGATTTCGGCTGCCGTATTTTCTGCCGCTCTATGGTCGTTCGGTGCGCCTTTGTCGTTCGTGCTGCTTTTGGCACTTCCAGCTCTGCTCTTGTTTTTTATTTCAGTTATTTTTCGGGATGAGGTAGATGTGCAGGTCGAGAGGGATGACTAGCGTTCTGTATCTATAGATTGGTTTGTTTCTAGTCCATCGATGACTGATAGCTGTGCGAGATTTGTCGTCCTCATGGCCTGCATCTACGGACGTTCTGAACAACTATTTCGGTAGTACCGTCCGCTGGCCGGCAGCCTGAGAGACAATAGAGGCACACGTTGAGAAGCATCCATGTAGCTGACATTTGGCGATACGCAGGGTCTGGGCAAGTGCAAGCAGACCCGGCGCGAGATTTTCCTTTACGAGATGGACCCGCCTGCTGCAGCAGTGATGCGCATTGAGCGATTCGCGCATGTAGTTGGCGCTGCACGAGATTGATTCGATGCGGCTTTTCGCCCGGGTCAGCGAGCTTGATGCGATCCCGGATGACCAGTTGTTTGCCGGAAGCATTGCCGACAACATCAGCGGCTTCGATAGCGGCTTCGATGAACAGCGCATCGAGGAAACTGCTCGGATGGCAGCCGTGCACGACGATATCGCGGGGCTGCCGATGGCTTATCACGGTCTTATCGGAGACATGGGCAACTCGCTTTCAGGCGGTCAGAAACAGCGCGTGATTCTGGCCCGTGCCCTCTACCGCCGGCCTCGGATTCTGTTTCTGCATGAGGCCGCCAGCCATCTTGATGTCATGCGCGGTCGCTGGCATGGCGCCGCCACCGCACCGGCGCGACAATACCCCCATGACCAACCGTATCCCCCTGTTGCTGCTACCCGGCCTGCTCAACGATGCCGAGCTGTGGCGCTCACAGCTGGCTGACCTGGCCGACATCGCCGATTGCACGGTGGGCGACCAGACCCGCGGCGAAACCCTGCAGGGCGTGACCGAGGACGTGCTGGCGCAGGCGCCGGAGCGCTTTGCGCTGGCCGGTTTCTCGCTGGGCGGTTTCGTCGCCCAGCAGATCCTGCGCATCGCGCCCGAGCGCGTGCTGAAGCTGGCGTTGATCGATACCTCGATCCATGCCGATTCGCCGGAACGTGCCGAGCAGCGCCGCAGCCAACGTGCCAGCGTGCGCTTGCCGGGAAAATTCCACGGCTTCGGTGACGTGCTGATGCGCAGCTACATCGATGCTTCTCGGCTGGATGACTACGTGCTGGTGCAGCGTGTGCGCGACATGACCGCGCGGTTGGGCGCCGAAGTGTTCCTGCGCCAGAGCGCGCTGGAGCGCCGCGATGGCCACGATGTGCTGGCCGGGTACCGCGATCCGCTGCTGATCGTCTGCGGCGCAAACGACCGCATCACGCCGCTGGCGGTGAGCGAGGAGATGCACGCCCTGGTGCCGCACTCGCAGCTGGTGGTGGTGCCCGATTGCGGGCACCTGGCACCGATGGAAAAGCCGGACGAGGTCAGTGCGGCCATGCGTGGGTGGTTGCTGCAAGGCGAGGGATAGCTCTGCCTTTGGTAGGTGCCGACCTTGGTCGGCACGATGTGTCATCGACTGACCAGAGGCCAGTGCCGACCAAGGTCGGCACCTACGATTCCGATACGTAACCCCAGTTGGGATCAATCCCAGGCCGGGGCAATCCCTTCCGGATTCGCGAGGCGATGGCCGCGATCCAGCTTGGCGATCTGCGCCATGTCTTCGTCGGTCAGGCGTACGGCCGCTGCTTCCAGGTTGGCTGCCAGGTTTTCGCGCTTGGTCGACGACGGAATGACCGAGAAGCCCTGCTGCAGCGCCCACGCCAGCGCAACCTGCGCCGGGGTGGCCTGGTGGCGGCCGGCAATGGCCTGGATCACCGGGTCCTTCAGCACTTCGCCATAGGCCAGGCTCATGTAGGCGGTGATGTGGATGCCGTTGTCCTGCAGGAACTTCACCAGCAGGCGGTTCTGCAGGTACGGGTGGATCTCGATCTGGTTGGTGGCGATGGCTTCGGCGCCGAGGATCTCGATCGCCTTGCGGGTCTGCGCGATGGTGAAGTTGGAGATGCCGATCTCGCGGGTCAGCCCCTGCGCCTTGGCCTCGGCCAGTGCCGGCAGGTATTCCTCCATCGGCACGTCGACCTTGTCATTCGGTGACGGCCAGTGGATCAGCGCCAGGTCGACGCGGTCGGTGCGCAGCTTCTCGAGGCTGGTACGCAGGCTGGCCAGCAGCGCATCGCGCTTGAACTCGGTGATCCACACCTTGGTGGTCAAGTACAGATCATCACGCGGCACGCCTGACTCGGCGATGGCCTGGCCGACTTCGGCTTCATTGCCGTAGATCTGCGCGGTATCGATGGCGCGGTAGCCGACCTCCAGTGCGTTGCGCACCGAGTCGATCACGGTCTGGTCTTTGAGGCGGAAGGTGCCGAGACCAAAAGCGGGGACAGTCATGGGAAGCTCCAACGGGGGGAAGGGAGTAGCAGAAGGAAGAGGGTAGGACAGGCACCGTATGCATGCCGGCAACGGTGCATTGCATGGATCAATGCGCGGTGGCGGCAATGCCGTCGGCGCGGTGGTCGACGCCATCACGGCGGTCGAGGCGGCCACTGAGCACGGTCAGCGCGTAGGCCAGTACGACCACCAGCGCGCCCAGCCAGGGCGTATGCATCAGGCCGATGTGCTCCACCACCAGACCGCCCAGCGAGGCGCCCAGGGCGATGCCGACGTTGAACGCGGCAATGTTCAGGCCCGATGCCACGTCGGTGGCCTGCGGTGCATAGCGCTGCGCCTGCTTGACCACGTAGACCTGCAGGCCGGGCACGTTGCCGAATGCCACCGCACCCAGCGCCAGCACCGTCAGCAGCATCAACCAGGTGTTGTAGGCAGTGAACGTGAGCACGAACAGCACCAATGCCAGCAGTCCGAAGATGCGCTTCAGCGCGGGCACCGGACCCAAGCGGTCGGCCATGCGCCCGCCCCACAGGTTGCCGATCGCCACCGACACGCCGTACACCAGCAGCACCAGGCTCACGGCGTTGGCCGGAAGGCCGGTGACGTCCTGCAGGATCGGCGCCAGATAGGTGAAGGCCAGGAAGGTGCCACCGTAGCCCAGCGCGGTCATCGCATAGACCAGCAGCAGGCGTGGCTGGCCGAGCACGGCAAGCTGCTGGCGGAGGCTGGCCGGCGCACTCTGCGGCAGGTTGCGCGGTACGAACAGCAGCGCGCCGATCAGGGCGACCACGCCGAGGCCGGCTACCGCCAGGAAGGTCGCGCGCCAGCCCAGATGCTGGCCGATGAAGGTGCCCAGCGGCACGCCGGTCACCAGCGCCACGGTCAGGCCGGTGAACATGATGGCGATCGCGCTGGCTGCCTTCTCCTTCGGTACCACGGCGGTGGCGATGATCGCGCCGATCGAGAAGAACACGCCGTGCGCCAGGCCGGTGAGGATGCGGGCGATGATCAGCGAGGTATAGCCGGGTGCCATCCAGGCGACGACATTGCCGAGCGTGAACAACACCATCAGCGCCACCAGCAGTTGCTTGCGCGGTACGCGTCCGGTCAGCGCAGTCAGCACCGGCGCACCGATGGCCACACCCAGCGCGTACAGCGAGACCAGCAGGCCGGCCGAGGGCAGGCTGACCTGCAGGTCGCCGGCGATGGTCGGGATCAGGCCGACGATGACGAATTCGGTGGTGCCGATGGCAAAGGCACCGAGGGTCAACGCCAGCAGGGCGAGGGGAATGCCACGGATCATGACAGGGTCCAGCAGGAGGAAGAGGCTGCGCAGTCTGCGCCGCCGACCTTTGCTGAAAAACCGGTCTTCACGCCAATCACTATTGCCGTGCAGTCAATAATAGGGGCATGAAGACCACTCTCGATGAAATGCAGGCGTTCCTTTCGGTGATCGACAGCGGTTCGATCAGTGCTGCCGCCGAGCAGCTGGGGCAGACGCCCTCGGGTGTGAGCCGCGCGCTGGGGCGGCTGGAGGACAAGCTGGGGATCACCCTGCTGACCCGCACCACCCGCCGCCTGCACCTGACTGCCGAGGGCGAGGCGTTCCTGCGCCATGCGCGCGCGATCATCGATGCGGTGGAATCGGCCGAGGAACAGATGGCGGCGCGCCGCGAACGCCCGGCGGGGCGCCTGCGCGTGGATGCGGCGATGCCGTTCGTGCTGCACGTGATCGCGCCGCTGGTGGCCGGCTATCGCGCGCGTTACCCGGAAGTGCAGCTGGAACTGAACAGCTCCGACCGCTACATCGACCTGCTCGAACGGCGCACCGATCTGGCGATCCGGATCGGCCCGCTGGCCGACTCCACCCTGCATGCGCGGCTGCTGGGCCGCTGCCAGCTGCGGCTGGTGGCCAGCCCGGACTACCTGGCCAGGCACGGCGAACCGGCCAGCGTCGCCGCGCTGGGCCAGCACACGCTGGTCAGCTTCAACGAGCCGGAATCACTCAACCGTTGGCCGCTGCCCGGAGAGTCGGATGGGCTGCTGCTGGTGCGGCCGGATATCGCCGTGTCCAGTGGCGAGACGTTGCGCCGGCTGGCGGTGGAAGGTGTGGGCATCACCTGCCTGTCCGACTTCGTCACCGATCGCGACCGCAGCGCCGGCACCCTGGTGCAGGTGCTGGCGGGGCAGACGCTGGATGTGTACCAGCCGATCCATGCGGTGTACTACCGCAACACCGCCGTATCGTCGCGGATCAGCTCGTTCGTGGATTACCTGGCCGACGCGATGGCGCAGAGCGACTACGTGCGCTGAGGTTGCCGGCCAGCGGCCGGCACTACCGCATGCGCCGGTGGGCGCGGCTGCGCTGGTGGGTGCGGACCGTTGGTCCGCACTGATCCTGCCGTGGCCCCGACC
>NZ_JAWIRT010000018.1:0-118667 GCF_036320045.1 Stenotrophomonas sp. SMYL20 | reverse complement strand
CGCCATGGCCGTCGGCATCCCGCCCATCAGCGCGCCCGCCGGCCCGGCGCCCGCGCCGGCCGAGACCACCAGCGAACAGGAGAACGAGTAATGCGCCACCTGGCCCTGCCCTTCTTCTGCGCCGTCGCCGTCGGCCTGCTCCTCGCCCTGCTCGCTTGGGCCCTGCGCAACCAGCTCGACGCCGTCGCCCTCGCCTGCGCCATCGGCGCCGTGTTCTTCGCATGGCGCTGCTGGGAAGACCTCCACACCAGCTGGCCAGCGTTCAAGGCCGAGATGCAGCGCCGCAGCGATGAACGACAGCGCGCCCCGCTCGCCGCTGACGACACCCACTGACCCCCTGCCCTGCGCTCTCCCCCTGTAGCGCAGGGAACCCGCGCCGGCCGGGTTCCAGCAGCCGGCAACCCATTCCAGGAGTCCAGCGTGCGTAACCAGCTCGACATCTTCGATCACGACCCAGCCCGCATGGCAGCGGCCAACCGCGCCGCCGCCGAACACGCGCTGCACGACGTGCAGTTCACCGAGGCAGAGCGGGAGGAGCGCGCCGCTCACTACATCGGCGAGGCCGAACGCTGGGAACACCTCGCCGCGCACAGCGCGCGCTCCACCAACAGCAAGGACATGCAGGCATGAGCAACGACAACAAGACCCTGGCGGACGTGCAGCCCGGTGGGAGGGTGAGGCTGGGGGATGGGCTGGCCGTCGAGAAGCTGGCACGGGAGCTTCTGGCTAAAGAGTGGGATGGCCTCCACACGGAGCATATGAGCTGGTCGGATACGGAGAGTGGAGAGGTCGAGGCGGCTTGGATCCGCTCGCTTATCGCTGCCCTACTGCGGGATCAACCCGTTGAACCGCTGGACCACAAGGGTGGTTGCGGATCGGTCGCGAGCGCGAGGGAACTGTTGGATCTTTACGCTGACCCCATTCCAGTCGCAGTCGAGAATGGAAGCTGGTTCATGGTCCGCGAGCAGGATGCGCTGGATGCGATCCGTGCCGCCCTCTCCGCCCAGCCCTCCCCGGGTGGTCAGGGGGATGCATCCCACTATTGGCCGGAGGTTGATCGCATCCTGGTCGACGCCTATGTAGCGGGAAGCGAAGGCGACGAGTTCGACATGATCGCTGCACGGAATGCGATCCACACCGCCCTCGCCGCCCGCCAGCCGTCCAAGCAACCGGATAGCGTTGCTCTGGGCGAAGCAACGGAATTCTGCATCGAGAAGGGCGACCGACAGCCAGCGGGGGAGCAACCGGCTATTCCAGAAGGCTGGGCGCTGGTCGATTTGGCCGAGTACACGGTTCTTCCGCAGACTCCTACTACGGCCATGATGGATGCCGGGTGGCCCATCGGCGAGCAGATAACGGATCAGTTCGACGTAAAGGGCGCATACGCAGACCTGATTGCTGAGCATGAAGCAAAGGGCGAAGGCATCATCCACGGGCCGATCCAGGTGCCCGCGCAGGCCGTTGACCTGGGCGGAATGCCGGAAGGCTGGCGCCTGAGCAAGAAGGCTACCTGCTACCAGCTCTCGCACGGGAACGACATCATCGGCAACTTGGTTGGGCCGGATGCAGAGGAGAACGCGGCAATCATCGCTCGCGTCCTCGACAGCCAGGCGGTGGGCAAATGAGCCGCCAGCGCTGGAAGCGCCACACGGGTCGCGGCATTCCGGACGACGCTCACGGCCCTGTCGATGTCGAGTTCCGGGACGGAGACATTGCGAGCTACCCCGATGGCGAATCGCTGGGCGGCTGGAGTCACGAGGGCGTTGAGTACGACGTTCTCATGTACCGGCCACGCCCGGATCGGATCGCGGCCCATGGCTGACCAGCTGCTCACCGCTGCACAGGCCAAGCACACAGCGCGCGTGCTGCTGACCGAATGCCGGGCACGCCGACACGGCCTCGGCTTCTGGTTCACCTTCAACGCTGCACAGCGCGCACGCATACGTGCCAGCACTCCCGCCCCACTACCGGCATCGCCGCGCGCACCGGCACTGCCGGCCCAACTGGACCTGTTCGCATGACTAGCATCGTCCGCAACAACCTGCTGACACGAGAGGGCTACACGCCGTATTGCGGGCAACCGTCCTGCAGCGCCGGCATGCCCCGCACCACCTGGGACGGCGAGCAGTTCCGCTGCCGATGCGGCTGGCGGTCCAGCTTCCCTGCCGATTTCATCGCCGATTACAGAGCAGCCTGGCCGCAGCTGCGCGTTGCGCTGGTCAGGAACTGAAGGAGGACAACATGGTCCAGAAGAACAAGGCCGCTCTAGCGCTTCCGCTCCGCCTCAAGCTCGCCCAGCACGGCCGCCAGGCCGCGATTGCTGGCAATAGCTCGATCATGCCGGGTCTCCCCGGGCTTTCCCGCATTGAGCCAATCCTTCGCTCGCGTCCGAAGCACCAGGTTTGCCGCTTCCAGAACCACATGGTGGCGAGCATTCCTATGTCCCATCGCGAGCCGAGGGCCGAACACAGCCAGCAGCGTCGCGCCCGGCTCCAGAAGCTGTTGCGCCGCATCGCCCTCCAGGTGCTCACCGTGGTGAACCTGCCTGGCCAGCGCCTCCAACAGATCGGCCAGCGACCGGTCAGCGCCCGGAGCCATGGCGGCACGGATCTGCTGCCGCTGCCAATGCGTCGTCGGCCTCTTGGCCAATACCAAGTCCTGAACGTCAGCGCTCTGTCGCAGAGCGCCCGCCTCAGCCTTGGCGCGGAGCCACAACTCCGCATGCGTCGAATTCGCATATTGACTCATGCACCCCAGTGTAGCGCCAGCCATTCCCCGCATTTCCATCGGAGCTGACACATGACCCAGGAACATATCAGCCACCCGGAAGGGTTGCCGAACTGCGCCGCCGGCCACCGCGCGCGCCACATCCACGACAAGCGCTGCGCCTCCGCCGGCGGAGGCCACCTGGTTGAGTGCGCCTGCAGGTCGACCAGCAAGCATGCCGATCCCGACAAGGCCATCGAGGCGTGGCGCCGTCTCAATCGCCCGGCTCGCGGCGCGCGGCCGGCCGCTACGACTGCAGCAGCCGACAACGTGCTGCAGTTCCAGCTCGGCCTGGCCGAGCGCAAACCTAAGACCCAGCGCGCGGCGCTGGCCAACCGTTGAAGGAGAAATCATGAGCGACTTCGCTGCCCCCACGTCTCGCGCCCCGAAGCTGATTCGCCTGAAAGAGGTCAGCGCGCGCACTGGCCTAGCCAAGAACACGATCTATGACCGGATTCGCCGGGGCGAGTTTCCCGCGCAAATCGACCTCGGCGGCAACTGCTCGGCTTGGTCTGAGGACGAAATCAACGCCTGGATTCTGTCAAAAATGAACGCAAGGAACGTGGATGAACGCGGCCTACCCAGTGCTGCATGATGCGGGGGCACATCTGGGGGCATCTCATCTACTCAGCGCTTTGAAACCATTGCGGCACATGGGATTCACTGCTTATCGTGATTCCCCTTGGCTCCACCACTATTCAGAAGAACCCGTAGATCTCCGTGATCTGCGGGTTTTTTCTTTTCAGCGCCCGCGGCTCAGGCCGGCTCCTCGCCGCCGTCCTTGCGCTGCGGGCTGCGCGAGTGCGTATCGCGCACCTGTTGATCGCGCTGCCCCGGCCGCTGCTTGGCCACGTCGTCCTGCTTCCTGTCCTGGCGGCTTTCCTGGATGCCCTGCTTCGGGTCCTGATCCTTGCCTCGCTCGTTCATTGAAATCTCCCTCGCCGGCGGAACGCCAACGTTGCCCATCACGCTAGAGGTTGCCGGGTAAGCCACAGGTCAGTCCTGTGCCAACGTCATGTGCAGGCACTGGCTTGCCGCTGCGGCCCCCGTGCAGCCAGAATCCGAGGCACCACGCCCACCGGTATGCCATGCCCTCTTCTGCCCAGCACGCAGCACACGCCATGCCGATGCGCCTCGATGCGACCGACGGCAGCATCCAGCTCGGCAATCTGCCGACACTGATCGGCCCCACCCTGTCACGGGATGAGGCGCGTATCGCGTTCGCCACGCTGGTGCGAGGGGAGCACGACGTCGGCACCGGCTATCACTGGCTGAGCCTGCACGGGCTCAGCCTGGGTGGTGCGCCCGCTGGCATCAGCCTGTGCTTCCACGGGCAACAGCTCGACATGGTGACGATGGGCGTCGATCTACCCGGTGCAACACTGGAAGACGGCTGGCCAACCCAGGCAGCGATCGATGCCGAAGTCGCGTTCATGCGCCGCACCTTGGCCACGGCATTGGGGCGAAAACTGGCCGGCGGCTGCGCCCGGTTCAACTGGGGCGAAGCCTGGGCCCGTTTCGATCCGAAAGGCTTCATGGCCAGCAGCGGCATTCGCTACTCACCACGCACGTGACCGCGCTCAGGTACGGGTGATCGACACCCCACCCTCCACGCGCATCGCGGTACCCGTAACGAAACTGCTCTCATCGCTGGCCAGGAACAGCGCCGCATTGGCGATCTCCTCCGGCTCGGCGAGGCGCTTGAGTGCGTGCAGCGAGCGCACGAAGTCGCGGGCATCGCCGGTCGGTGCGGCCTGCCGGCCCATCTCCGTATCGGTGCCACCGGGCAGCAGTACGTTGCTGCGCACGCCGCGCGCACCGTATTCGGCAGCGATCACCTGGCTCAGGCCGATCAGCCCGGCCTTGCTTGACGCATAGGCCGCCATGCCCGGGAATCCCACGGTGTGGCCGACGAAGGTACCGACGAACACCAGCGAGCCGCCGCCGCGCGCCAGCAGTGCCGGCAGCTGCGCGCGTGCCGCATGGAAGGCGGCGTCGAGATTGGTGGCCATCACCTCGCGCCAGGCATCCACCGGAAACTCCGCCGCCGGCACGCCCGGGCCGAGCATGCCGGCATTGTTGAGCGCGATGTCCAGGCCGCCGAATGACTGCTGGGCCAGATCGACCAGCGCCTGCGCCGTGCCCGGGTTGGCCACGTCGGCGGCATGCACCACGGCTTCGCCACCGGCAGCGCGAATCTGCTCGGCCAGCGCCTGCAGCGGCTCCGGCCGCCGTGCGTTGAGCACCAGCTTTGCTCCTTCGGCAGCGAAGCGCAGCGCGCTGGCGCGGCCGATACCGGCGCTGGCACCGGTGATGAGAGCAATCTTGTTGTTCAGGCGCATGGTCGTGGTACCGGTTGTGAAGTGGCCGCCACGATGCCGTGCCTTCGGCCCGCCAACACTCCGTTTCCGGGCCTCACAGGTGAGTGCAGGAAACGGAGTTTCCGCAGCACCGGCACGTGCCAGAATCCGGCCATGGACAGTACCGCCACCACCGCCCTCGATGACCGCATCGAACGGGTCTGCCGCCACCTGCAGACCAGCCTCGACGAACCCTCGCTGCAGCAACTGGCCGATATCGCTGGCTGCAGCCCGACGCGCTTGCATCGCCTGTTCAAGCAGTCCACCGGGCTGACCCCCAAGCAGTACGCCGCCGCGCTGCGCGCCGACCGCCTGCGCACCGGGCTGGAACAACAGGAACGCATCACCGACGCCTTCCACGATGCTGGCTTCGGTTCCAGTGGACGCTTCTACGAGAACGCACCGAAGTTGCTGGGCATGACGCCCAAGCAATGGCGCGCAGGGGGGCGCGGCGAAGTCATCCACTTCGCGCTTGCCGAAAGTTCCCTTGGCAGCGTGCTGGTGGCCAGCAGTGCCACCGGCGTGGTCGCGATCCTGCTCGGCGACGATCCGGAGACCCTGCTGCAGTCGCTGCAGCAACGCTTCCGACAGGCCGAACTGGTGGGCGCCGACCAGGGCTACGAGCAACTGGTGGCACAGGTCGTAGGCATGGTCGAGGATCCTTCGCGGGGCGCCACGCTGCCGCTGGACATCCGTGGCACCGCGTTCCAGCAACGGGTGTGGCAGGCACTGCAGCAGATTCCGCGCGGGCAGACTGCCTCGTATGCGGATATCGCCGCGCGTATCGGCGCGCCGCGCTCAAGCCGTGCCGTCGCACGCGCATGCGCAAGCAATCCGTTGGCGGTGGCCGTGCCCTGCCACCGCGTGGTGCGCCGCGATGGCGACCTGTCCGGCTATGCCTGGGGCGTAGCGCGCAAGCGCGAACTGCTGCGCCGGGAAAAGGCCTCGACTGCCTGAAGTGGGTGCCGACCTTGGTCGGCACACCCAGCTTCCCGTAGCTGCCGACCTTGGTCGGCACACTCAGCCTCCCGTAGCTGCCGACCTTGGTCGGCACACTCAGCTTCCCGTAGCTGCCGACCTTGGTCGGCACACCCAGCTTCCCGTAGGTGCCGACCTTGGTCGGCACACCCAGCTTCCCGTAGGTGCCGACCTTGGTCGGCACACCGCCAAGGCCTCAATCCAGCTTCACCACCAGCTTGCCGAAGTTGCGCCCCTGCAACAGCCCGAAGAACGCCTCCGGCGCATTCTCCAGCCCTTCCACCACATCCTCGCGGTACTGGATGCGGCCGTCGCGCAGCCATTGCGGCATCTCGCGTTCGAAGTCCGGCCACAGATGGTTGAAGTCGTGCACGATGAAACCACGCACGGTCAGGCGCTGGCGCAGGATCTGGCTGAACAGTGCGGGCAACCGGTCCGGGCCGGGCTGCTCGACGCCCCGCTCGTTGTAGGTGGCGATGGTGCCGCACACCGGAATGCGGGCGAAGTCGTTGAGCAGCGGCAGCACTGCACCCAGCACGTGCCCGCCCACGTTCTCGAAATACACGTCGATACCCCTGGGCACCGCCGCACGCAGCTGCGCGGCGAAATCAGCGGCGCGATGATCCAGCGCCACGTCCACGCCCAGCGTCTGCAGATAGGCACGCTTGGCTTCGCCGCCGGCGATGGCGACCACGCGCGCGCCCTGCAGCTTGGCCAGCTGGGCCACGGTCGCGCCCACCGGCCCGGTCGCGGCAGCCACCACCAGCGTCTCGCCCGGCTTCAAACGGGCGATTTCATGAAGGCTGGAATAGGCGGTGAAGCCGGGCATGCCATACACGCCCAGCGCGGTACTCAGCGGCAGTCCGGCCGGGTCCAGGCGGCGCCCCAGTGCCTTGGCCGGCAGCACCGCGTGGGTCTGCCAGCCCCCCGGCGCCAGCACCAGCTCACCTGCGGCTACGCCCTCGGCGTTGGACTGCAGCACCTCGGCCACGGTCTGCCCTTCCATCACCGCGCCCACCGCCACCGGCGCGGCATACGAGGGGCCCTCGTCCATGCGTCCACGCATGTACGGGTCCAGCGACAGGTAGCGGTTGCGCAGCAGCACCTCGCCATCGGCCAATGACGGCAACGCAACCTGTTCCAGGCGGAAGTTGGCTGCACTTGGCGCCCCCTGCGGACGCGACGCAAGCACGATGCGGGAGGTGGTCGAGGGATCGGACATGGCCAGGTCTCTGCTGTTGCCAGCATCAGGAAAGGAGTGCCGACACTACGCCGCAGCCATCCCCGATGGCGGCCACGAAAACAGCGTTCCATCGCCCGGACCGGCGCAGGTCCGGCGCAGCCCTTGCCCTTGCAGCTTTGGCGATCGCGGCGATCTGCTGATTTCCACCGCAGACGATGATCGACTGGCCACGCCCCGCCCCAGAACGGAGGATCAAGCACTTGCGAGCGCGCAGACGGCAATGTGAAGAAATCTTGGCAAAACGCTTGCCGAAGGCAGCCGACCTCCGTAATATACGCGTCCTTGGCAGCGACCTCGCTGCAACGAAACATGTGGCCGAGTAGCTCAGTTGGTAGAGCAGGGGATTGAAAATCCCCGTGTCGGCGGTTCGATTCCGTCTTCGGCCACCACTTTCGAAGGCCTGCAGAAATGCGGGTCTTTTTTTTCCGGAAACCGGGTTTGATCACGGTTGCCACACAATTTGGCCGAGTAGCTCAGTTGGTAGAGCAGGGGATTGAAAATCCCCGTGTCGGCGGTTCGATTCCGTCTTCGGCCACCATCTTCAGAGACCTGCAGAAATGCAGGTCTTTTTTTTTGCGCGACCGTGCCTGCCGTCTCTGTAGTACCGTTCTTGGTTCACTGCATGGAGCACTGATGACATGGATGACACCCCTTCCCTGTCCCAACTACGGCAATCGCTGCGTCGCCTGCAATGGCTGGTTGCCGGGCTGTCCGTATTGTTGCTTGGCTTGGCCGCAGTCACGGCCTGGCTGCTTTCGCAGCGCGATGCCCCATTACACGTCGATCATTTGAGCACGCGGCAGCTGCAGGTACTCGACGAGCACGGCGTGGTACGGGTGGAGATTGGCCAGGACAGCGTAGAAGAAGGGCGACGAAGCCGCGCTGCCGGCATCCTGATTTTCGACGCTTCCGGCGCCGAGCGAGGCGGCCTGAGCACGTTCGAGGACAACAGCGTCGCTCTTGCTCTGGACGCCCCGAAGGGACAGGGCGAGGACCGGTGGCGGGACCGGGCCGGACTCCGTGTGGACGCCGACGGCTCCGCGCAACTGCTGCTGACCGACAATCTGACCCGCGGCGCAGTACGCCTGCATTCCAAGGGAACTGGCGGCGGAGGGCTGGACACCTTCAAATGGGATATGGGCAGCGGCACATTGCATACGCGGACACTTACCTTTGACGGCGACGAGCGCAGTCAACGCCCGTTCGAGCAGTAGCCGCAACCGACGACGGCAATGGTGCCGGCGCATGGAACCTTTACACGCGCCCGTGGCCGCTCGCCTAAGCTCCAGACTCCTGCCTGGAGCCTGCCGATGCCTCTGCGCCCCACCCTGCTCGCCTGCCTGCTGCTGGCCGCCTCCCCGGTGATCGCCGCCGAACCGGTGCGCGCAGTCGACACGCTGGACATCGACCGCTACGCAGGCCAGTGGCACGAGATCGCGCATCTTCCGGTGTCGTTCCAGAAGCAGTGCGTCGGCGAGATCACCGCCAACTACGGGCTGCGCCGCGATGGCCGCATCAGTGTCACCAATGCCTGCCGCAACGGCGACGGAGAACGCGTGGTTGCTGAAGGCGTTGCACGCCCGGTTGCCGGCCATCCCGGCCAGTTGCAGGTGCGCTTCGTGCCGGACTGGCTGAGCTGGGTGCCGCTGGTCTGGGCCGACTACTGGGTCCTGGCACTGGACCCGGACTATCAGTGGGCGTTGGTCGGTGAGCCGGACCGTAAGTACCTGTGGATCCTCTCGCGCCTGCCGGAAATGGATCGCACCCGGTTCGAACAGTTGAAAGAGAAAGCCGAGACAATGGGCTACGACCTCGGCCCACTGCGCCTGATGGCTCCGATTCGCGATACGCCCGCCGACTGAACCGCGCCGCATCCGGCGCACCACGCGCGCGCCATCCGGCGCCCCGCACGCCCGGCCGCCATCTTCACGCGCTACCCTCTGCGACGGGTCGCCACAGGCGATCCAAACGACCATACGCCGTAGTATGCTTATCCAACGCACCCCTCCAGAGGACCTGCGCCCATGCTCCACCGCTTCCGTATCGCCTTGATCGTCCTGTGCACCCTCGCCCTTGTTGCCTGCAACAACGGCATCGTCAAGCGTGTTTCGGAACCGGCGGCCAGCCTGCAGCAGCTGACCGTGCGCGCCGACGGCAACTGGACCGTGGCCCTGCGCCTGCAGAACTACAGCTCCATGCCCATGACCTTCGATGACGTCGCGCTGGCGCTGACCGTCGGCGACAGCGACGCCGGCACCCTGCAGGCCAAGCCGGGCATTTCCATCGGCGGCACCTCGGCCGACGTCATCCAGGTCAATCTGGTGCCCAGCTCGGCCGCACGCCTGGTAGTGGCCGATGCGCTGGCCAGCAACCGCACCCTGGCCTATGGCCTGAAGGGAACGGTGGCAGCCACGCCGCAGGAAAAGAAGCAGCGCAGCTTCGACATCAGCAGCCGCAGCACCCTCAACCAGGCCCCGGGCCTGCCGGGCGTGCTGCGCTGACTCCCGCTTTCCGCCGCGGCGCCCGGCGCCGCTCCCCCTGTCCCTGATCAAATCGAGACGTACCGATGAGCAGCTACACCGCCCCGCTTTCCGACCTCCGTTTCGCCCTGCACGATGTGCTCAAGGTCGAACCCCTGTTCGCCCGCCTGGGCTTCACCGACGCCACCGCCGACGTGGTCGATGCCGTGCTGGAAGAAGCCGGCCGCTTCAGCGCCACCGTGCTGGCCCCGCTCAACAGCGTCGGCGACGAGATCGGCTGCGTGCTCGACCAGGCCACCGGTGAAGTGACCACCCCGCCCGGCTTCAAGCAGGCCTACGACCAGTTCGTCGATGGCGGCTGGACCGGCCTGACCGCCTCGCCGGAGCTGGGCGGCCAGGGCCTGCCGCACACCCTGGGCGTGCCGCTCAACGAGATGATCAACGCCGCCAACCTGGCCTGGGGCAACTTCCCGCTGCTCTCGCACGGCGCCATCGAAGCACTGAAGCAGCACGGCGAAGCCTGGCAGCACGAGGCCTTCCTGAAGCCGCTGATCGAGGGCCGCTGGACCGGCACCATGTGCCTGACCGAACCGCACTGCGGCACCGACCTGGGCCTGCTCAAGACCAAGGCCGAGCCGAATGCCGATGGCAGCTACTCGATCACCGGCACCAAGATCTTCATCACTGCCGGCGAGCACGACCTGACCGGCAACATCGTGCACCTGGTGCTGGCCAAGCTGCCTGACGCGCCCCCGGGTGCCAAGGGCATCTCGCTGTTCGTCACCCCGAAGTTCAAGGTCGACCGCGAAGGCAACGTCGGCGAGCGCAACGCACTGCGCTGCGGCTCGATCGAGCACAAGATGGGCATCAAGGGGTCGGTCACCTGCGTGATGAACTTCGATGGTGCGCAGGGCTACCTGGTCGGCCAGCCGCACAAGGGCCTGCAGGCTATGTTCACCATGATGAACACCGCGCGCCTGGGCGTCGGCCTGCAGGGCATCGGCCTGTCCGAGCGCGCCTACCAGAACGCACTGAAGTACAGCCGTGAGCGCCTGCAGTCGCGCGCCCTGAGCGGCGCCAAGTTCCCGGACAAGCCGGCCGACCCGATCCTGGTCCATCCGGATGTGCGCCGCATGCTGCTGACGGTGAAGTCACTGGTCGAGGGCAGCCGCCTGCTGGCCCTGCACGCCGCCACCCTGATCGACGTCGCCCACCACGCCGAGGACGCCGCCGAGCGCGAGCGCGCCGACACCCTGGTGAGCTTCCTGACCCCGATCTCCAAGGCCTGCCAGACCGAATGGGGTATCGAGAACACCTACAACGCCCTGCAGTGCTTCGGTGGCCACGGCTACATCCGCGAACACGGCATGGAGCAGCTGGCCCGCGATGCGCGCATCACCACGCTGTATGAAGGCACCACCGGCATCCAGGCGCTGGACCTGATCGGCCGCAAGACCGCGTCCAGCCAGGGTGCCGGCCTGAAGCTGATGCTGGCCGAGATCGAGGCGTTCGCCAAGGCCAACGAAGGCAACGAAGCGCTGGCCGAGTTCATCGGCCCGCTGCGCGCCAAGGCCGCCGAATGGGGCAAGCTGACCCTGGACGTGCTGCAGCGCGCGGCCGCCAACCCGGACGAACTGGGCGCGGCCAGCTATGACTACCTGTTCTATTCGGGTTACGTGGTGCTGGCCTACTGGTGGGCCCGCAGCGTGGCGGCCGCCGATGCCAGCGCGCACGGCGCCGCTTTCGCTCAGGGCAAGCGCGAGACCGCACGGTTCTACTTCGCCCGCGTGCTGCCGCGCACCCTCGCCCACGCCGCCGCGATCCAGGCCGGCGCCGCCCCGCTGATGGCGATGGACGACGAGCGCTTCGGCGCCTGAGCCGGGCTGCGCCCGGCACCCGCGGAGGCAACGGCTGGAGCAACAGCAACAGCCGGCTTCCTGAGGGATGGCAGGGTGGGTCCAATTGCGGGGGGCGCTGCAAGTACGTCCATGTAAGCTCGGTCGCCGCATCCATGCGGCTCACGCCCCCGCAACCGGACCCACCCCGCCCTCGACAGATTTCTGCTGCTGGTGGGTGTCGACCTTGGTCGACACGGTAGATCCACGCCACGCGTGGATGGAAACCACCGGGATCTCTCTGGAGAAGAGCCCCCCTTTGTTAAGGGGGGCGCGCCAACGGCGCAGGGGATAGGAGGAATGCGTGGGCATCCCAACCCGCCATCGGCGGGCTGGGATGCGGAATGCGTGGACCTGAATGTTGACGATTTGCGTATCGCCGACAGGCGATACACAAATCGTCAACATTCAGGTATAAGCTGTTCTCCCGATGGAGACAGACACTACACGCTTGGGTCTGATCGAAGCCGGAGCTCCGTTTTCTGCTCCGGGCGCCGAAGCATCGCCCAACGCCACGACGCTGCATCGCCCCGGTTCGGTCCGGCTACTCTCGCTTGATGCCCACGGACGCGTACTGGACTGGATCACCTGGCAGGATGCGGCGTGCCTCTACGCCCGCGAAGCCGTCGCCTGGACACTCGGCGATCCCTGCCTGCACATCCACGGCGGCACCAACCGCTTCAGCGGCCTGCAGAGCGGCATGGACCTGCACCCGATCATCGCCGCCCGCGGCCACGCCCGCTCCCGCGCGATCGACCCCACGCCGAACCTGACCAACCCGGCCCTGTTCGCCCGCGACGCGCACCTGTGCATGTACTGCGGCCAGCAGTTCAACCGCCCCACGCTCACCCGCGACCACGTCATGCCGCTGTCCAAGGGTGGCCTGGACTGCTGGGAAAACGTGGTCACCGCCTGCTTCCACTGCAACTCGCGCAAGAGCGACCGCACCCCGCAGCAGGCCGGAATGCCGTTGCTGGCGGTGCCTTACCGGCCCAGCTGGATCGAGCACCTGATCCTGTCCAACCGCAACATCCTGGCCGACCAGATGGCCTTCCTGAAGGCGCAATTGCCCAAGCGGTCAAAACTGAGCACCTGAATCGCTGAAAATGCAACCCTCACCGTCCTGTCACGGGCGGCGGCGTTTGCTTGCCCCACCCCCGTTTGAGGGCGAAAATGGGCGTTCAGAACAAGTGCGAACATAATGATCGACTCTGCCCGCTATCCCCGCCTCGCGCGCATCCAGACACCGGATGACCTGCGCACGTTCGACGAATCCGAATTGAGGGCGGTCGCCGACGAACTGCGCGCCTACCTCATCGAGTCGGTGGGCAAGAGCGGCGGCCACTTCGCCGCCGGCCTGGGCGTGATCGAACTCACCGTGGCCCTGCACTACCTGTACCAGACCCCGCAGGACCAGCTGGTCTGGGACGTCGGTCACCAGACCTACCCGCACAAGATCCTGACCGGTCGCCGCGACGAGATCCACACCGTCAAGCAGAAGGACGGCGTCGCGCCGTTCCCGAAGCGCGAAGAGAGCGAGTACGACACCTTCGGCGTCGGCCACTCCTCGACCTCGATCTCGGCCGCACTCGGCATGGCCATCGCCCGCCAGTCCGAAGGCGACAACCGCCAGGTCGTTGCAGTGATCGGTGATGGCGCAATGACCGCCGGCATGGCGTTCGAAGCGCTGATGCACGCCGGTGGCATGGAGCCCGAGCCGAACCTGCTGGTGATCCTCAACGACAACAACATGTCGATCTCCGAGGCGGTCGGCGGTCTGACCAAGATGCTCGGCCGCGCCACCGGCAGCCGCACGCTCAATGCGCTGCGCGAAGGCGGCAAGAAGATCCTCGGCGACAAGAAGAACAACCCGGCGCGCTTCGTGAAGCGCTGGGAAGAACACTGGAAGGGCATGTTCGTGCCGTCCACGATGTTCGAGGAAATGGGCTTCCACTACACCGGCCCGATCGACGGCCACGACATGCCGGCCCTGCTGTCCACGCTGAAGACGCTGCGCGCCTCCAAGGGCCCGAAGCTGCTGCACGTGATGACCACCAAGGGCAAGGGCTACGAGCCGGCCGAAGGCGACCAGATCGGTTACCACGCCGTCGGCCCGTTCGATCCGGACAAGGGACTGGTGGCCAAGGCCGGTGCCAAGAAGCCGACCTACACCGATGTGTTCAGCGACTGGCTGTGCGATGCCGCCGCTGCCGAGCCACGCCTGTACGGCATCACCCCGGCGATGCGCGAAGGCTCCGGCCTGGTGCGTTTCAGCAAGGAATACCCGCAGCGCTATTTCGACGTGGCAATTGCCGAGCAGCACGCGGTCACCCTCGCCGCCGGCATGGCCACCCAGGGCGGCAAGCCGGTGGTGGCGATCTACTCGACCTTCCTGCAGCGTGCGTACGACCAGCTGGTGCATGACGTGGCCATCCAGGACCTGGACGTGCTGTTCGCGATCGACCGCGCCGGCGTGGTCGGCCCGGACGGCGCGACCCATGCCGGCAACCTCGACCTGAGCTTCCTGCGGTGCGTGCCGAACCTGGTGGTGATGGCTCCGTCCAATGAAGCCGAGTGCCGGCAGATGCTCAGCACTGGCCTGCAGCACCCGGGCCCGGCTGCCGTGCGCTATCCGCGCGGCACCGGCACCGGCGTTGCCGCCGGTACCGACCTGTCGACCCTGCCGATCGGCAAGGGCGAGCTGCGCCTGCAGGGCAGCCGCGTCGCGCTGCTCGCCTTCGGCAGCACCGTGGCCGCCGCTGAGCAGGTCGGCCGCGAACTGGGCCTGAGCGTGGTCAACATGCGCTTCATCAAGCCGCTGGACCGCGAGCTGGTGCTGGCCGTGGCCGCCCAGCACGAGGGCCTGGCCACAATCGAAGACAATGTGGTGGCCGGCGGCGCCGGCTCCGGCGTCGGCGAACTGCTCAACGCCGAAGGCGTACTGCGCCCGATCCTGCACCTGGGCCTGCCCGACAGTTACCAGCACCACGCAAGCCGTGAGGACCTGCTGGCCGAAGCCGGTATCGATGCGGCGGGCATCCGCGCGGCGGTGCTCAAGCGCTGGCCGCAGCTGGCTGCCGGGACCCCGCCGCTCAGCGCAGCAGGCTGAGGCCGGTCACCACCAGTAGATCCACGCATGGCGTGGATCTACTGCGGAACAGGGGTCGATCCACGCCATGCGTGGAGACAGATGCAAAGTAGATCCACGCTGTGCGTGGCTAGCGGGCTCCGGAACGATGATCTGGCCGGAAACCCCAACCCTCAGCCGTAGCTGACCGCTTCCACGAACGCACCGCTGGCCTCCACCCGCACCGCAGCGCGCTGCCCGGTGTCGACGAAGTGGAGGCGTGCAAGGGTTTCAGCGAAATCGTAGGCCCGGGCACCATCGCGGAACTCGATCGGTTCCGGCCGGTCCGGGTGCAGCACGCGCCATTGGCGTTGCTCGCATTGCAGGCGGATCAACATGCAGCTCACTCCTTGAGGCAGCGTATCGACGGTGGCGGGACGGGCGTGCCGGTTACGGCAGACTTCATCGCGACGGATCAGGGGCACGCAGGGGTGCCCTGATCACAGAAGATACGACGTTCAAAATGTGAGCTGTATCAGATTATTCTGATTTTCGATGGGCGAGCTCAATTCACCTGGAACTGCGCCCGGCAGCCGTCGCTGACCCAGATGCCACGACGGTTCCAGCCCCAGGTCTGGCCCTCGATGCAGGCGCTGCGTGAATCCTGACGCACCAGGCGCACACCACGACGGATGCGGGCATCACAGTACTCCTGGCGGTGGCCGTTGGAATGGCAGGTGATCACCTCACCCCCGCCCCAGCCATTGCCACCGTTGCCCCAGCCGTTGCCATGGCCACCACCCCAGCCACCGCCACGGCGGTACTCGCCAACGAACTCGGCACGGCAGCCCTGGGTGACCCACACACCGTAGCGCGATTGCCCCCAGGTCTCGCCTTCCACGCAAGGCGAACCGGACAACTGGCGGATCATCCGGGCACGGCCTTCCAGGCGGCATTCATTGCTGCGGTTCTTGATCGATTCGCAGCGGACGATGCCGCCGCCATCACGACCGCCATAGCGATCGTCGTCATAACCGTAGCCATAGCTCTGCGCCTGCGCGCCGCCCGCGGCCGCCAGCATCGGCAGCAGCGTGCAGGCCAGGGTTCGCCAGGTGAGTGCCTTGCCCATCGGAATCTCCGGATGAATACGATGGCGCAAGCATCCGGGATTCGTGGCGCGGCGCACAGGGGGCGCCCCACGGCGGTTTTTTCCCCATTCAAACAACTCAACCGTGGCTGACTGCGCCTCGGCCGGTGGCGTCACTCCCCGATATGGAGCGCATCCACGGTGCTGCCGAGCGCCTCGACCCGGACCGTGCTGCGCTGGCCGGTGCGACGATGGTGCTCGAGGGCCAGCGCAGCGGCCGCGTCGAAGGCATCGGCACCGCGGGCGTAACGGGTGGCGTCACCCGCCTTCGGATGCAACACGGACCAGTGCCGGGCAGTGCATTGGACAGTAAAGACCATGAGAAGCTCCTGCGGAAGGAAAGAGGCGGTGACAGGCGGCAGGGCCACGTGCCAGTACACCCTCAGGCTATCGATCGCGTCGGAGATGGCCCATCAGATTTGTACGAAAATGCCTCAGGATTCGGTCGGGCGCTTCCCAACCCTCACATCCCTGAGGCTGTTTAGTGAAGGCGTTCCGTGACCCTTGTCACGGAGTTGACGGAGCTTCACACTACCGTCACCAACAGGGGCCCCTTCCACATGCGCACCTTCTTCTCGCAGCAGCGCTGGACGCTGCTGAAGTTCTATTTCGTGGCCAGCTATCTGGTGCTGATTGAAGAGCTGATCCGCGCCGCCATGCACTGAGCGCTTGCTGGACGGCTATTTGCGACAGACACTGTCGCTTTAGGCACGGAGCCCGCCCGATGAAAGCGCTTCTTCTGATTCCAGCCCTGCTGGTGCTGACCGCGTGCGCCAACCAGCACGACGCCGCCGCACGTGCCGATGCGGCGACCACCTCGTCTGCGATACCGAAGGTGGGCGGCGATCGCGATGCCCACGGATGCATTGGTTCGGCCGGCTACCAGTGGTGCGAGCACAGCCAGCGTTGCGAACGCCCGTGGGAACTGGCACAGGCACAGGGCCTGGCCAATACCGCCGAGGCCATCGATGCCTACTGCGCGAAGCCGGCCAGCCCGGCACGCAAGTGAGGCGCACACCCCATGGCTGAGCTGAGCCCGCTACCTACTCTGGCCCCGGGTCGCTACCGCCACTTCAAGGGCGGCGAGTACGACGTGCTCGATATCGTCCGCAACAGCGAGACGCTGGAGCCACTGGTGCTGTATCGCGCGCTCTATGGCGAAGGCGGCCTGTGGGTGCGCCCGTATGCCATGTTCGTCGAACAGGTACCGGGCGAACACGGACCGCAGCCGCGTTTCGCCCGCATCGACGCATGACGGTTCCGCTGCCGGCCCTGGCCGGCAGCGCGGTAACGCCACGGGCCTGCGTTACAATCGTACCGTCCAGTCGGTTTCTTCCCGCCATGTCCGCATCCCCCTCCCGCTCGCGCCGCAAGGCGCCCGACAGCGTGCGCCAGTCACTGCTGCAGGCCACCATTGAAGTGATCGGCCGTAATGGCCTGGCCGCGTTGACCGTGCAGGACGTCGCACAGGCCGCCGGTGTCAGCAAGGGTGCGCTGTTCCATCATTTCAGCAGCAAGCAGGCACTGGTGGATGAAGCCATCGGAGCGCTCATCGGCGAATTCGAAGCGCGGGTGCGTGCCCTGCTGCAGGAAAACCCCGAAGGGCATGGCCGTTTCAGCCGCGCCTATGTGCAGGCCAATTTCGAGCATCTGCTGCAGCAGGAACAGGACAACGACATCGGCCTGACCCTGGGCAACCTGATGGAACCAGCCCTGCTCGCGCATTGGCGTACCTGGAAGCGTGCGATGCTGGCCGAGTTCGCAGGCGAAGCCAACGATCCCCGACTGTATGCGGCGCGCTGCGCTGCCGATGGCTACTGGGCCACGGCCTATGGGCGACCGCTGGACGAGGAAGAACGCGCCAACGCATTGGCGATGGCCGAACAGGCCCTGAAACTATGCGACCCGCAGTAAGCAGGAGCGCTCAATGAATCCCTACCTCTACCTTGCCGCTGCCATCGTGCTGGAAGTAATTGCCACGTCGCTGCTGAAGGCATCCGACGGCATGAGCCGGCTGGCGCCGACACTGGGCGCGCTGATCGGCTATGGACTGTGCTTCTACCTGCTGTCGATGACCATGAAGTCGATCCCGACCGGCATCGCCTACGCGATCTGGTCCGGCGTCGGCATCGTGCTGATCTCGCTGATCGGGCTGGTGGTGTTCAAGCAGCGCCTGGATGCACCGGCGTTGATCGGCATCGGCCTGATCTGTGCTGGCGTACTGGTGATCAATCTGTTCTCGCGCAGCAGCGCACACTGAGTACGCTGCTGCGCGATCAACGCTAGCTGACCTTCTTCGCTACGGTCATGCCGAGCAGGAACAGCACCACGGCGATGATGATGCCGGCCCAGAACAGGAACTTGGCGATGCCGACCGCGGCGCCGGCAATGCCGCCGAAGCCGAGCACGCCCGCAATGACGCCGATGATGGCGAAGATGATGGCCCACTTGATCATGTCAAACCTTTCCCCGTGGGGACTGCGTACTGGATGATCAGGCTAGGCCGTAGCCGATGCGGCAGTCGTGAACAGGCCGCGTGCACGGCGTGAATCAGCGCGGGCGGAAACGCAGCAGGGCCACCGCAAAGGCCAGGAACACGCTGCCCACCAGCCGCTCGAACCAGCGCCGCGCGAAGGGTTTGGCCAACCATCGGCGCAGGCCATGGCCACCGGCGGCATACATCACGTACCAGAACAGTTCGCAGCCGGCGAAGGTGGCGACCAGCACGCTGTACTGCAGCGCCTGGCCACGCGACGGGTCGACGAACTGCGGCAGGAACGCCGCAGCGAACAGCAGCAGCTTGGGATTGCTCAGGCCCACCAGAAGGCCACCACGGAACACCTTCCACGCGCCCAGCGACGCCGCAACCGGCAGCGCGGCATCGACCGTCACCGGTGGTGCCGGACGGCAACTGTCACGCCATGCCTTCAGGCCCAGCCAGGCCAGATAGGCCACGCCCAGATAGCGCAACACCTCAAACAGCATCGGCGAGGAATGCAGCAGCGCACTCAGGCCTGCTGCGGAGGCCGCCAGCACCAGCAGCATCGCCAGCAGGCAGCCAGCCATCGCCGGCACGCTACCGCGAAAGCCGAGCCCGACGCTGCGACCGAGGATATGCAGCATGTTCGGCCCCGGCGTACCACACAGAACGAACACCGTGGCGAGGAACCACCACCAGGTATGCAGGGCCATATCGGACATCCACTTCAGAAGATCCCACCAGCATAGAGTGCGCCGGCCTGGCGCGGCACACACAGCGCAGCATGGATGCGGTGGTTACAGAGGCAGGCTCAGGCCGCGAGCGCGTCGCGCCGTACCAGTACCTGGTCGATCAAGCCCCATTCGCATGCCTGCTCGGCACTCATGAAACGATCGCGGTCCAGGGTCTGCTCGACCTCCTCGACACTGCGTCCGCAATGCTGCGCATACAGCCGGGTGATGCGCTGCTTGGTGCGCTGCATTTCCTCGGCATGGATGAAGATGTCCGACGCCTGGCCCTGCACCCCGCCCAGCGGCTGATGCACATGCAGGCTGGCATTGGCCAACGCCGCACGGTGACCGGGCTCGCCGGCCATCAGCAGGAACGAACCCATCGACCGCGCGGTGCCCATGCACAGCGTATGCACCGGGGCCGAGATGTATTGCATGGTGTCGTACATCGCCAGGCCGCTGGAGATCACTCCACCCGGCGAGTTGATGTACAGATGGATCGGCTTCTCCGGGTTTTCCGATTCCAGGAACAGCAGCTGCGCGCAGACCAGCGCCGACACAGTGTCATCGACTTCGCCGTTGAGAAAGATGATGCGCTCGCGCAGGAGCCGCGAGTAGATGTCATGGGAGCGCTCACCGCGCTCGCTGCGTTCCACCACCATCGGTATCAGCTGCATTCTGTCCCGCATGTGCCTGCTCCCTGTAGCGTTTGATCCAGGCGCCGGCTCAGGCCGCGCGCATCATGGTGCGATGATCGTCGTTGGCGGCCAACGGCAGCAGCGCGCGCAGGTCGGTGAGCCGATGCACGATGGTCAGCACCGTCCCCCCACCGTCATCCGCGCGCAGCTGGAAACACACCAGGCTGTGCAGATGCGGAGGCTGCGCATCGCGCAGGCGGAACCCCAGCTCCCGCCCCTCCTCGCACAGGCAGGGCTGCGGATCGGCAAGATCGGCCGCAGGCATCCAGCGCTCACGCAGCGCCGGATCGCGCAGTGCGCGCCAGACCCGTTCCGGTGGCGCTGGCAGCCACTGCTCCATCACCAACGCGGGAGCCGCTTCGTTCAGAACATCGTCCATCAGTCCATCTCCTTCAGCAGATCCTGCAAGGCATCCATCCGCGCGGGCCAGTAGGCCCGGTAGCGCTGCAGCCAGTTGCCGATGTGCGCCAGCCCGCGCGGATCGACCTCGTAGTGGACGAAGCGGCCTTGGCGCTGTTCGCTCACCAGCCCGGCATCGCGCAGCACCGCCAGGTGCTGGGACATCGCAGACTGGCTGATCGCCATGCCCTCGCGCAGCGCGCTGGCATGCTGCCCGCCCTCGGCCAGCTTTTCGAAGATGTGGCGGCGGGTGGGGTCGGCCAGCGCTTTGAAGAGGGCGTTCTCGATCATGACCAAAACATTAGCAATCACTAATGTGTAGTGCAACTCCCGCATCGGCTGTGCTGCAATGACGGCTCCCCGGCATGGAGCTGTGCATGAAGACCCTTGGCCTGATCGGCGGCATGAGCTGGGAAAGCTCGGCGCAGTATTACCGGCTCATCAACGAGGACGTGCGGCAGCGCCTCGGTGGCGCACATTCGGCGCAGCTGCTGCTGTGGTCGGTGGATTTCGCCGGCATCAAGCAGCTGCAGCATGACGGCGACTGGAATGCGCTGGGCGACCATATGGCCGACGCTGCACGGCGCCTGCAGGCCGGTGGCGCCGATCTGCTGTTGATCTGCACCAACACCATGCACAAGCTGGCCGACCGCATCGAGGCGGTCTGCCCACTGCCGCTGCTGCATATCGCCGACCCCACCGCCCAGGCCATCGTGCAGGCAGGCGCACGCAAGGTGGGCCTGCTCGGTACCGCCTTCACCATGGAACAGGACTTCTACCGCGGCCGGCTGCAGGATCGCTTCGGATTGGAGGTGCTGGTTCCCGAAGCCGATGATCGTCGCAGCGTGCACGACATCATCTACCAGGAACTGATCGCCGGTGTGGTCAGCGAGCACTCACGACAGGTCTACGCCGGCGTGATCGCGAGACTGGTGGCGCGCGGTGCCGAAGCCATCATCCTGGGCTGTACCGAGATCATGCTGCTGGTACGACCGGAAGACAGCGCAGTGCCGCTGTTCGATACCACTGCACTGCACGCACGGGCTGCGGTGGACGCGGCGCTGGCGTGAATCGATGCGCGCCGGAGCGCGGAATCAGTCCGCGCCCTGCACTTCCAGCGCGGTGATGAGCCACTCGACCACCGCCTGTGAATCGCACAGGAAAAAGATGGCATCGCCGGAGCGCGCCTCGGTAAGCAGGCGATAGACCGTGATCGCCACCGCCGACTGGTTGGCGATGAACACTTCCGGGCTGCGCGGCCCCTCGCTGTGGCCGGCAACCGCGTGCAGCGCCTTGCGTGCGGCCACGGTGGCAGCCGGGTCCGCGCTACGGGTCAGTTCCGGCCCGCGCAGGCCCCAGGCAATGAACACATGCTTGCCCTTGAACGTAGTGTCCAGGACCCGCACCTCGGCGCCGCCTGCGTCGGCCGAGCGATGAATGACGGTACTGCTGATCAACGCAACCCCCTGTGGTCGTCGTGGTCCGCGCATCCTCCTCCACGCGCCGGCCGCATGCCAGTGACAACAGCCACAGGCTGTGCCGACCGGCGTGGGAGACATGTAAGAGGGTGTAAACCGATGCGATCGGATGTGCAGCGATGATACGGGATGTAAGCCTCTGCATGGGCCCGCGCGTACTACTAAACCGCCACTGAGCCATCTTCGGAACGAAGCGTTCCGGCAGCCCCGGACTGGGCCATTCTTGCCGCCCCATCCCCACCGAGCCTGCACATGTCCCATCGCCTGCTGCTGACGATCACCGGCACCTCCCTTGCCCTGCTGCTGGCCGCCACCACCGTAGCCGCACAGGACTACGACACCGATCACATTCCGGCGCTGCGCTGCGAATCGCAGTTCAACAAGACCGCGCAATGCCCGATCGAGGGCCCCATGCGCCTGGCCAGGCAACTGTCGGTGACCCGCTGCGTGGAGAACCAGAACTGGGGCCAGAGCCGCCGCACGTTGTGGGTGACCGACGGCTGCCGCGCCGAGTTCGTCGCCGACGGCTATGGGCGCGGACGCTGGCCGGGCCGCGGCAGGGACCGTGACGATGATGGCGAGCGCCTGGTCTGCGAGTCCTACGAAAAGAAGGACAAGGAATGCCGCATCCGTGTGCGCCACGAGGTGCGCCTGATCAAGCAGAAGTCGGTGACGGCCTGCATCGAGGACCAGAACTGGGGCTGGGACCGCCGCGGCGTGTGGGTCAGCGACGGCTGCCGGGCCGAGTTCCGCGTGTATTGACTGCCGAGCACGCGCTGGCTGCGGCGGGTGCGACTGCACCTGTGGCAGAGCCGATAGACTGAGCCCTCCTGTCAGGAGCCCGACCATGCCCGCTGCGACTGCGCTGCGCCTCCGCGACGCGACGCCCGCCGATGCCTCCGCGCTGATCGCACTCGACAGCGTGGCGGCAAGCGACCCTCGACGGGCGGAACAGATTGGCGAGTGGTTGGCGCGGGGCAACGTGCATGTTGCCGAGCAGGAGCGCGAGATCGTTGGCTACATGACCCTCCATGAGCACTTCTTCGGCGAAGGCTTCGTCGAAATGCTGATGGTCGCGCGCGAGCGGCGCAGCCAGGGCGTCGGCGCCGCACTGCTGCGGCACGCGATCGCACAGCGTGGACAACGCAAGCTGTTCACCTCGACCAATGCCTCCAACATCGCCATGCAGCGCCTGCTCGTTGCATCGGGCTTCATCGACAGCGGCATCGTGCATGGACTGGATGACGGCGACCCGGAGCTGATCTACCGCTTTGCCGGCTGCTGATCGAGATACGCGGTCACCTTGGTGTCCAGCAGATCCATCAGCACGGGATCCATGCAGCGATAGTCGTCCGGTATATCCAGGCAATGCAGGCGCTTGTGTTCCAGCAGGCGCGCGTACGCGGCCTGCAGGCGATGCTGGTGCTTGGCCTCCATCACGAAGATGACATCGGCCCAGCGGATGTCCGCCGGGCCGATGGGGCGTCGTGCATGCGGGCTGGTGCCGGCCGACAGCGCAGTGAAGCCGGGCCGCCGTCGCCACATGGCTTCGGCGGTTGGGCTGCGCAGCTGGTTGCGGCTACAGACGAACAGCAGGTTGATCATTCCTGTTCCTGCAGTTGGCGGGCGCTGAGCACTGGATAGGTGAAGCCCAGCTGGCGTGCGCGCGCAAGCTTGGCATCGCGCGTGTACAGCAGCTTCCAGTTCTTCTCGGGCTTGTAGCTGTAGGCGGTCGTGGCGCGGTCGCCACCACGGTTGTGCGCCTGGCTGCGACGCCAGGCACGGTTTCTTGCAGATTCCATGATGTGTTCTCGTGAGTACCGGGTTCAGCAGCCGCGGTAGTACGAGTGGCGCGCAGCATACACCGCGCGCACAAAAAAGCCCACGCATCGCTGCGCAGGCTTCTTGATTCATCACAGTGGTCGGGACGGCCGGATTCGAACCGACGACCCTCTGCCCCCCAGGCAGATGCGCTACCAGGCTGCGCTACGCCCCGACTGATGCTGCGATGTGCCCGCCAGTGCGGCGGGCCGTGAAGTATAGCGGATTACGATGGAAATGGGATCAGCGGCGCAACAACTGCAGCACTTCTTCCAGCTCCATGCGCACCTGCTTGATGATCTGGTTGCTCAGCGCCGATTCCTCGCGGGCATCGGGGCCATCCAGACGCAGGCGTGCACCACCGATGGTGTAGCCCTGTTCGTACAGCAGGCTGCGGATCTGCCGCACCATCAGCACGTCGTGGCGCTGGTAGTAGCGGCGGTTGCCTCGGCGCTTGGCCGGCTCAAGGCTGGGAAACTCGGTTTCCCAGTAGCGCAGGACGTGCGGCTTGACGTCGCACAGCTCGCTGACTTCACCGATGGTGAAGTAGCGCTTGGCCGGGATCGGCGGTAGTTCGCGGTTACTGCCCGGATCCAGCATAAGCTTCCACCCTCTCCTTGAGCTTCTGGCCCGGACGGAAGGTGACCACCGTACGGGCGGAAATCGGAATTTCCTCGCCGGTCTTGGGGTTGCGACCCGGGCGCTGGTTCTTGCGCCGCAGATCGAAATTACCGAAGCCCGACAGCTTCACCTGACGTCCCTGTTCCAATGCTTCACGCAGCACATCGAAAAACGCGTCGACGAATTCCTTGGCTTCCCGCTTGTTCAGACCGACTTCGTCGAACAGCTTTTCCGCCATCTCCGCCTTGGTCAATGCCATTGCCTGCTACCCCCGAGTGCTGCCCGCTCAGCCGCGGATCCGGGCGTGATGTTCACGCTCGATGGCAGTGACCGCCTCGGCCACCACCGCATCCACGTCGCGGTCCGTCAGAGTGCGCGACTTGTCCTGCAAAATCAAGCCCATAGCGAGACTCTTGAATCCCGGCTCGACGCCCTGGCCGACGTAGCGGTCGAACAGGTTCAGGTCGCGCAGCAGCGGGCCAGCAGCCTGGCGGACGGTGGCCGCGAGATCGGCCCAGGCCACCTGTTCAGGCACCAGGAATGCCAGGTCGCGACGCACTGCCGGGAAGCGCGACAGTTCGCCGGCACGCGGCAGGCGGCGGGCGGTCAGCGGCTCCAGGTCCAGTTCGAAGGCATAGACGTCGGCTTCGATCTCCATTGCCTTGGCCAGGCGCGGGTGGATCTGGCCGATCCAGCCGATCGCCACGCCATCGCGGAACACCTCGGCCGAACGGGCCGGGTGGCCGTAGGGGCGGGCCGACGGGCGGAACTCCAGTACCGCACCACTGGCAGCGGCCAGCGATTCCAGATCGCCCTTCAGGTCATGGAAATCGACCTTGCGGGCCGGCAGGCCCCACTGCAGTGCCTGTGCATCACCACAGACCGCAGCGGCCACGCGCGGGGTTTCCAGCGGCGCCGGCCGGCCGTCGCCGGCCTGCTGGGCGAACACGCGGCCCAGTTCGAACAGGCGCACGCGGCCGATCTGGCGGGCGGCGTTGCGGCCCAACGTGGCGACCAGGCCTGGCAGCAGCGACGGGCGCATCACCGCCAGTTCGGCCGACAGCGGGTTGGCCAGCGGTACCAGGCCGTCGCGCAGCTGCCACTGGCTCAGCAGCGCATCGTCGACGAAAGCGAAATTGACGGTTTCCTGCTGGTCACGGGCGATCAGCTGGCGGCGCACGCTCAGCGCGTCCAGCTGGGTCTCGCTCGGCATCGCCACGCGCGAGGCGCCGCCCGGCAGCGTGGTCGGGATCTGCTCGTAACCGTGGATGCGGGCCAGCTCTTCGATCAGGTCTTCTTCGATGGCGATGTCGAAGCGGCGGCTCGGCGCCGTGACCTGCCAGCCGTCGGCGGTGGCAACCACGTCCATGCCCAGCGCGCGCAGGATGCGCTCGACTTCCGCATCTTCGATGGTGATGCCGAGCACGCGGGTGATGCGGGCGCGGCGCAGCACGATGGTTGCCGGCTGCGGCAGATCGGCCTCACGCACGGCCTCGGTGACCGGCGCCGGGGTGCCGCCGGCCAGGTCCAGCACCAGGCGGGTGGCGTACTCGATGGCGGTACGCGGCAGTGCCGGGTCGACACCACGCTCGAAGCGGTGGCCGGCATCGGTGTGCAGGCCCAGCTTGCGGCCACGGCCCATGATCGCTGCCGGGGCGAAGTGCGCGGCTTCCAGGAACACGGCAGTGGTGACGTCGGTGACGCGGGTGTCGAAGCCACCCATCAGGCCGGCCAGGCCGACCGCGCGATCGGCGTCGGTGACCACCAGGAAGCTGTCGTCCAGCGCGGCATCGCGGCCGTCCAACAGCTTCAGGCTCTCGCCGGCACGCGAACGACGCACGGCGATGCTGCCCTGCAGGGTGCCCAGGTCGTACGCGTGCATCGGCTGGCCGAGCTCGAGCATCACGTACTGGGTGATGTCGACCAGCAGCGAGACCGGGCGCACGCCACTGCGGCGCAGGCGCTCGGCCATCCACAGCGGGGTCTCGGCGGCGGCGTTGACACCTTCGATGACGCGGCCCAGGTAACGCGGTGCTTCGGCGCCGGCGTCGAGCTGGATGGCCAGCTCACGGCTGCCGATGGCGGGAATCGCCTCGGCGGTGAAATCCAGCACGTCGCTGCGGGTGGCCGCGGCGACGTCGTAGGCGATACCGCGCAGGCTGAAGCAGTCGGCGCGGTTCGGGGTCAGCTTGATCTCGATGCTGGCGTCCGGCAGGCCCAGGTAATCGACCAGAGCCTGGCCGACCGGTGCGTCATCCGGCAGTTCCAGCAGGCCGGAGGCATCGTTGTCCAGGCCCAGCTCCTTGGCCGAGCACAGCATGCCGTTGGACTCGACACCGCGCAGCTTGGCCGGCTTGATCTTCAGCTCGCCAATCTGCGCGCCGACCATCGCCAGCGGCGCAACCAGGCCCGGACGTGCGTTCGGTGCGCCGCACACGATCTGCAGCAGCTCGCCCTGCCCGGCATCGACCCTGCACACCTGCAGGCGGTCGGCTTCCGGATGGCGTACGGCTTCGATGATGCGTGCCACGACCACATGCTCGAGGCCCTCGCCCAGCGCAGTCACGTCTTCCACTTCCAGGCCGATGGCGGTCAGCACCGCACTCAGTTCATCGCGCGAAGCACGGGTCGGGACGTGGCTGCGCAGCCAGTTTTCGGAGAATTTCATGGTGTCACCCTGGTGGGCCCGGCGCATGCGCCTGGGCCTGCGAATTCAGAAGCAGTCGAGCAAGCTCGACTCTACGGACCGGCGCTTACGCGAACTGCTTGAGGAAGCGCACATCGTTCTCGAAGAACGCGCGCAGATCGTTGACGCCATAACGCAGCATCGCGAAGCGCTCCACGCCCATGCCGAAGGCGAAGCCGGTGTAGCGCTCCGGATCGATGCCGACGTTGCGCAGCACGTTCGGATGGACCATGCCGCAGCCGAGCACTTCCAGCCAGCGGGTGCTGCCATCGGGCTGCTGCCAGGCGATGTCCACTTCCGCGCCCGGTTCAACGAACGGGAAGTAGCTGGGGCGGAAGCGCATCTCGAAGTCGCGCTCGAAGAACGCGCGCACGAACTCGGCCAGCGTGCCCTTCAGGTCGGCGAAGGTCGAATGCTCGTCCACCAGCAGGCCTTCCACCTGATGGAACATCGGCGAATGGGTCTGGTCGCTGTCGCTGCGGTACACCTTGCCGGCGGCGATCATGCGCAGCGGCGGCGCGTGGTCGCCCATGTAGCGCACCTGCACACCGGAGGTATGCGTGCGCAGCAGGCGGCCGTCGCCGAAGTAGAAGGTGTCGTGCATGGCGCGCGCCGGGTGGTGCGGCGGGAAGTTCAGCGCCTCGAAGTTGTGCCAGTCGTCCTCGATCTCCGGCCCTTCAGAGAGCTCGTAGCCCAGCCGGCCGAAGATGCCGGTGATGCGCTCCAGGGTGCGGGTGATCGGATGCAGGCCGGCGCGGTCGCCATTGCGGCCCGGCAGGGTGATGTCGATGGCTTCGGCAGCCAGGCGCGCGTCCAGTGCCGCGTCTTCCAGCAGCGCCTTGCGCTCGCCCAGCGCGCGGGTCAGCGTGTCGCGGGCCTGGTTGATCGCTTCACCGGCGGACTTGCGCTCGTCGGCCGGCAGGGCACCGAGCTGCTTGAGCTGCGAGGTGATGCTGCCACTCTTGCCAAGCAGGGCCACGCGCAGCTGTTCCAGCACGTCGGGGCTCTGTGCGGCGGCCACATCGGCCAGCGCCTGGGTGGTGAGGGATTGGATGTCGCTCATGGGGGGCCGGAACTCCAGTCGATCTGCCATCGCGATGCGCGAAGGGCCGACCCCTGTCGCCACCGCCGTCCCTGCGCTGCCGCTGTGGCCTCGCCGGGACCCAAAAAAGAATGGGGAAGGACTTGCGCCCTTCCCCATGCATTGCCTTGACCTGACACCGTTCCGAGTGAACGGTTACGGCATCGGGAAGGACTTATGCCGCCAGCGCGCCCTTGGCCTTTTCGGCCAGCGCGGTAAAGCCGGCTGCGTCGTGCACGGCGATGTCAGCCAGGACCTTGCGATCCAGGGTGATGCCGGCCTTCAGCAGACCGTTCATGAAGCGGCTGTAGCTCAGGCCGTTGATGCGGGCAGCCGCATTGATACGGGTGATCCACAGCGAACGGAAGTTGCGCTTCTTCTGCTTACGGCCGATGTAGGCGTACTGCTGTGCCTTGATGACCGCCTGCTTGGCGACGCGGAAGACCTTGCGACGGGCGTTGTAATAGCCCTTGGCGAGATCCAGAATCTTCTTGTGGCGGCGACGCGCCTGTACGCCACGCTTAACTCGTGCCATTTTTCAGTTCCTCAGAGGTAAGGGAGCATGCGGTCCAGACGGCCTGCGTCTTCTGCACGGACATGGCCCGTCTGACGCAGATTACGCTTACGCTTGGTCGCTTTCTTCGTGAGGATGTGGCTACGGTTGGCGTGGCCGCACTTGTACTTGCCCGAGGCGGTCTTGCGGAAACGCTTGGCCGCTGCCCGGTTGGTCTTGATCTTGGGCATTGCAATGTCCTTGATGGGATATGACCCTGGTTTCTGACTGATCTGGCGGCGGCCTGGGCCGCTCTTTCCGTCCTGCCATGATCGGCGTACGACCCGTCCTGGGTGGGTCGAGCCGGGCATGATACAGGCAAAACCGCCCTGCCACCAGCCCCTGCAACCCGTTTACCGGCACTGCACCGGCCTGCCGCAAAAGACAAAGGGACGCCGACGGCGTCCCTTTACCCTGAACCATTCAGCCAGGCGCCCCGGAAGGCGGCCCGTCAGGCCTCAGGTCTTCTTCTTCGGCGCGATCATCATGACCATCTGACGCCCTTCCAGGCGCGGACGGGATTCAATGACGATGTCCTCGCCCAGATCGGTCTCGATCCGGTTGGCCATTTCGCGGCCCAGTTCCTGGTGGCTCATTTCACGGCCACGGAAACGGATGTTGACCTTGATCTTGTCACCATCCTCGAGGAACCCGCGCATCTTGCGCAGCTTGATCTGGTAGTCGCCCTCGTCCGTGACCGGACGGAACTTCACTTCCTTGATCTCGACCTGCTTGGTCTTCTTCTTGGCCTCGCTGGCCTTCTTCTGCGCTTCGAACTTGAACTTGCCGAAGTCCATGATCTTGCAGACCGGCGGATCGGCCTGCGGCTGGATTTCGACCAGGTCCAGGCCTTCATCTTCGGCCATGGACAGCGCTTCGTCGCGCGACAACACGCCGATCATTTCTCCGTCACTGCCGATCACGCGGACGCGCGGCACTCGGATTTCCTGATTCTTGCGGTTCTGTTTGTTGTCAGGGGTGCTGATATTACGTTCTCCCAAGGGTATCGAACCGGTCCGGGTGCCTGTGCCCCCGGACCGGACCTTTGCTTACGCGCCCTCGGCCTGGAGCCGCTCGATGAAGGCCTGCAGGCTCATGCTGCCCAGGTCTTCGCCAGAACGCGTACGCACCGCCACAGCCCCATTTTCCTTCTCGCGGTCACCAATGACCAGCAGGTAGGGCACGCGCTGCAACGTATGCTCGCGGATTTTATAGCCGATCTTCTCGTTACGCAAATCCGAGCTGACGCGGAAGCCTTGCTCCGCAAGGGTTTTGGTCACGCCCGAGACGTACTCGGCCTGAGCGTCGGTGATGTTGGCCACCACCACCTGGGTCGGCGCCAGCCAGGTCGGGAACTGGCCGGCATGGTGCTCGATCAGGATGCCCAGGAAGCGCTCCATCGAGCCCACGATGGCGCGATGCAGCATGACCGGGTGCTTCTTCTGGCTGTTCTCGTCCACGTACTCGGCGCCCAGACGGCCCGGCATCATGAAGTCGACCTGCATCGTGCCCAGCTGCCAGGTACGGCCGATCGCGTCCTTCAGGTGGTACTCGATCTTCGGGCCGTAGAAGGCGCCCTCGCCCGGCAGCTCCTGCCACTCCACCCCATTGCTGGACAGTGCCGAGCGCAGCGCGCCCTCGGCCTTGTCCCAGGTGGCGTCATCGCCCAGGCGCGATTCCGGACGCAGCGCGATCTTGACCTGGATCTCATCGAAGCCGAAGTGCTGGTAGACCGCCAGCGCCTGCTGGTGGAACGCGGTCACTTCCGCCTCGACCTGGTTTTCCGTGCAGAACACGTGGCCGTCGTCCTGGGTGAAACCACGCACGCGCAGGATGCCGTGCAGCGCGCCGGACGGCTCGTTGCGGTGGCAGGCACCGAACTCACCATAGCGGATCGGCAGGTCGCGGTAGCTGTGCAGGCCCTGGTTGAACACCTGCACGTGGCCCGGGCAGTTCATCGGCTTGAGCGCGTAGGTGCGCTTCTCCGATTCGGTGAAGAACATCGCGTCCTGGTAGTTGTCCCAGTGGCCGGACTTCTGCCACAGGCTCACGTCCAGGATCTGCGGGCAGCGCACTTCGCCGTAGCCGGTCTTGCGGTACACCTTGCGCATGTACTGCTCGACCACCTGCCACAGCGCCCAGCCCTTCGGGTGCCAGAACACCAGGCCCGGCGCTTCTTCCTGCAGGTGGAACAGGTCCTGCTGCTTGCCGATGCGGCGGTGGTCGCGCATCTCGGCTTCTTCGATGCGCTTGATGTACGCCTCGAGCTGCTTCTTGTCGGCCCAGGCGGTGCCGTAGATGCGCTGCAGCTGCTCGTTCTGCGCGTCACCGCGCCAGTAGGCACCGGAGATGCGGGTCAGCTTGAAGGCCTTCAGGAAGCGCGTGTTCGGCACGTGCGGGCCGCGGCACATGTCCACGTATTCCTGGTGGTAATACATGCCCATCGCCTGGATGTCGTCGGACATGTCCTCGATCAGGCGCAGCTTGTAGTCCTCGCCACGGGCCTTGAAGATCTCGATCACTTCGGCGCGCGGCGTCACCTTCTTGATGACGTCGTAGTCCTGGGCGATCAGTTCACCCATGCGCTTCTCGATCGCGGCCATGTCGTCCGGGGTGAACGGGCGCTCGGAGTAGATGTCGTAGTAGAAGCCCTCGGCGATCACCGGGCCGATCACCATCTTCACGTCCGGGTACAGCTGCTTGACGGCGTGGCCGACCAGGTGGGCGCAGGAGTGGCGGATGATCTCCACGCCCTCCTCGTCCTTGGCGGTGATGATGCGCAGGCTGGCATCGTGGTCGATGACGTCGCTGGCATCGACCAGCACGCCATCCACGGCACCGGCGATGGTGGCCTTGGCCAGGCCGGCGCCGATCGACTGGGCGACCTCCATGACGCTGACGGGATTTTCGAATTCGCGGCGGCTGCCGTCGGGAAGAGTAATGTTGATCATCGCAGTGGCTTCGTGCGGGGCCCGCAGGGCGGGCTGGAAAGCGTTCCCGGGGCGGCGCCCGGGCAATAAAAAAGCGCCGCGAGGGCGCCTGGAACACAGGGCCTTCGGGGGCAGGTCAACAGTGGGCGGTGGTAGTGCTCATGTCGCACGCTCGGCCGGCGCTGGGCGCGGGCCACCTTGTTCCAGTCAGGGTCCTACGCTGATCTTAAACCAGCGCAGGGGAAAGCCCAAGGCCTACCGTACGGTCCGCTGAATGGGTCTCGCTGGCGGCGTGAAATTGCAATGATTACCATGTCGGCGCAGGCCGCCCTGTGCCAGCCTGCCCGCTTTCCCCCAGGACCCCGTGATGCGCCACCCGCTCCGACCGGCTCCCGCCGGCCCCGCCCGTGCCCCGCGTTCGCCGGCCCGCTGCCACGCCGGCCGCCCGCGATGATCACCGTCGGCCTTTCCACGCTCGGCTTCTGCAGCCTGGGCATGCTGGCGGCGATGTTCTCGGCGCTGGCCTTCTATGCCGCCTCGCCACACTGCCGCTGGCCGCGCCTGCGCCGTGCCGGCCGCCTTGGCCGCCAGATCGGCCTGGTCGCCGCTGCCGCCGCGCTGTGGCTGTGGATGGCCGAGCTCGGTTTTGCCGCCGGCCTGGTGGCGATGCTGTGCACCTGGATGCTGGCGGCGATGCTGCTGCCGGCACTGGCCGCCTGGCATCGCCCCGGCACGGAGTCGCCGTGATGTGGCCGCGCGCCTTCGCCGGCATCGTGGCCGGCTTCCTCCTGGCCGCCGCCGTCACCGGCCTGCTGGCGTGGCTGCCGCCCGGCCCGTGGCAACGGGCGCTGGTGCCGACCCTCATCGCCTTCATCCCGCTGTGGATGCTGGCCGCCCTGTGGGCGTTCAGTTTCCGCAGCGCGCTGCGCGCCTGGCTGATGCTGGCCGGCAGCGCCGCCGCCGGCTTTGCCGTGCTCGGGCTGCTGCGCCTGACCGGCGCGGTGCAATGAGACCTTTCCCATGAAGTTCAGTTCGCAGACGCTGCGCACGTTCACCACCCTGCACACCTGGGTCGGCCTGGTTGCCGGCTTCGGCCTGTTCGTGGCCTTCTACGCGGGTGCGCTGACCCTGTTCCACCACGACCTGCCGCTGTGGCAGACGCCCGGTGCAGCCACCGCACTCCCCGCCGGCCTGGACGACGCGCAGTACCTGCTGGAAGACGTGCTTGCCGCGCATCCGGAAGCGCGCCGCCACGTCGGCATGACCTTCCCCGGCACCGAACACCCGCAGCCACTGGCCTACTGGCAGGCCGATGACGGCAGCTGGCGCTACGCCTGGCCGGGACAGATCGCCGGCAGCACCACGCCGCCACAGACCGGGCTGGCCGAACTGGTCAACGAGCTGCATTACAGCCTCGGACTGCCGGTGGCCGGCATCTACGTGATGGGCATCGTCAGCCTGCTGTATGGCATGGCCCTGCTCAGCGGCCTGGTGATCCACCTGCCAAAGCTGTTCGGTGATCTGTTCGCACTGCGTCCGGGCCGCAACCTGAAACAACTGTGGCAGGACGCGCACAACGTGATCGGCGTGCTCAGCCTGCCCTTCCACCTGATGTTCGCGGTCACTGGCGCCCTGCTCTGCCTGGTGTTCGTGCAGATGGCCCTGCTCAACCCGCTGATCTACGACGGCAAGGCCCTGCAGGCGGTACCGACCGCAATGGACACCGCGCCTGTGCGCGACGCCAGCGGCATCCCGGCACCGCCGGGCAGCCTGCGCGTGCTGCATGCACGCGCGCTTGAAGTGGCCCGCGCACAGGGCGTGGCCAATTTCGAACCGGCCTACCTGAAGCTGGCCAACGCCGGCGATGCCAACGCCACCATCGAGATCACCGGCGAATCCACCGGAACGCTCGGCCCGCTCGGCGCGGTGGCACTGGACGTGGCCACCGGCAACGTCCTGGCCTCGCAGCTGCCCGGCCAGCGCGACGCCAACCACGCCACGCTAAGCGCGGCCTATGCCCTGCACTTCGGCGAGTTCGGCAACGGTGTGGTGGTCTGGCTGTACTTCCTGCTCGGCCTTGGCGGTGCCTTCCTGTTCTACTCCGGCAACCTGTTGTGGATCGAATCGCGGCGCAAGCGTCGCCAGCCACAGCAACCGCGTGCCGGGGTGAACATGGCACGGGCCACGGTCGGCGTCTGCATCGGGCTGTGCGTTGCGATTTCGGTGGCGTTCGTCACCGCACTGGTGCTGGAGCGGCTGGCACCGTCCGCGGTCGACCACGGCATCCGCTGGGCCTGCTTCGGCAGCTGGGCGGCCTGTGCGCTGTGGGCCGCGCTGCGACGCCCGGCGCAGGCGGCACGCGAACTGCTGTGGGCGGCGGCGATCAGCACCGCGCTGGTGCCGATCCTGCATGGCGCGCTCAATGGTGACTGGCTGTGGCGTGCGGCTGCGCGTGGCCACTGGCCGCTGTTCTGGGTCGATGCCATCGCGCTGGCCATGGCCTTCGGCTTCGCCCGCCTGGCTGTGGCCAGCCAACGCCGCGCCCGCAACGGCGACCCCAACAGCGTCTGGGCCAACTGAGCCGTCACCGGGCATGGCCCGGCGCTACCGACCGTTACGCGCAACGCCCCCTGTAGCGTCGAGCATGCTCGACAGCTGTTGATTTCGCGCCAAGCTCCGTCGAGCAAGCTCGACGCTACCCAAGCAGGATCATGCCTCGCCGGGGTAACGACTCACTTCGATCAGGTTGCCATCCGGGTCGCGGAAGTACACCGATTCGATCGGCCCCAGCGCGCCGGTACGTGCGACCGGCCCCTCCTCCACTGCAACGGACTGCGCCTGCAGGTGAGCCAGCACATCGGTCGTCGCCGTGCGCGTGACCAGGCACAGATCGGCGCTGCCCGGCATGGGCCGCAGCGCATGCGGTTGCAGCGGGGCGCTGGCCGAGTGCAGGTTGATCTTCTGCTGGCCGAACTGCAGCGCGGTGCGGCCCGCGCCGAAGTGCACGACCTGCATGCCGAGCACGCGCTGGTAGAAATCACAGCTGCGGTCGATGTCGGCGACGGTGAGGACCAGGTGGTCCAGGCGTTCGAGATGGATCATGCCCGCAGCGTAACGCTGCGGGCACGGACATGCTGTGCGGGGTCGGGCCGATGGCGTTGCGGCGTTGCGCCGGACATCGCCTGATGCAGCTCAATCGCCGATGCGTGCCTTCTGCCAGGGGCCCAGCATGGCGTTGAGCAGGCTGGCCTGTTCGTCGTCGCCGGTCAGCTCCCACATGAAGACGCCGGCCAGGCCCTGCTCGCGGGCGAACTGCGCACGCAGGCCGATCGAGCGCGGGTCTTCATAGCTGATGAAAACCTTCTGCTCGGCGTTGTACAGCCACGGGCTCTGCGCCTGTGGCTGCCAGTGCTTCGTCCAGCCCGGCTGGTCGAGATAGCGCGCCTTGATCACGCGCCAGTCGCCGGCATCGGCCGGTGCACTGTAGGACTGGTACAGCCCATCCGGCGCATCGCCGGTGACCTTGAAGCCGCGCCCGTAGAACGGCACACCCAGCACCAACTTGTGGGCTGGCACCCCGCGCTCGCGGTAGTACTGCACCGCGCCGGCAACGTTGTTCCAGCGCCGCAGTTCCGGCGCCAGCGGATCAGCTGGCACTTCATGCAGGGGCGCATTGAACGTCGACACCGCCGAGAAGCCGGTGCCCATGTCGTAGCTCATCAGGTTGATGAAATCGAACACCTTGGCCAGCGCCGGCAGGTCATAGCTTGCGGCTGGATCGTAGGGGCCATCGGTCTGCAGGCGACCGGCGGCCAGTGCGGCGGTCAACAGCATCGGCTGCCCCGCCTTGCGGCCATGCGCATCAAGGGCCACGCGGAACGCCTGCGCGAGCCGGGTCAGATTGGCGCGGTCCTGCGGGCGGTGTGCCAGCTCCTTTGGCCCGCCACTGACCGGGAACTCCCAGTCGATGTCCACGCCATCGAAACTGCCAGCATGACGATCGAAGAACAGCGCCATGCATGAGTCGACCAGGCGCTTGCGGCTGCCCTCGGTCAGCGCTGCATCGGAGAATCCACCTGCGCCCCAGCCACCGATCGAGATCAGCGTGCGCAGATGCGGGTGCGCCTTCTTCAGCTCGGCCAGCGCCGCGAAATTCTTCGGCGCTTCCGCACCGATCGTGCAGCGCCCGTCCTCGATGGTGGAGAACGCGTAGAACAGGTGGGTGAGGCGCTCGGCCGGAATGCTCGACACCGGGTAGCGCTCGGCCGAACCACCGGGGTAGTAGGCACCGAAGATCGGCGGCTGCGCGGGTGCCGCATGCACGGCAATGGGCAAGGCACCGGCAATCAGCACGGCAAGGGCAGCCACGGTCTGGCGGAACATGGGATCTCCCGGTTCGAAGGCGCAGCCACGTTAGCAAACGGATGGGGCTGTGGGACGGTTGTCGTGGCATGTCGTCCAGTGGACAGGTGCATCCCGCCGAATGGCGACAACGCGCCAGTCATGCAACGACCCTCATGCACTGCAGCAGGACACACGCCGACGCCGCGTTCGCGGGCTCGCGCATCGGCTAAGGTAGCCGCGGACCTTCAACCGCGCATGGACATGAGCACCGACCACGACAACCTCGACGACGGCGACCTGCTGGACGACGAAACCCTCGACGAAGGCCAGGCCCTGGAGGCACGCGCCTACGACGCCTTCCACGAAGGCAACCTGCAGCGGGCGGTGGCGCTGTTCGGCGAGCTGATCGCACTCGCCCCCGAAGTGCCGTACCTGCATTACATGCGCGGATTGGCGCACAAGTATCTGCGCGACTGGGCTGCCTCACTGCAGGACAACCTGCGATCGGAGCAGCTGCGCGGCGAGTTCGATGTCGCCACTGCCTGGAATGCCGGCATCGCCGCCACCGGCATGGCGGACTGGGCCGAAGCACGACGCCAGTGGACCCGCTGTGGCATCACCCTGCCCGAAGGCGAGGGCCCGATCGAGGGCCACTTCGGCGTGGCCTGCGTGCGCCTGGCGCCATGGTCCGACGCCGAAGTGGTGTACATGAGCCGCATTGATCCGGTGCGTGCACGCATCGACAACGTACCGCTGCCCGAAAGCGGCTTCCGCTTCGGCGACATCGTGCTGCACGACGGCGCCTCGACCGGCCGCCGTACGTACAGCGAACACGAGGTGCCGGTGTTCAATGCAATGCAGCGCCTGCAGGCATCGGACATGGCGACCTTCACCGTGTTCGTGCAGTGCGATTCGGCCGATGACATCGCTGCGCTGGAGGCAATCACCCTGCCCGGCATCGGCATGGTCGAGGACTGGACGGCTACCGTGCGCCGGCTGTGCCGCCGCTGCAGCTACGGCACGCCGCACCAGCATGGTGATGAGGCGCCAGATGAAGACCAATGGAGACGCGAACGTGACCTCGGCGTGGCCGCACAGGGTCGGGCTGCGGTGGAAAAGCTCATGGCGGTGTGGGTCGCTGCAGCCCCCGGCCGGGTGCTGGAGGCCATCGAACAGCGCGAGCACCCGATGAGCGACCCGGAGCCAGGCCAGGTCTGGTGGCTGGGTGAGGACGAAGAAGACGCGTAAGTGCAAGGACCAACGGTCCTCATCCACAGGATTCCAGGCAAAGAAAAAGCGGGCCGAAGCCCGCTTTTTCATTTCAGCGATTCCAGGAGCGTGTCAACCAAGGTTGACACCCACCGCCGATTATTCGGCGCTCGCGGCTTCGCCTTCTTCCACGGCCTTCATCGACAGGCGGATACGGCCCTGCTTGTCGACTTCCAGCACCTTGACCTTGACCACATCGCCTTCCTTCAGCACGTCGCCGACCTTCTCGACGCGATCGCTGGAGATCTGCGACACGTGGACCAGACCGTCCTTGCCCGGCAGGATCGTGACGAACGCACCGAAGTCCATGATCTTGGCGACCTTGCCTTCGTAGATGCGGCCCGGCTCGACGTCCGAGGTGATCTGCTCGATGCGGGCCTTGGCGGCCTGGGCAGCGATGGCATTGACCGAAGCGATGACGATGGTGCCGTCGTCCTGGATGTCGATCTGGGTGCCGGTTTCCTTGGTGATGGCCTGGATGGTCGAGCCACCCTTGCCGATCACTTCGCGGATCTTGTCCGGGTGGATCTTGATGGTCAGCAGGCGCGGCGCGTAGTCCGACAGCTCTTCACGCGGAGCGGTCAGGCCGTGGGCCATTTCGCCCAGGATGTGCAGACGGCCAGCCTTGGCCTGCTGCAGGGCCTGCTTCATGATCTCTTCGGTGATGCCTTCGATCTTGATGTCCATCTGCAGGGCGGAGATGCCCTCAGCGGTACCGGCCACCTTGAAGTCCATGTCGCCCAGGTGATCTTCGTCACCCAGGATGTCGGACAGGACGACGAAACGCTCGCCTTCCTTGACCAGGCCCATGGCGATACCGGCAACCGGCGCCTTCACCGGCACGCCGGCGTCCATCAGGGCCAGCGACGAACCGCAGACCGATGCCATCGACGAGGAACCGTTCGACTCGGTGATTTCCGAGACGACGCGGATGGTGTACGGGAAGGCTTCCAGCGACGGCATGACAGCCAGCACGCCGCGCTTGGCCAGGCGACCGTGGCCGATTTCGCGGCGCTTCGGGCCCATCATGCGGCCGCACTCACCCACCGAGAACGGAGGGAAGTTGTAGTGGAACAGGAAGTTTTCCTTGTACTCACCGGCAACGGCATCGATGACCTGGCCATCACGGGCGGTGCCCAGGGTGATGGTCACGATGGCCTGGGTTTCGCCGCGGGTGAACAGCGAGGAACCGTGGGTACGCGGCAGCACGCCGGTCTTCACGGCGATCGGGCGGACGGTGTCCAGCGCACGGCCGTCGATACGGACCTTGGTGTCCAGCACCGAGTCACGCATGGTGCGGTATTCCAGCTCGCCGAATTCCTTCGACAGCTCGGCCGGGTTCCAGCCTTCAGCGGCCACGCGGCCAGCCAGGGTTTCAACCACGTCCTTCTTGATCGCCGAGATGGCGTCACGGCGCTGCAGCTTGTCACGCACCTGGAAGGCTTCGCCCAGGCGCGGGCCGATGGCTTCCTTCAGGGCGGAGATCAGCGCGTCGTTCTTGGCCGGGGCTTCCCAGGTCGACGGCTTGGTGCCGGCTTCGACGGTCAGCTCGTTGATCGCGTTGATGACCTTCTGCATTTCGCGGTGACCGAAGGTCACGGCGCCCAGCATCACTTCTTCGGACAGCAGCGCGGCTTCGGATTCGACCATCAGCACGGCGTTGGAGGTACCGGCGACAACCAGTTCCAGCTGCGAGTCAGCCAGTTCGCTGACGGTCGGGTTCAGGATGTACTCGCCGTTCTTGTAGCCGACCTTGGCAGCGCCGATCGGACCCATGAACGGGGTGCCGGCCAGGGCCAGGGCAGCCGAGGCGCCGATCAGGGCCGGGATGTCACCGTCCACGTCCGGGTTCAGCGACATGACCGTGGCGATGATCTGCACTTCGTTCTTGTAGTCTTCCGGGAACAGCGGACGGATCGGACGGTCGATCAGGCGCGAGATCAGGGTTTCCTTCTCGGTCGCACGGCCTTCACGCTTGAAGAAACCACCCGGGATACGGCCGCCGGCGTAGAACTTTTCCTGATAATCGACGGTCAGCGGGAAGAAGTCCTGGCCTTCGCGCGCGCTCTTGGCGGCGACGGCGGTGACCAGCAGTACGGTGTCGTCCATCTTGACGATGACGGCGCCGCTGGCCTGACGGGCGACTTCGCCGGTCTCAAGCGTGACGGTGTGCTTGCCGTACTGGAAGGTTTTGGTGATTTTTGCCACGGAGGGTGTCCTTGGGGATGCTGTCTGCGAATTTGGACCGTCGGCGACCCTTGCCGCCAGCGGGTGGCCGGATCGTTCCGGCCTGAATCGGGGATTGCGGTGCTACAAAACAAAACCGCGGCGCATCGCTGCGCCGCGGGGGATTCGTTGCTTAGCGACGCAGGCCAAGCTTCTCGATCAGGGCCTTGTAACGCTCGACGTCCTTCTTCTTCAGGTAGTCGAGCAGGCTGCGACGGCGGTTGACCATCTGCAGCAGGCCGCGGCGGCTGTGGTGGTCCTTCTTGTGGGTCTTGAAGTGGCCGGTCAGCAGTTCGATGCGGGCGGTCAGCAGTGCAACCTGGACTTCCGGGGAGCCGGTGTCAGCCGAGCTGCGCTTGTTGTCTTCAATGACCTTCTGGGTGTCGATCGACATTTCTTTTTTCTCTGTGATGCGTGGCCGGCAGGAACGCGCTTCGCGCACCGCCAGGCTCGCCGTGGACTACGAGGATGAAACCTGCGCGAGGCAGGCTGCCGGAAAACGGCCGCGAAATTGTAACGGTCGGGGGCTTCCGGGACAAGGACCGGGGCTGAACCGCCCGGGTCCGGTCAGAGGTTGAAACGACGCTGCGGAGCCAGCAAGCCACTGTCATCGACCTGGCCCAGGCCCTGGACAGCATCGTCCGGGCCAAACACGGCCACCAGGCCATGCGGCCAGGACAGGTCCCGCTGGCGCTGGCCGACGCAGAAGCGGTGGGCCTGGTCGGCATCGAGGTCGACCCGCGGGTATTCAGCCAGGCCGGCCGCCAGCGGCAGCAGCAGCGCGTCCATCCCGGCCTCGTCACCGGCCTCGACCATCGCCCGCAGCTGGTCCAGGGTGACCATCGCCGGTTCATGGAACGGCTCGACCCAGAGCCGGCGCAACGCAGTGATGTGAGCGCCGCAGCCCAGTGCCTCGCCCAGGTCGCGGGCCAGGCTGCGGATGTAGGTGCCGGAGCCGCAGGTCACGCGCAGCCGCAACCGCTCGGGCTGCTGCTCCATCACCTCGATGGCGTGCACCTGCACCTCACGCTCCGGCGCTTCGATGACGTCACCGCGGCGGGCCTTCACATACAGCGGCTCCCCACCCTGCTTCAGCGCCGAATAGATCGGGGCACGCTGGCGGATGTTGCCGGTCAGCGGCACCAGCGCCGCCTGCAGGGCCTCGGCACTGATCGCCGGCACCACGCGCTGCAGCAGCACCTGGCCTTCGGAGTCATCGGTGTCGGTGGTCTGGCCCAGCATGATCTCGGCGTCGTAGGCCTTGGCCGAGCCGAGCAACAGTCCGGCAATCTTGGTCGCCTCGCCGAAGCACAGCGGCAACAGGCCGGTGGCCAGCGGATCGAGGCTGCCGGTATGGCCACCCTTTTCGGCACGGAACAGGCGACGGGCCACCTGCAGGGCGGCGTTGGAGCTCATGCCGGTCGACTTGTCGAGCAGCAGGATGCCATCCAGGCGGCGGAACTGAATTCGGGTCATGACAGGATTTTGTAGAGTCGAGCCATGCTCGACTGCTGCAGCGCGGTCTGCATCAGACATCGCGCAGCCGGAATGCAACAACGCCGGGCATGCCCGGCGTCGCGCGGTTATTCTTCGTCGCTCTCGCGACGCTTCTCGGCGGCCAGCGTATCAGGCAGATCGCGCAGGATGTTGTCGATGTGCTCACCACGGTCGACCGAGTCGTCGTAGTGGAAATGCAGCTCCGGCACGTGGCGCAGCTTCATCGCACGGGCCAGGTCCATGCGCAGGCGATAGCCCAGCTCCTTCAGGCCGGCCACGGCTTCGGCCGAACGTTCCGGCATCAGCGCGGTGACGAACACCTTGGCATGGGCCATGTCGCGGGTGATTTCCACGTCGGACACGCTCACCGAGGGCAACCCGTGCTCGCGCACAGCGTTGTGCACCAGGGTGCCGAGTTCACGGCGCAGCTGGGCGGAGACACGGTCGGTTCGATGGAAAGTCTTGGGCACGAGGAGCTCTTGGTTCAGTTGTCGCCCGGCCAACGGTCGGGCACTACTCTTGATTCAATGGTCGCCCGACCAACGGTCGGGCGCTACTACATGGTACCCGACCGTTGGTCGGGTTCTACATCATGGTGGGGCCCGACCAACGGTCGGGCCACCTTGCAGCATTACAGGGTGCGCGGCACTTCGATACGCTCGAAGCACTCGATCTGGTCACCCGGCTTGACGTCGTTGTAGGCCTTCACCGCGATACCGCACTCGGTACCGTTGCGGACTTCCTCGACGTTCTCCTTGAAGCGACGCAGCGATTCCAGCTCGCCCTCGAAGATCACCACGCTGTCGCGCAGCACGCGGATCGGCTTGTTGCGCTTGACCACGCCCTCGATGACCATCGAGCCGGCCACGGCGCCCAGCTTGGAGCTGCGGAAGACGTCGCGGACCTCGGCGATACCGATGATCTCTTCGCGGATCTCCACGCCCAGCAGACCGGAAGCCACCTGCTTCACCTGGTCGATCACGTCATAGATGATCGAGAAGTAACGCAGATCGACGCCGTTGGATTCGATGATGCGACGGGCCGAAGCGTCCGCACGCACGTTGAAGCCGATGACGGTGGCCTTCGAAGCGGCCGCCGAGTTGGCGTCCGATTCGGTGATGCCGCCCACGCCGGAGTGGATCACGTTGATGCGGATGTCTTCGTTGGACAGCGCGACCAGTGCCTGGCTCAGCGCCTGCACCGAACCCTGCACGTCGGCCTTGATGACCAGGTTGAGGACCTGCTGGCCCTCGCCCTTGCCCAGGGTCGCCATGATGTCTTCCATGCGGCTGCCGGCGGTGGCGACCAGGCGCGATTCACGGCGCTTGGTCTCACGCTGCTGGGCAACGTCCTTGGCCAGGCGCTCGTCCTCGACGACCACGAAGTCATCACCCGCTTCCGGCACGCCGGACAGGCCCAGGACCTGCACCGGGATGGACGGGCCGGCGAACTCCGGCTGCTTGCCGGTTTCGTCGAACAGCGCACGCACGCGGCCGTACTGGATGCCGCACACCAGGTAGTCGCCCTTCTTCAGGCGGCCCTGCTGCACCAGCACGGTGGCGACCGGGCCACGGCCCTTGTCCAGCGACGATTCGATCACCACGCCCGAAGCGCGGCCTTCGTCGACGGCCTTCAGTTCCAGCAGTTCGGCCTGGATCGAGATGGCGTCCAGCAGGTCGTCGATGCCCAGGCCGGTCTTGGCCGAGATCTCCACCATCTGGGTGTCACCACCGAAGTCTTCGGCCACGACCTGCTCGGACAGCAGTTCGTTCTTGACCCGCATCGGGTCGGCGTCGGACTTGTCGATCTTGTTGATCGCCACGATCAGCGGCACACCCGCCGAACGCGCGTGCTGGATCGCTTCCTTGGTCTGCGGCATGACGCCGTCATCGGCGGCCACGACCAGCACCACGATGTCGGTCAGCTTGGCGCCGCGCGCACGCATCGAGGTGAATGCCGCGTGGCCCGGGGTATCCAGGAAGCTGATCACGCCCTTCGGCGTATCCACGTGGTAGGCACCGATGTGCTGGGTGATGCCGCCGGCTTCGCCGGTGGCGACCTTGGTGCGACGGATGTAATCCAGCAGCGAGGTCTTGCCGTGGTCGACGTGGCCCATGATGGTGACCACCGGCGGACGCTGGGTGGCTTCGCCCTGGTTTTCACCGGTCGAGGCCAGCAGTGCGTCTTCGGCGTCGTTGTCGTTGGCACGGATCGCCTTGTGGCCGAGTTCTTCGGTCACCAGCGCGGCGGTGTCATGGTCGATGGACTGGGTGATGGTGGCCATCACGCCCATCTTGAACAGCGCCTTGACCACCTCACCGCCCTTGAGCGCGAGCTTCTGCGCCAGGTCGGCCACGGTGATCGTGTCGCCGATCGCCACTTCACGCACCACCGGCGCGGTCGGACGCTCGAAGGCGTGCGGACCTGCATTGTTGCCACCGCGCGACATGTCGCGACGGCCACCGGCCTGGTTACGCCCGCCCGGACGACCACGGGTGTTGCTGTTGTTGCTGTTGCCACGGCGCGCGCGGTCGGCAGCCGACAGGTGCATCTGGCCGGCGAAACGGTCGCCCGGGCCACGCTCGTTGCGCGGCGCGCTGCGGTTGTTGCGGTCGTCGTTGCGCGGCGGCGGCGGAGCGCTGCGCGGCGCAGCCGGAGCGGCGGCCGGAGCACGCGGCGGGCGCGGCGCGGTTTCATCGATCGGAGCGCGCTTGGGCTTGCTGGCAGCCAGCGCCTCGGCAGCCTTGGCGGCGGCCGCAGCTTCCTCGGCGGCCTTCTTCTCGGCCTCTGCGCGTTCCTTGGCCGCAACCTCTTCCTCACGGGCACGGACGATGGCTTCGTCGCGCAGACGATCCTTCTCGGCCAGGGCCTGCTGTTCGGCAAGGTTGCGCGCACGCGACTCTTCCAGCTTGCGCAGGATGTCGGCGCGCTCTTCGTCCGGGGTCATGGCGCGAGCACCATCCTTGACGTAGGTACGCTTCTGGCGCACCTCGACATTCACGGTCGTCTTGCTGCGACCGGAACTGACCGTCACTTCCTGCTGTTTCCGGCGGTTGAGCGTGATCTTCTTTGCAGACTGATCAGTTTCTTCCGGGGCCTGCTCGGGCTTGCCGTGCGAACGACGAAGGAAGCCCAGGAGCTTCACCTTCTCGGTGCTGGTCACGACCTGGTCGGGACCGCTGAACTTCATGCCGGCACCGGCCAGCTGTTCCAGCAGTTTTTCGACCGGCGTGTTGACCAGTTCGGCAAGCTTGCGGATGGTGGTTTGCTGCGACATTCGGATCCTATGATCTTGTGGGCGCCCCCCCGCATCTGGAGGTGGCGCGGATTCTACGCCCTGAGCGGCTCAGGGCCCTGTTCATTGCCGGCTCATTCGCCGCGTTCCAGTCGGGCGATCTCCTCGGCACGTGCGGCCAGGATCAGCGCAGCGGCGCGCGCCTGATCCAGCCCTTCGATGCCGAAGTCCATGACCTCGTCGGCGGCCAGGTCGGACAGGTCCTCACTGGTACGCACGCCGTGGCCGGCCAGCGCATACGCGGTGGCTTCGTCCATGCCCTTCAGGGACAGCAGGTCCTGCGCCGGCTGGCCGTCTTCAAGGCCTTCCTCGACTGCCAGGGCCTCATTGAGCAGCGCATCGCGGGCACGAGCGCGCAGCTCTTCGACGATGTCTTCGTCGAAACCTTCCACGGCCAGCAGTTCGCCGACCGGGACATATGCGATTTCCTCGACGGTGCCGAAGCCTTCGCTCACCAGGATGCCGGCGATTTCCTCGTCCACTTCCAGCTTGTCCATGAACAGCTGGCGGGCCGAAGCCTGCTCGGCCTCCGACTTGGCGGTGACCTGGTCCTGGGTCATCACGTTGAGCTGCCAGCCGGTCAGGCGGCTGGCCAGGCGCACGTTCTGGCCGCCCTTGCCGATCGCCTGGGCCAGGCGGTCTTCGGCGACAGCCAGGTCCATCGAGTGCTTGTCTTCATCGACGATGATCGACTGCACTTCGGCCGGCGCCATCGCGTTGATGACGAAGTTGGCCGGGTTGTCGTTCCACAGCACGATGTCCACGCGCTCGCCATTGAGCTCGTTGGACACGGCCTGCACGCGCGAACCGCGCATGCCGATGCAGGCACCGATCGGATCGGTGCGCTGGTCGTGGGCGAGCACGGCGATCTTGGCGCGATCGCCCGGATCGCGGGCGCAGGCCTTGATTTCCACCAGGCCCTGGCCGACTTCCGGCACTTCCAGCTTGAACAGCTCGATCATGAATTCCGGGGCGGCGCGGCTGATGAACAGCTGCGGGCCACGCGGTTCCGAACGGACTTCGGCCAGGTAGCCGCGCACGCGGTCACCGGCGCGCAGCACGTCGCGCGGAATGCCCTTGTCCTTCGGGATGAAACCTTCGGCGTTGCCACCGAGGTCGACATAGATGTTGCCGCGCTCGGCGCGCTTGACCACACCGGTGATCAGCTCACCCACGCGATCCTTCCACGCATCCACGACCTGCTGGCGCTCGGCTTCGCGCACGCGCTGGACGATGACCTGCTTGGCGGCCTGGGCAGCAATGCGGCCGAAGTCCGGGTTCTCGATCTGCTCTTCGATGTAGTCGCCGACGTCCACGCCTTCGGCTTCATCGACGGCGTCCATCAGGCGGATCTGGCGGTCCGGCGATTCCATGACCACGTCATCGGCCACCACTTCCCAGCGGCGGAAGGTTTCGTAGCTGCCGTCCTTGTGGTCGATGACCACGCGGGTCAGCACTTCCTCGTCGGGATAGCGCTTCTTCGCTGCCGAGGCCAGGGCGGCCTCGATGGCATCGAAGATCACTTCACGCGGCACGCCCTTCTCGTTGGCGACTGCGTCGACTACCAGCAACAGTTCCTTGCTCATTGGCTCACTCCGCGCGCGGCTTCTTTGCCGCCGGCTCGTTGGAAGAAGAATTCGTGTTCGGCTTCGGACGCTTCGGTGCCGGACCGGTCGGCTTGCTCGGGGCCAGCCCCAGCGCCACCCAGTCGGGCATGATCCGTGCCTTGTCGATGTTGTCGGCCGACACGACCACTTCGGCCTTGTCGACGATGAAGGTGATGGCACCTGCGGTCTCGTCGATGGCTTCGATGCGGCCCTGCAGGCGGCGACGGTTGTCCTGCGGCAGCTTCAGCGTGACCTTGGCCATTTCGCCGAGGTGACGGCCGAACTGCTCCAGGTTGAACAGCGGACGATCGACGCCCGGCGAAGACACTTCCAGCGTGTAGTTGCCGCTGATCGGGTCTTCGACGTCCATCTGTGCCGACACTTCGCGGCTGACCCGCTCGCAGTCGTCGACATTGATGATGCGCTCGGGCTGTTCAGCCAGCGGCACGTCGATGTAAAGGCGCAGGGTCGCACCGCCGGGGGCCGGCAGATACTCAACGCCCAGCAGCTCCAGGCCCAGCGACACAACGGTCGGGGCGAGCAGATTCGCGATGTCGGTTGCCTTGTCGCTCACAGCCTGCCTTGATCTCTTGGTTGGGTGCCGGCCTTGGCCGGCATGGAAACATGACGCCCCGGAAACGACAAAGGGCCCGCTGGGCCCCTTTTCCGGAAAGACTCCGGTGACTGGATTCCGGTTGCAACCTGCAGTGCCTGCCGGTTGCGGCCCTCCTTCCGGGTCCGGACTCCCGCTGGGAGGCCGCCTTCAGGGGTATTGCTAGGCCGCTGATGATAGCGACTGCACCGCGCTGGTGCAAGGCTTGGGCCGGCCTTGCCGCACCGGCAGTCGAGCATGGCTCGACTCTACAAAAATGCGGAACCCCAAAGAAAAACGCCCTCGAAGCAGGACTTCGAAGGCGATCTCTTTACTTGGTAGCGGGGGCAGGATTTGAACCTGCGACCTTCGGGTTATGAGCCCGACGAGCTGCCAGACTGCTCCACCCCGCATCAGAAGCGGAATTATGAGGCATAACTTCAAAACCTGCAAGCTTTTCCTCATTCATCGAACTGGTTGGCGCCGATTCGATGTGTTGGTAGCGGGGGCAGGATTTGAACCTGCGACCTTCGGGTTATGAGCCCGACGAGCTGCCAGACTGCTCCACCCCGCACCGGAAGTGTTTGAACTGCTGCCCTGCTCTTTCGAGGAGGGCTACCGCAACGATGTTCTGGCTGAACCGCTGCAGTGACAACTCAGGCTGCGCATATTACACGAATCGCGCAGCTTTGTGTCAACTTTTATGCAAGATGCGCAAATGCCTGCTGGCACCAGACCATGATCGGGTTCCAGGCCAGGCCCAGCGCCAGCAGCGCCAGCGCGTTCACGCCCAGGACCAGGCCCAGCACGCGGTCGTTGCTGCGCGGCATGGCCTCGCCCACCGGCTCATCGAAGTACATGACCTTGATGACGCGCAGGTAGTAGAAGCAGCCGACCACGGCACACAGCACGCCGAGGATGGCCAGCCACAGCAGGCCACCGTTGACGGCCGCGCCCAGCACCGCCAGCTTGGTCCAGAAGCCCAGGAACGGCGGGATGCCGGCCAGCGACGCCATGATGCACAGCACCAGGCCGGCCATCCACGGGTTGCGGGCATTGAGGCCCTTGAAGTCTTCGATGTTCTCGGCTTCGAAGCCGGCACGCGACAGCGCGATGATCGCGCCGAAGGCGGCGGTCGACATGATGGCGTAGGCCAGTGCGTAGAACAGTGCGGCGGCATAGCCCTGCGAACCGCCACCGGCAATGCCCATCAGCAGGAAGCCGATGTGCGAGACGGTGGAGAACGCCAGCATGCGCTTGAGGTTGCTCTGCGCGATGGCCATCAGGTTGCCGATGACCAGCGAGACTGCGGCCAGGCCGGCGATCAGCAGCTGCAGTTCGGTCGACAGCGGGCCCACGCCCATTTCCAGCAGGCGGTAGGCCATGCCGAAGGCGGCCAGCTTCGGCGCCGAGCTGATGAACAGTGCGATCGGTGCCGGGGCACCCTGGTACACGTCCGGCAGCCACATGTGGAACGGCGCGGCACCCAGCTTGAAGGCGACGCCGGCGATCATGAACACCGCACCGGTGATCAGCAGCACGCGCTCTTCCGAGTGCGGGATGGCCTCGCGGATGACGTCCAGGTGGAGGCTGCCGGTGGCGCCGTAGATCAGCGACATGCCGTACAGCAGCAGGCCAGAAGCCAGCGAACCCAGCACGATGTACTTCATCGCCGCTTCCGAGGCCAGGCCGTTCTCACGGTTGCTGGCAACCAGCGCGTAGGAGCACAGCGCCAGCAGTTCCAGGCCCAGGTAGACCATCAGCAGGCTGCCCGCCGAGACCAGGATCATCATGCCGGCGGTGCCGAACAGGATCAGCACCGGGATCTCGCCCTGGAACAGGTTGCGGTCGCGCAGGTAGCGCCAGCCGTAGACCAGGGTCAGGCCGCTGAGCAGCACGATCCCGGTCTTCATCACGTCCGCGGCGGTATCGCGCACGAACATGCCATGGAAGACCTCCCCCTGCCCGCCCACGCCGGTGGCCAGCATGAACAGCACCACGGCCAGCGCAGCGAGCGAGAACAGGTGGGTGACGATCTTGTTCCGGTTGCTGACGAACAGGTCGAGGATCATCAGGGCGAAGGCGCTACCGATCAGCACCAGCTCGGGAGCGAGCGGTGGCAGGTCAGCGGCGGTCAATGGCAGCAGCGGCGAGGTGGTCATCATCAAATCCTGGAATTACAGCAGCTTGCTGGATGCGATCTGCATCGCCAGCTTCGCGATCGAGGGCTCCATCAGGTCGGTCAGCGGCTTGGGGTAGATGCCCAGGGCCAGCACGCCGATGGCGAACACGCCCAGCACCAGCCATTCGCGGCCGTTGATGTCCTTCAGTTCGGCAACGTGGCTGTTGGCCACTTCACCGAAGAAGATGCGCTTGTACAGCCACAGGGTGTAGGCGGCGCCGATGATCAGGGTGGTGGCCGCGCCCAGCGCGATCCACGGATTACGCTGGAAGGCCGCGAGGATGACCATGAACTCGCCGACGAAACCGCTGGTGCCCGGCAGGCCTGCATTGGCCATGAAGAACAGCATGGCGAAGGTCGCAAACCAGGGCATCACGTTGACCACACCGCCGTAATCGGCGATGCGGCGGCTGTGCATGCGGTCGTACAGCACGCCGACGCTGGAGAACATCGCACCGGACACGAAGCCGTGCGAGATCATCTGCACCATGGCGCCCTGCAGGCCCAGGCGTGCGGCATCGGCGTTGCCGGCTTCACGCACCAGCCACAACGCGATGAAGGTGCCCAGGGTGACGAAGCCCATGTGCGCGATCGACGAATAGGCGATCAGCTTCTTCATGTCGTCCTGCACCAGGGCGACGAGGCCGACGTAGATCACCGCGATCAGCGACAGCGCGATCACCAGCCACGCCCATTCCTGCGACGCGTCCGGGACGATCGGCAGGTTGAAGCGCAGGAAGCCGTAGCCACCGATCTTCAGGGCGATGGCGGCCAGGATCACCGAACCGGCGGTCGGCGCTTCCACGTGGGCATCCGGCAGCCAGGTGTGGACCGGGAACATCGGCACCTTGACCGCGAAGGCGATCAGGAAGGCGAAGAAGATCCAGGTCTGTTCCTTGGCCGACAGCGGCAGCGCGTACAGGTCGGCCAGCTGGAAGCTGCCGCCCTTCATGTACAGGTAGATCAGCGCCACCAGCATCAGCACCGAGCCGAGGAAGGTGTACAGGAAGAACTTCAGCGCGGCGTAGATGCGACGCGGGCCGCCCCAGACACCGATGATCAGGAACATCGGGATCAGCATCGCCTCGAAGAACACGTAGAACAGCATCGCGTCCGTGGCCGAGAAGATACCGACCGTGACGCCTTCCAGGATCAGGAAGGCGGCCACGTACTGGTTGACGCGCTTGTCGATGGCGCTCCAGGCGCCGATCAGGGCAAGCACGCTGACCAGGGTAGTCAGCAGGATCAGCGCCACGGCGATGCCGTCCACGCCCAGGTTGTAGCCGATCTTGTACGCCGGGATCCAGGCATGGGTCTCGACGAACTGCAGACCGTCGATGCCCGCGTTGTAGCCGCTCAGCAGCGAGAGGCTCGCCACGAACGTCAGCACCGCTACGCCCAGCGACGCCCAGCGGGCGGTCTGCGCATCACGGATCGCAAGGATCAGGGCGCCACCGATGATCGGCAGCCAGATGAGGACACTGAGTAGAGGCCAGTTCGACACGTCTTCTTATTCCGTACAGGTCATCAACGCAGGTAATGCATCAGCACGCCCAGAAGGGCAATCAGGCCGATGATCATCGCGAAGGCGTAGTGATAGAGGAAACCGGATTGGGTACGACGCAGCACGCCGGCTGCGACGTCCACAACACGTGCCGAAAGATTGACCACGCCGTCGACGATGTTGCTGTCGATCCAGCGTGCGACCTTGCCCAGCTTGACGCTGCCACCGGCAAAGCCATCGATCCACAGCTTGTCGAAGCCGTACTTGTTTTCCAGCACCGACACCAGCGGAGCGAAGGTCTTGCGCGCCTTGCCCGACAGGTCCGGCTTCCACAGGTAGAACAGCGCAGCCAGCAGGAAGCCCGCCAAGGTCAGCCAGAACGGCGGCAGCATCATGCCGTGCAGCGCGAACGCCACCGGCCCGTGGAACTCTTCGCCCAGGAAGGCAACGGTGTTCTTGGCCGGATCGTAGAAATCGACGATGCCGGTGAAGAACGTGTTGACCTGGCCCTTGATTGCGTCGTGTGCATGGTGGCCGGCCCAGTCGGTGCCGTGCAGCATCGGACCGATGCTGAAGAAACCGATGGCGATCGACGGGATGGCCAGCAGGATCAGCGGCAGGGTCACCACCCACGGGGTTTCGTGCGGCTCATGCGGACCGTGGCCATGGCCGTGGTCGTCATGGTGCGCGTCCCCATGATGGGCATCAGCAGGGTGCGCATCTGCGGCGTGGTGATCGTCATGGGCATGGCCGTGATCATCATGCGCGTCGCGGAAGCGCTCCTTGCCGTGGAAGGTCAGGAACAGCAGGCGGAAGCTGTAGAAGCTGGTCACCAGCACGCCACCCAGCACTGCCCAGTAGCCATAGGTGGCCACCCAGCTGTTCTGCATGTGGGCGTGGATCTCGGCCGCCTCGATGATGGTGTCCTTCGAGTAGAAGCCGGAGAAGAACGGCGTACCGACCAGGGCCAGGGTACCGATCCACATGGTGACGAAGGTGATCGGCATGTACTTGCGCAGGCCGCCCATCTTGCGCATGTCCTGCTCGTGGTGCATCGCGATGATGACCGAGCCGGCACCCAGGAACAGCAGCGCCTTGAAGAAGGCGTGGGTCATCAGGTGGAACACGGCGGCCGAGTACGCCGACACGCCCAGTGCAACCGTCATGTAGCCCAGCTGCGACAGCGTGGAGTACGCGACGACGCGCTTGATGTCGTTCTGCACGATGCCGATCAGGCCGGTGAAGAACGCGGTGGTGGCACCGATGAACAGGATGAAGTTCAGCGCGGTCTGCGACAGCTCGAACAGCGGCGACATGCGGGTGACCATGAAGATACCGGCGGTCACCATCGTCGCGGCGTGGATCAGTGCCGAGATCGGGGTCGGGCCTTCCATCGAGTCCGGCAGCCACACGTGCAGCGGGACCTGGGCCGACTTGCCCATGGCACCGATGAACAGGCAGATGCAGATGACGGTGGCGATCGACCAGATCACCGGCTCGTTCAGCAGCTGCATGCCGAACATGGTGCCGTCCCAGATCTGCAGCTGGGCGCGCGGGTCAGCCAGCATGCCGGCCTGCGAGAACACCTGCGAGTAGTCCAGGGTGCCGAACACCCACAGCACGCCGGCGATACCGAGCAGGAAGCCGAAGTCACCAACGCGATTGACCAGGAACGCCTTCATGTTGGCGAAGATCGCAGTCGGGCGCTTGAACCAGAAGCCGATCAGCAGGTACGACACCAGGCCCACCGCTTCCCAGCCGAAGAACAGCTGCAGGAAGTTGTTGCTCATCACCAGGGTGAGCATCGAGAAGGTGAACAGCGAGATGTAGCTGAAGAACCGCTGGTAGCCCGGATCGTCCTGCATGTAGCCGATCGTGTAGATGTGGACCAGCAGCGACACGAAGGTCACCACCACCATCATCATCGCGGTCAGCTTGTCGACCATGAAACCGACGTGGGCCGAGTACTGGCCGACTTCGAAGAACGTGTAGATGTTCTGGTTGAACGGCTGCGCACCGCCCCACAGCAACTGGTAGAGCGTGTACATCGACAGGCCGCAGGCAACCGCGACGCCGAGGATGGTGATGGTCTGCGCGCCGAAGCGCTTGACCTGGCGACCGAACAGGCCGGCGATGATGCTGCCGAACAGCGGTGCAAGCACCACTGCGATCAACAGACTCTTGGAGAGAGTGATTTCCATCTGTGGATCAGCCCTTCAACGAATCGACTTCGCCGACATTGATCGTGCGGCGGGTACGGAACAGGGTCACCAGGATCGCCAGGCCGATGGCGGCTTCCGCGGCGGCGACGGTCAGGATGAAGAACACGAACAGCTGGCCGGACGGATCGCCCAGCTGACGCGAGAAGCCGACGAAGTTGATGTTCACCGACAGCAGCATCAGTTCGATCGACATCAGCAGGACGATGACGTTCTTCCGGTTGAGGAAGATGCCGGCCAGGCTGATGGCGAACAGCACCGCGCCCAGCGCAAGGATGTGGCCAAGGGTAATCACGGCTGGGTCTCCTCGCCGGCGGCCGGCTTGCTGTTGCTGTGCACGACCGGCGCTTCGGCGCCCATCTTGACCATGCGCAGGCGCTGGCCGGCCTTGACCATGGTCTGCTCACCCGGGTTCTGGCTCTTCACCCCGGTACGGCGGCGCAAGGTCAGCATCACGGCGGCAACCACGGCCACGGTCAGGATGACGGCGGCGAACTCGAACGGCAGCAGGTACTCGGTGAACAGCGTACGCGCCAGCCAGGTGACGTTGGAGCTGTCGGCAGCGACCGCGGCGGCGTTGTCGGCCGGGAACGGGTTGACCGCCCTGCCCTTCACGCCGATCAGGATCAGCATCTGCACCAGCATCGCCACGGCAACAATGAGACCGACCGGCAGGTAGCGGACCCAGCCCTCACGCAGCTTGGTGGGGTCGATGTCGAGCATCATCACCACGAACAGGAACAGCACCATCACCGCGCCGACGTAGACCAGCACCAGCGCCACGCCGAGGAACTCGGCGCCGACCAGCAGCCACACGCAGGCAATGGAGAAGAAGGTCAGCACCAGGCAGAGCACGGCGTGAACCGGGTTGCGCACGCTGATCACCGCACCGGCCGAAACCGTTGCCGCGATGGCGAACACCCAGAAAGCGATATTTACCCAATCCATCTCTCGACCTCAGCGGTAAGCGGCATCGGCGGCGCGACGCTCGGCGATCTCGGACTCGAGACGGTCGCCCAGGGCCAGCAGCTGCGGCTTGGTAACGATGTTTTCGCCACGATTCTCGAAGTGATACTCGAGGATGTGGGTTTCGACGATCGAGTCCACCGGGCAGCTTTCTTCGCAGAAGCCGCAGAAGATGCACTTGAACAGATCGATGTCATAGCGCGTGGTACGGCGGGTGCCGTCTTCGCGCTTGGCCGAGTCGATGGTGATGGCCAATGCAGGGCACACCGCTTCGCACAGCTTGCAGGCGATGCAGCGCTCTTCACCGTTGGGGTAACGGCGCAGGGCGTGCAGTCCACGGAAGCGCGGCGACTGCGGGAACTTCTCCATCGGGTACATCATCGTGTACTTGGGCTTGAAGCTGTACTTCAGCGTCAGCCAAAGGCCGCCCAGCAGTTCGAGCAGCAGCAGGCTCTTGAAGTAATGGGTAATCCTGTTCATCACTTAGACGCCCTTTTGAATCACGCCGAAGAACACCATGACGGCGGTAACCGCGATCCACAGAATGGCCAGCGGGATGAAGACCTTCCAGCCCAGGCGCATGATCTGGTCATAGCGGAAGCGCGGGAAGCTGGCACGGAACCAGATGTAGGCACTGGCGAAGAAGAACACCTTGACGAACAGCCACGGTGCACCGCCCTTCCAGATCCAGTCGACCAGCGGCGAGACGTCGCCGAAGTTGACCCAGCCCTGGATGGGGCTCAGCCAGCCGCCGAGGAAGAAGATCGAGATCAGGAAGCTGATCAGGATCATGTTGGCGTATTCGGCCAGGAAGAACAGCGCGAACGCACCGCCCGAGTACTCGACCATGTGGCCAGCGACGATTTCCGATTCACCTTCCACCACGTCGAACGGCGCGCGGTTGGTTTCGGCAACGCCCGACACCCAGTAGATGACGAACAGCGGGAACAGCGGCAGCAGGAACCAGTCGAAGAAACCGGAATTGCCAGCCTGCGCCATCACGATGTTGCTCAGGTTCAGGCTGCCCGACGCGATCATCACGCCGACCAGGGCGAAGCCCATGGCGATTTCGTAGCTGATCATCTGCGCCGAGGCGCGCATCGCACCCAAGAACGCATACTTCGAGTTGGATGCCCAACCGGCCAGGATGATGCCGTAGATGCCCAGCGAGGTCATCGCCAGCAGGTACAGCAGGCCGGCGTTGGCGTTGGACAGCACGATCTGCGAGTCGAAGGGGACCACCGACCAGGCCGCGAAGGCCGGAGCCAGGGTGATCAGCGGGGCCAGCAGGTAGATCGCCTTGTTGGCGCTGCTCGGCTGGACCACTTCCTTGAACAGCAGCTTGAAGACGTCGGCGAAGGCCTGGAAGATGCCCATGCCCACGTACATCGGGCCGTGGCGGACGTGCATCCAGCCGATCAGCTTGCGTTCCCAGACCACGTAGAAGGCCACCGAGATGATCACCGGAACGGTGATCACCAGGATCTTCAGGATGATCCAGATCAGCGCGCCGATGTCACCAAGGCCAAGCAGCCACTGGTGCAGCGGATCGACCGCGTTCAACAGCAATTCGTTCATGCAGCCACCACCGTTACGCGAGCGGCACCCAGCGGCGCGGTCGCGCCGTGGCCCGATTCAATCCAGACCGAACCCGCAGCGACGCGGGCGTCGATCACCACCGGCAGGGTGGCCTTGCCGGCATCGGTGCCGACCTTGGCCATCTGCCCTTCCTGCAGCTGCAGGCGAGCGGCATCTTCAGCGTTCAGCACGATGCGCGGGGCGTTGTTGAGCGGATGCGACTGCAGCGCCGGGGCGCGACGGACCACCGCATCGGTGCGGTAGATCGCGGCGGTCGAAGCCACTTCCAGGCCTTCGCCGGCAACCACCGGCTGTGCCGAGGCGGCAACGGCGACCGACACCGGGGCCAGGCTGGCGCGCAGGCCGGCCAGGTCGGTGAAGTCGAAACCGGCTACCGCCAGCTCACCGCCCAGGGCGCGCAGCACGCGCCAGCCCTCACGGGCCTCGCCCGGCAGCTTGCCGCCGGCACGCGCCGACTGCTCGCGACCATCGAGGTTGGTCAGGGTGGCGTCGATTTCCGGCAGCGCACCGATCGGCAGGATCACGTCGGCAACGTCGCGGGTGGAGACGCAGGCGAACTGGCTGAAGGCCACCACCTTGGCGCCGACCAGCGCCTTGCGCGCGGCGGGGGCGTCGGCGAAGTCCAGGCCCGGCTCCAGGCCGTACACCACGTAGGCCTGGCGCGGCTGCGCCAGCATTGCGGCGACGTCCTTGCCGGCCGGCAGCACGCCTGCGCGGGTCAGGCCAACGGCGTTGGCACCCTGCGGGATGCGGCACAGCTTGGCACCGGTCGCAGCGGCGAAGTCACGCGCGGCGGCGCGGATCGCGGCAGCCTGCGGATGGTTTTCGGCGATGCCACCGACGATCAGCACGGTGTTGTTGCCGCCCTGCACCGCCGAACGCAGCTCGGCGTTGGCCAGCGCGTCGACGAACTTCGACGGCGCGACGATCTGCTTGCCGGCGATGCTGAAGGCGAAGTCGAAGTCCACCGGGTTGACGACGTGGATCTTCGCGCCGTTGGTGGTCTGCGCCTTGCGCAGGCGGGCGTGCAGCAGCGGCAGTTCGTGGCGGATGTTGCTGCCCAGAACGACGATGCGGTCGGCGCCTTCGATCTCGGCGAGCGGCAGGCCGAACACTTCGGCGGTTGCGGCGTCGGAGAAATCGCGGTTGTTGATGCGGTGGTCGATGTTGCTCGAGCCCAGGCCCTTGGCCAGGCGGGCCAGCAGCGCGCCTTCCTCGTTCGAGGTGGACGGGTGCACCAGCACGCCCAGGTTGTCGCCCTGGTTGGCCTTGAGGATCTCGGCGGCCGCAGCCAGGCCTTCGGCCCAGCTCACTTCCTTCCACTCGCCATTGACCTTGCGCAGCGGCTTGACCGCACGGTCTTCGCTGTACAGGCCCTGGTGCGAGTAGCGGTCACGGTCGGACAGCCAGCACTCGTTCACCGCTTCGTTGTCGCGCGGCACGGTGCGCAGCACTTCGCCGCGACGCACGTGCAGGAACAGGTTCGAACCCATCGCGTCGTGGTAGCCCAGCGATTCGCGCGCGGTCAGTTCCCACGGGCGGGCGCGGAACTGGAACACCTTGTTGGTGAGTGCACCGACCGGGCAGACGTCGACGACGTTGCCGGACAGCTCGGTGGTCAGCGGCTTGCCGTCGAAGGTACCGATCTGCAGGTTCTCACCGCGGTACATGCCACCCAGCTCGTAGGTACCGGCAACGTCGGCGGTGAAGCGAACGCAGCGGGTGCACTGGATGCAGCGGGTCATCTCGGTGGCGACCAGCGGGCCCATGTCCTCGTCCGGCACCACGCGCTTGCGCTCGTTGAAGCGGCTGACCGAACGGCCATAGCCCAGCGACACGTCCTGCAGCTCGCACTCGCCGCCCTGATCGCAGATCGGGCAGTCCAGCGGGTGGTTGATGAGCAGGAACTCCATCACCGAGCGCTGGAACTTCAGTGCCTTCTCGCTGCGGGTGGCGACCTTCATGCCATCCATCACCGGGGTGGCACAGGCCGGCGCCGGCTTCGGCGACTTTTCCACGTCCACCAGGCACATGCGGCAGTTGGCGGCGATCGGCAGCTTCTCGTGGTAGCAGAAGCGCGGAATCGAAATGCCGGCCTTGTCGGCCGCCTGGATGATCATCGAACCCTTGGGCACGACCAGCGACTTGCCATCGATTTCGATGGTCACGTGATCCGGTGGCACGTTCGGGTTTACGGGTTGCGCGCTCATGCGGCGGCTGCCTCCACCTTCTTGCCGTCAACCATCGAATGACCGTTGACGATGTAGTACTCGAATTCGTCCCAGAACTGGCGCAGGAAGCCCTGGATGGGCCATGCAGCCGCTTCACCGAACGCACAGATGGTGTGGCCTTCGATCTGGCCGGCCATCGCCTTCAGCTGGTGCAGGTCTTCCATCGTGGCCTTGCCGGCGACGATGCGCTCCAGCACGCGGTGCATCCAGCCGGTGCCTTCACGGCACGGGGTGCACTGGCCGCACGATTCCTTGTGGAAGAACTGGCTGATGCGGCAGGCGAACTTGACGCAGCAGACGCTGTCGTCGAGCACCACGATCGCACCCGAACCCAGGCCGGAGCCCAGCGCACGGATGGTGTCGTAGTCCATCGGCAGATCCTGCAGCTCGGCCGCGGTCAGTACCGGCATCGACACGCCGCCCGGGATCGCGCCCTTGAGGGTGCGGCCCGGACGCAGGCCACCGGCCATTTCCAGCAGGTCGTGGAATTTGGTGCCCAGCGGCACTTCGAAGTTGCCGCCGTTCTGCACGCAGCCGGACACCGAGAAGCACTTCGGACCGCCGTTGGCGGTCAGGCTCAGGCCCTTGAACCACTCCGGACCGTTGCGGATGATCGCCGGCACCGAACCGTAGGTTTCGGTGTTGTTGATCGTCGACGGCTTGCCGTACAGGCCGAAGTTGGCCGGGAACGGCGGCTTGTAGCGCGGCTGGCCCTTCTTGCCTTCCAGCGATTCCATCAGCGCGGTTTCTTCGCCGCAGATGTACGCGCCGGCGCCCAGCGCACCGTAGATGTCGATGTCCACGCCCGAGCCCATCACGTTCTTGCCCAGCCAGCCATTTGCATAGGCGTCGGCCAGGGCCTGCTCGAAGTGCTCGAACGGCTCGTGGTGGAACTCACCGCGCAGGTAGTTGTAACCCACGGTCGAACCGGTGGCGTAGCAGGCGATCGCCATGCCTTCCACCACCGAATGCGGGTTGTAGCGCAGGATGTCGCGATCCTTGCAGGTGCCCGGCTCGGATTCGTCCGAGTTGCAGAGGATGTACTTCTGCATGTTGCCCTTGGGCATGAAGGACCACTTCAGGCCGGTCGGGAAGCCTGCGCCACCGCGGCCGCGCAGGCCCGAGGCCTTGACCATCTCGATGACCTGCTCCGGCGGGATCTTCTCTTCGAGGATCTTGCGCAGGGCGGCGTAGCCACCGGTCTTCAGGTAGCTTTCGTACGACCACGGGGTGTCGTAATGCAGGGTGGTGTAGACCACCTGGTGCGGCAGCGGCGCGGGGCCGACCGGACCCTTGGATTCGTGGTGATGTGCCATGCCCTTACTCCAGCCCGTCCAGCAGCTCGTCGACCTTTTCCAGGGTCAGACGCTCATGGTAGTGACCGTTGATGACCATCATCGGCGCGCCACCGCAACCAGCCAGGCACTCTTCCTCGCGCTTGAGGTAGACGCGGCCGTCCGGGGTCGATTCACCGTGCTTGATGCCCAGCTTCTTCTCGCAATGGCGGACGATGTCCTCGGCGCCATTGAGCCAGCAGCTGATGTTGGTGCAGATGGCCACGTTGTTGCGGCCCACCTTCTCGGTCTCGAACATCGAGTAGAAGCTGGCGACCTCGTAGGCCCACACCGGCGGCAGGTCCAGGTACTTGGCCACGCCGGCGATCAGTTCGTCGGTCAGCCAGCCCTCGTTCTGCTCCTGGGCCGCATGCAGGCCCTGCAGCACGGCAGAGCGCTTGCGGTCCGGCGGGAACTTGGACAGCCAGTGATCGATGTGAGCGCGGGTCTTGTCGCTCAGCACCACCATCGGGTCGACGTCGCGCGCCGCCTCGAAATTACCTGTCGCCTTCATCGGCCGACCTCAGCGAAATGCATAACGTGAAATTCCAGAAACTGCGGCGCCGGCTTGCGCCGGCTGCCTGCAGCGGGCGTTGGCGTGGCGGACGGCATTACCGGTCAACCTCGCCGAACACCAGGTCGTAGGTACCGATCATCGCCACCACGTCGGCCAGCATGTGGCCGCGCACGATCGAATCGATCGAGGACAGGTGGGCGAAGCCCGGTGCGCGCAGGTGCACGCGGAACGGCTTGTTGGCGCCGTCGGAAACCAGGTAGCAGCCGAACTCGCCCTTGGGCGCTTCCACTGCAGCGTAGGTCTCACCGGCCGGCACGCAATAGCCTTCGCTGAACAGCTTGAAGTGGTGGATCAGCGCTTCCATGTCGTCCTTCATGTCCTCGCGCTTGGGCGGAGCGACCTTGAAGTTCTTGATCATGACCGGGCCGGGGTTGGCCTTCAGCCACGCCACGCACTGCTTGATGATGCGGTTGGACTCGCGCATTTCGGCAACGCGGACCAGGTAGCGGTCGTAGCAGTCGCCTTCCTTGCCCAGCGGGATGTCGAAATCGACGGCATCGTACTTGGCATACGGACGCTTCTTGCGCAGGTCCCAGGCGATGCCCGAGCCGCGCAGCATCACGCCGGTCATGCCCCACTGGTGGGCCAGTTCCGGAGTGACCACGCCGATGCCGACGGTACGCTGCTTCCAGATACGGTTGTCGGTCAGCAGGGTTTCGTATTCGTCGATGCGCTTGGGGAACTCGACGGTGAAGTTCTCCAGGAAGTCCAGCAGCGAGCCTTCGCGCGAAGCATTGAGCTGCTTCAGCGCCTTGCCCTTGTGCCAGCGCGATTCCTTGTACTTCGGCATGTGGTCCGGCAGGTCGCGGTAGACACCGCCCGGACGGTAGTACGCCGCGTGCATGCGCGCGCCGGAGACCGCTTCATAGCAGTCCATCAGCTCTTCGCGCTCGCGGAAGGCATACAGCATCACCGCCATCGCACCCAGGTCGAGCGCGTTGGAACCCAGCCACATCAGGTGGTTGAGGATACGGGTGATTTCGTCGTACATGGTGCGGATGTACTGCGCACGCTCCGGCGCTTCGATGCCCATCAGGGTCTCGATCGCGCGCACGTAGGCGTGCTCGTTGCACATCATCGACACGTAATCCAGGCGATCCATGTAGCCGATCGACTGGTTGAACGGCTTGGACTCGGCCAGCTTTTCGGTACCACGGTGCAGCAGACCCACGTGCGGGTCGGCGCGCATGATGGTTTCGCCGTCCATTTCCAGGATCAGGCGCAGCACACCGTGCGCGGCCGGATGCTGCGGGCCGAAGTTCATGGTGTAGTTGCGGATTTCCTGCCGGCTTTCGGCGGCGTTGCTGGCGAAGGCTTCGCCGGCCTGGTGTACGTGGCTCACTTCACTGCCTCCTGCGCGCGCTCACCTTCTGCGGTCTGCAGACGGGCGTCGTCGCGGATCACGCGCGGCACGCCGACACGCGGCTCCACCGAGGTGACCGGTTCGTAGATCACGCGCTTCTTTTCTTCGTCGTAGCGGACTTCGACATTGCCGATCAGCGGGAAGTCCTTGCGGAACGGATGGCCGACGAAACCGTAGTCGGTCAGGATCCGGCGCAGGTCCGGGTGGCCTTCGAAGATCACGCCGTACAGGTCGAACGCTTCGCGCTCGAACCAGTTCAGGCCCGGCCAGATGCCGGTCAGCGAGGACACCACCGGCAGCGCTTCGTCAGGGGCGAAGCAGCGCAGGTGCATCATCAGGTTGTGCTGGTACGAACGCAGCTGGGCGACCACGGCGAAACGCTGGGTCGGCATGTGCTGCGGGCGGGCACCGTCGGCGCCGTTTTCCTCGGTGGGGAACTCGCCCCACGCGAAACGGCCCTGGGCCTTGCCTTCGACGCCACGGCTGAAGCCCTGCGAGGACACGTCGGCGGTGTCCCATTCGTCGGAGCCATAACCGAGGTAGTCGACGCCGCAGAGATCCACGGCCTGCTCGAAACCAAACTCGTCACGCAGCGCCAGGGCGGTGGCGTGCCACTCGGCGGCAGGCACTTCCAGCGTCACTTCGCCGCGGGGTTCGACCACGATGACCTTCGCACCTGCGAAACGTGCGGAGAGTCGGTCGATGAAGGATGCTTGCTCTGCCATGGGGGCTTGGCGCGCTCTTGTCAGGTGAAGGGGTCAGCGGGCGATGGTCTGTGTACGCCAGATCTTCTTCTGCAGCTGCAGGATCCCGTACACCAGCGCCTCGGCGGTCGGCGGGCAGCCCGGGACGTAGACGTCCACCGGCACCACGCGATCACAGCCGCGCACCACAGAATAGGAGTAGTGGTAATAGCCGCCACCATTGGCGCAGCTACCCATCGAGATGACCCACTTCGGGTCCGGCATCTGGTCGTAGACCTTGCGCAGCGCCGGGGCCATCTTGTTGACCAGGGTACCGGCCACGATCATCACGTCGGACTGACGCGGCGACGGGCGGAACACCACGCCGTAGCGGTCAAGGTCCAGGCGCGCGGCGCCGGCATGCATCATCTCGACCGCGCAGCAGGCCAGACCGAAGGTCATCGGCCACATCGAGCCGGTGCGCGCCCAGTTCAGCAGTGCATCGACGCTGGTGGTGACGAAACCCTTTTCCAGCAGCGGGTTGTCGCCTTCCGGCCGCAGGATGTCATCAACCCGGCCTTCCGGCGTGGGGTTGTTCATGAGGCCATCGAGAGTCTGAATCACTCCCATTCCAGCGCTCCCTTCTTCCAGACGTAAATGAAACCGAGGAACAGCATGCCGACGAACAGGCCCATGGTGATGAGCGAACGGGCACCCAGCTCCATGAAGACCTGGGTCCACGGCACGATGAAGATGATTTCCAGGTCGAAGACGATGAACTGGATCGCGATCAGGTAATAGCGCACGTCGAACTTCATGCGCGCGTCTTCGAAGGCCTCGAAGCCGCACTCGTACGGCGACAGCTTTTCCAGATCGGGGCGGCGGGGACCGAGGAATCGACCAACCAGCATCAGCGTAATGCCGATACCGGTGGCAACGATCAGAAACAGCAGAGACGGCAAATATTCGGCCAGCACAGCGATTCTCTCTTGCCTCTGCCGCCGCGCCTGCAGGCGCTTTGGCATGGGGGAGTGGACGGGAATCTGCCTGGCGCCTTGCGCGCCAGACGAACCCGCTTTACTTACAAATGGTGCCCAAGAGGGGACTCGAACCCCTACGACTTGCGTCGCTACCACCTCAAGGTAGTGCGTCTACCAATTCCGCCACCTGGGCAAACGATCACATCAGACTATCTTCCCGATGCGCCGCGTATTGTAACCGGCTTCAGTCTTTCTGGGAGCCTTCCGAAGGCTTTTCTTCACCAGAAACCGAAGATTCCGCCTGAGCCGGCACATTCGCGGCCGGAACGGGGGCGGCCGGGACCGCATCGGCCTTCGGAACGGCCGGCAGTTCGCCCGCCGGAGCCGCCGGAGCGACTGCCGCCGGTGCGGACATCAGGCCCAGATCCTGATCGGCCGCCGGGCGGCTGCCATGACCGGCATACCAGGCCATGAAGAGGCTGATGCCGAAGAACACGACAGCCAGCCACTTGGTCGACTTGGACAGGAAGTTCGAGGCGCCGCGCGCACCGAACACCGTACCCGAGGCACCGGCACCAAAGCCCGAACCCGCCGCCGCACCCGAGCCACGCTGCATCAGGATCAGCGCGATCATGGCCACAGCGACCAGCACGTAGACGACATTGAGGATCAACATCAGCATTGGAAACCGCCCTCGGACAAAACTTCTAGGATTAGTTCGCGGCCGCCGCCCGTGCGATGGCCAGGAAGTCCGCGGCCACCAGGGAGGCGCCGCCGACCAGCCCACCATCGACATCCGGCTGCGCGAACAGTTCCCCGGCATTGTCGGGCTTCACGCTACCGCCGTAAACAATGGGCAGTGAATCAGCGATTCTAGCATCGATACGCGCGACTTCGCCACGGATGAACGCGTGCACCTGCTGCGCCTGCTCCTTGGTAGCGGTACGGCCGGTACCGATGGCCCAGACCGGCTCGTAGGCGACCACGGCCTTGGCGAAACCGGCCGCGCCGACCAGCTCCAGCACCGGCGCCAGCTGGCCGGCGATGACCGCTTCGGTCTGCCCGGCCTCGCGCTGCTCCAGGGTCTCGCCCACGCACAGCACCGGCACCAGGCCGGCGTGCTGGGCGGCGGCGAACTTGCGTGCGACCAGCTCGCTGCTTTCGTGGTGGTACTGGCGGCGCTCGGAATGGCCGACCAGGCCATAGCGGGCGCCGACCTCGACCAGCATGGCGGCGCAGACCTCGCCGGTGTAGGCGCCCTTCTCGTTACTGCTCACGTCCTGCGCGCCAAAGGCCAGGCCGGTCTCGCCGAAGTCCTCGACCAGCTCCCCCAGGTAGGGCAGCGGCGGCAGGATCACCACGTCCACCCCCTCCAGCGGCAGCCCGGCGGCGACCTGCCCCAGCAGTTCATTGGCGAATTGACGGCTGCCATGCAGCTTCCAGTTTCCGGCGACGATCTTGCGGCGCATGAGCGGGTGGCTCCTGTGTGAAGTCAGCCGGGCATGATACCCGTTACGGCAAAAATCCGTTTCCGTGTAAGCGGTTACATGGATTTTCAGCCAACGGCGCAGCCCCTCGTGGCGGGGGTGGGGTTGGGTTGGTCGCGGAGAACCCGGTTGGATTTGGGGCTTGGCCGGGCGGGTGGGACTGCGCAGGGGGCGCTGCAAGTCCCCCTCCGGGGCCCGGCCCAGCCGCTGGCGGCTGTGCGTTCTGGCGCTTGCGAAGCAGTGCTTCGCAAGCAAAGCGCCCTCACCCCTGTAAGCTCGGTCGCCGCTTGCTCGTGGGCGCCGTCCTGCACACACGAGCAAGACCCGGGTTGGGCGTCCTGCCCAACGCGCCCGAGGCATGCCTCGGGCCCATGCGGCTCACGCCCCTGCGCAGCCCCACCCGCCCGGCCTCTGACACATTCCGGCGGTTCCGCCCGCCACGGAAAGAAATAAGAAGATCAAAAGCAAAAGCGGCAGTGCGGATAGCTGCCCGCACCCATGGCGTGGATCTACCGTGTCGACCAAGGTCGACACCTACCGGAAATCGCGATTTACCCACCGTCACCGGGAAACTGTCGAAGGCGGGGAGGTGTCGGATGGCGGGGTGTCCGCGGCATGGATGCCGCGGCCAAGCCCCCAGGACGGGTTCACGGCGTCCCCGCCATCCGACACCTCCCCGCCTCCCCACGGAACATCCCAGAGCCGCTTTGGCTTTGGCTTTGGCTTTGGCCTCTGCGGGTGCAGGGCGGAGCCCTACAAAGAAAAAGGCCGCCTTTCGGCGGCCTCACTTCTCATTACTTCAGCTTGATCTCGCGCAGGCGTTCCTCGAGGAAGCCGTGGGCGGTGATCGCCTCCGGGTACCGGCTCGGGTTCTCCGGGGTGATGCAGGACGGCAGCACGTCGATCAGATAGTCCGGGTTCGGATGCAGGAAGAACGGCACCGAGTAGCGCGGCTGGCGCGCCAGCTCACCCGGGGGGTTGACCACGCGGTGGATGGTCGACGGATACACGTGGTTGGTCAGGCGCTGCAGCATGTCGCCGATGTTGACCACGATGGTGTCCGCGTCCGAGGTGAACGGCACCCACTCGCCCTCGTGCGACTGCACTTCCAGGCCCGCGGCGCTGGCGCCGACCAGCAGGGTGATGAAGTTGATGTCGCCATGCGCGCCGGCGCGCACGTTCGGGATGTCGTCGGTGGTGATCGGCGGATAGTGGATCGGGCGCAGGATCGAGTTGCCGAAGTTGGTCTTGTCGGCGAAGAAGTCTTCCGGCAGGCCGATGTGCAGGGCCAGCGCCGACAGTACGCGCGAACCCAGGTTGTCCAGCGCCTGGTACAGGCCGTAACCGCGCTCGCGGAAGCCCTCGACCTCGGTCGGCCACAGGTTCGGCGCCATCACGTCGCGGTACTTGGAGTCGTCGGCGATCTCGCGACCGATGTGCCAGAACTCCTTCAGGTCGAAATGCTTGGAGCCCTTGGCGGTCTCCACGCCGAACGGGGTGTAGCCGCGGGCGCCGCCACTGCCGGCCACGTGGTACTTGCGCTTGACCTCCTCCGGCAGGGCGAAGAAGGCCTTGAAGGCATCGTAGGCCGCGTCGATGTCGGCCTGCGGGATGCCGTGGTTGCGGATGCCCGCGAATCCCCATTGGCGGTAGGCCGCGCCCAGCTCGGCCACGAAGGCCTCGCGGTCGCTGTCGAAACGGGTGATGTCGAGGGTGGGGATCTGGCTCACAGCGGTTCCTGGCTTGTCGTTGGGTCTGGAAGGGCCAGCGCATTCATGGCCCACCTGAACATTGTGACAGATCGCCCGGGGGACGCCACTCGATACGAAGAAACAAACCGATACAATGCGCAACCCGCGCGCGGATTAACGATTCCGTCACAACCGGGACTCCCGCCCCTGCTCCACCTGCCGCCTCCGTCCTTCATGCGCCCTGCTGCTCCTTCTGCCAACACCTCCCTGCCCTCCGGCCCGGCACGTCACTGGCGCCGATTGGCCTGGTGGTCGCTGTTCGTGGCCGGCAACGCGCTGCTGGCGATGGCGATCACGCTCGGCAACGTACCGCTGGCCGACAACCCCGGTGGCGCAATCGGCCTGGTTTACCTGTCCGTCGCTCTGCCGGGGCATCTGCTCGCCTTCGGTGCCCTCGCAGGCCTGCTGCCGCTGCTGCTGGGCCTGTGGCAGCGCAGCGCGCGCACGCTGAGCATCAGCGCCGTGCTGCTGCAGGGCCTGTGGCTGTGCCTGCTGCTGGTTGATGCGAAGGTTTTCACTCTGTACCGGTTCCACCTCAATGCCATGGTGGTGAACATGGTGTTCGGCGGCGCGCTGCAGGACCAGGTCGCGTTGTCCTGGAAAACCTGGCTGCAGGCCGGACTGCTGGTCGCCGCCATCTTCGCCGCCGAAGGCCTGCTGGCCTGGGCATGCTGGAAGCTGTTGCCCGCCCTGCCCCGCCGCCGCCGGGTCCTGCAGGCCTGGGCGGTGGTCGCTCTGCTGATGGGGGGGGGCCAGGTCGCCACCGCCTACTACGATGCCCGCGGCGACCGTGACGTCATCGCGCAGTGGAACTACCTGCCCTGGGCGCAGCCGATCACCGCCAAGAGCTTCATGCGCAAACTGGGCGTTGTCAGCGAACAGCAGGCTGGCCTGCCTGACCCGCGCCATGCGCAGCTGCTGTATCCGCTGCAGCCCCTGCGCTGCCAGAACCCACATCGGCCGAATGTGCTGATGGTGGTGCTGGAGTCGCTGCGCCAGGACGCCATGACGCCGCAGCTGATGCCCAATACGACGGCACTGGCACAGGCTTCGCGCGTGTACGACCAGCATTTCAGCACCGGCAATGCCACCCGCTACGGCCTGTTCGGCCTGCTCTACGGCCTGCCCGGCGGCTACTGGCAAAGCATGCTGGACGAACAGCGCGGCTCGCAGCTGTTCCAGGTGCTGGGCCAGCAGGGCTACGACCTGCACCTGTACGGCAGCGCGCCGCTGTACAGCCCGGAGTTCGACCGCACCGCCTTCGCCGACGTACGCGACCAGCTGCACCAGGGCCCCTCCGCCCTGACGCCCGACAAGCGTGACGCAGCCATCGTCACCGCGCTGCAGAACGACATCCGCACCAGCCAGGCCGCGCAGCACCCGTGGTTCGGCTTCGTGTTCCTCGACTCCACCCACGCCGGCTACCACCTGCCCGCCAGCTACCCGCCGGTGGCCACGCCGATGGCCAAGGAGATCGACTTCCTGTCCTTCGGTCCGGACCACGACCCGACGCCGGAGCTCAACCGCTACCGCACCGCCGTGCACTACGCCGACAGCCTGATCGGCTCGCTGCTGGACGACCTTCGCGCACAAGGCCTGGCCGAGAACACCATCGTGCTGGTCACCGGTGACCATGCCGAAGAGTTCAACGACCTCAAGCTGAACTACTGGGGCCACAACGGCAACTTCTCCGACTACCAGCTGCAGGTGCCGTTCGTGCTGCACTGGCCAGGCCAGGCCAGCGGCCATGAGATGCGCACCAGTTCGCATGAGGACTGGGTGCCGACGTTGATGCGCCACGCACTGGGCTGCGAGAACGCACTGAGCGACTTCAGTACTGGCCAGGACCTGCTGGCCGCGCCCACCACCAGCGAACGTGCGCTGGTGGTGGAGAGCTGGTCGCAGCGCGCGGTACGCCATGGCGATGCCATCTACGTGTTCGACAAGTTCGGCAACGCCACCGCGCTCGACCGGCACTACCGTCCGCTGCCGCAGCAGGCGCCGGACGCCGCCGCCATCCGCTCCGCATGGGAAGCGCTGACCCGCTTCCGCAACCGCTGAACTTCAAGGACCGATCCTGCATGAACCGTCCGCTGCGCATCCTGCATACCGAAGCCGCCAAGGGAATGGGCGGGCAGGAGATCTACATCTTCCGGCACATGCAGGTGATGCGCGCGCGTGGCCATGAAGTGTCGTTGCTGTGCCAGCCCGATGCGCGCCTGGCCACACTGGCACGCGACGACGGTTTCACCGTGCATACGCTGCGCATGGGAGGCCTGGCGCGCCTGCTGCGCGGCGTGTGGTCGGTATCGCGACTGGTGCGTCGCGAACGCTACGACGTGGTAAACACCACCAGCCGCCGCGATGCGCTGATCGCCGCCGCCGGTGCACGCCTGGGCGGCACGCCGCTGGTGGTGCGCTCGCGCCACCTGATGAGCCCGGTCAATTCGCTGCTGACCTATACCGGGCTTCCGCACCGGGTTTTGACCGTCAGCAGTTTCGTCAAGCAACTGCTGGCCGACCGTGGCATTCCGGCCGAGCGCATCGGCATCGTGCCGCCGATTGCGGTTCCGCCGCGCTGGAGCGAAATCCGCAAGGCCGATCCCTGGCAGTGCCTGCAGGACGCGCGCGCGCAGGTGCGTGCCGAGCTCGGTTTCGGCGAACAGGACATCGTGGTCGGCTGCGTGGCGGTACTGCGCGAGCCCAAGGGCCATGCCGACCTGCTGCAGGCGATGATCCCGCTGTGCAAGGCCAACCCGGACCTGCACCTGGCGATCGTCGGTGATGGCCAGGCCGTGACGGAACGACTGCAGGCGATGTGCGCCGAGCACGGCCTGCAGCGCCAAGTGCACCTGCTCGGCTACCGCGATGGAGCCTGCCGGCTGATGGCCGGCTTCGACATCTTCGCGCTGGCCTCGCACAAGGAAGCGGCCGGCACCGTGTTCCTGGAAGCGGCTTATGTGGGCGTACCGATCGTAGCCACGCGGGTGGGTGGCGTGCCGGAGATGGTGGTCGATGGCAGCAATGCGATCCTCACCCGTTTGGGAGACAATGCCGCCCTGACAGGTGCCTTGCGCCTGCTGGTGGACGACCCGGAACGGCGGCGGCAGATGGGCCGCGCTGGCTGGGACTGGATGCACGGCGCACACCGCTTCACGCCGGACGGCCACGGTGAAGCCACCGAACACTACTACCACCAGTGGCTGAAGGAGCTGGGACATGGCTGATGCGCGAACCGTTCCGGTGCTGATGCACCACCATGTCAGCCCTTCGCCGGGCATGATCACCGTGTCGCCGGAAAACTTCGAAAGCCAGATCGCGTGGCTGGCAGGCAATGGCTGGACCTCACTGACGCTGGACCAGTACGCCGGCTTCCTGGCCGGCAAGCCGGTGCCGCGCAAGTCGATCGTCATCACCTTCGACGATGGCTACCTGGACAACTGGGTGTATGCCCATCCGATCCTGCAGAAGTACGGCATGCATGCCGTGGTGTTCGTGGTCACCGGCTGGATGGGCGAAGGCCCGGAACGTCCGCATGCCGGCATTGCCGGAGCGACGCTGCCGTCGACGCCGGACCATCGCGGCTGCGAAGCGGCGATCTACGAGCAGGACCGCAGTGACGATGTGATGATGCGCTGGAGCGAAGCACGTGCGGCCATCGCCGCCGGCACCTTCGAAGTGCATTGCCACACCCATACCCACACCCGCTGGTTGCGCCGTGACGATCTGGACCGTGCGCAGCGCCGTGCAGGCCTGAGCCGGGATCTGGCGATCTCGCGCGAAGTCCTGCAGGACAAGCTTGGCGACGTGTCCGATACCTTGTGCTGGCCGTACGGTGATTTCGACCAGGATCACATCGAAGTGGCGCGCGAGCAGGGCTTCCGCTACCTGCACACCACCCACCCGTTCGGCCGCAACGTGATCGGTGGCGACCCGGAACGCATCTATCGTTTCGCGATCCGCAACCGCCCGGCCAACTGGCTGCGCAAGCGCATCCGCCTGAGTTACAACCCGCTGATCGCGCCGCTGTTCAATGGGTTCAAGGCACGCCAGAAGAAGATGGTGCCGGGGCCCTGAGCACGCCATCCTCCCGGGCCGCCGCAAAAGAAAACGCCCCGGAATTCCGGGGCGCTTTCTTTGTACGGATGTGCAGTCGCCTCAGCTGGCGGCTTCACGCACCGCAGCGGACAAGCGGTCCAGCGTCTGCTGCATCAGCGTAGCGTCATCGGCTTCCACGGTGACCCGAACCACCGGCTCGGTACCGGACGGCCGCAGGAACGCGCGGCCACGGCCGGCTACGGCCTGCTGCGCCACAGCCAGCGCGGACTGCACGCTTTCAGACTGCACCGTGGCCTTGGCCGAGACATTGCCCAGACGCACGTTGACGGTCTTCTGCGGCACCCGCACCAGGCCCTTCAGCGCCTGGCGCAGGGTCTGCCCACTGTTGCGCAGCGCGACCAGCACCTGCAGAGCGCTGACGATGCCATCACCGGTGGTGGCCCGGTCCAGGCACAGCAGATGGCCCGACGCTTCCCCACCGAGTACACCGCCGCCTTCGACCAATGCCTGGTGCACGTAGCGGTCACCAACGTTGCTGCGCACGAACGGGATCTGCAGATCGGCGAAAGCTTTCTCCACGCCGTAGTTGCTCATCAGCGTGCCGACCACCGGGCCGCGCAGGCGGCCTTCGTCCTTCCAGGCGCGGGCCAGGATGTACAGCAGGTCGTCACCGTCGACCGGGTTGCCCTGGTCGTCGGCCATCAGCACACGGTCGCCATCACCATCGAACGCGATGCCGAGATCGGCACGGGTCTCGCGGACTTTGGCCGCCAGGTTGTCGATATGGGTGGAACCCACACCGGCGTTGATGTTGACGCCGTTGGGCTCGGCACCGATGCCGATCACCTCGGCCCCCAGTTCGCGGAACAGCAGCGGTGCGATCTGGTAGGTGGCGCCGTGTGCGCAATCCAGCACCAGGCGCACGCCACGCAGGTCGAACGCGCGCGGCACGCTGGCCTTGCAGAACTCGATGTAGCGGCCGACCGCTTCACGCGCACGCGATGCCTTGCCCAGCTTCTCCGATTCGGCGGTGGTGAACGGAACGTCCAGCGCCGCTTCCAGGGCAAGTTCGGTGGCATCGTCGAGCTTCTCGCCCTGGGCCGAGAAGAACTTGATGCCGTTGTCGTAATGCGGGTTGTGCGAGGCGCTGATGACGATGCCGGCGTCCACGCCCAGCGTGCGGGTCAGGAACGCCACCGCCGGGGTCGGCATCGGCCCCAGCAGCTGTACGTCGGCGCCGGCGGCGACCAGGCCGGCTTCCAGTGCCGCTTCGAACATGTAACCGGAAATGCGGGTGTCCTTGCCGATCACCACGATCGGCCGGCGCCCATCCTGGCCGCGCTGGGCAACCAGGACACGGCCCAGGGCATTGCCCAGGCGCAGCACGAAGTCGGCCGAGATCACGCCCTGGCCGACCCGCCCACGGATGCCATCAGTACCGAAGTACTTGCGGCCTCCCATCACGCCACCTCCGGCGCCGGCTGACGGCCCAGCATTGCCAGCAGATCGGACAGGCGGTCGCGCATTTCGCGGCGGTCGCAGATCTGGTCGATGGCACCGTGCTCCAACAGGAACTCCGAGCGCTGGAAGCCTTCCGGCAGCTTCTCGCGCACGGTCTGCTCGATCACGCGCGGGCCGGCGAAGCCGATCAGCGCCTGCGGTTCGGCGATGTTGATGTCGCCCAGCATCGCGAACGAGGCCGACACACCACCGGTGGTCGGGTGGGTCAGCACCGAGATGTACGGCAGGCCCGCTTCACGCAGCTTGCCCAGCGCGGCCGAGGTCTTGGCCATCTGCATCAGCGAGAACAGGCCTTCCTGCATGCGCGCACCGCCACTCTGCGAGAAGCACACGTACGGGGCGCCGATCTCGACCGCGGTTTCGGCGGCCAGCGCGAAACGCTCACCCACCACCGAGCCCATCGAGCCACCCATGAAGGCGAAGTCGAACGACGAGGCCACCAGCGCACGGCCCTTGAGCAGGCCGCGCATGGCGATCAGCGCGTCGTACTCGCCGGTGTTCTTCTGCGCGATCTTGATGCGCTCGCTGTACTTCTTCTGGTCCTTGAACTTGAGCAGGTCGGTCGGGCCCAGGCGCGCACCGATCTCGGTGGTGCTGTCGGCGTCGAACAGGGCGGCCAGGCGCGCACGTGCGCGGATCGCCATGTGGTGGCCGCACTTCGGGCAGACCTCCAGGTTCTCTTCCAGTTCCGGACGGTACAACGCGCTGCCGCAGTTGCTGCACTTTTCCCACAGGCCCTCGGGGACACTGCGCTTCTTGCTGGGGGTGTTGTCGGTGCGGATGCCGGACGGCATCAACTTGCTGAGCCAACTCATGCGGGAGGACACTTCCGTTCAGGGCGGCCCAAGGGCCGCAAAGGCGGACAGTCTAGCTCCGCTTTCCCCGCCCGTGCACCCCCTTGCCGGACACGGGGCCGCCGGAAAAAACCATGCTGGGACGTACGTTTAGCGCGGCAACGCCGTGCGGGTAGCGCCGCGCCATGCCCGGCGGATACCCTTGCGCCCCGCACCGCCGGGCATGGCCCGGCGCTACCGTTACTGGTCCAGCGCCTGCCGCAGCGGAGCCAGGAAGGTTCGAGCGCGCTGCGCGGCCTCCTCAGCCGAGCCCGCTTCGGCCAGCGCCGCCACCAGCGCGCTGCCGACCACCACGCCGTCGGCCTGGCGGGCCATCGCCGCAGCACTGTCGGCATCCTTGATGCCGAAGCCGGCCACCACCGGCACCGAAGCGCGCGCGCGCAGGGCCTGCAGGCGGGCACTGGCGGCATCGCTGTCCAGGCGCTCGGACGCGCCGGTGACACCGGCAAAGCTGACGTAATAGAGATAACCACGGGCCAGCGCCAGCAGCTTGTCGGCACGCGCCTCGCTGGTGGTCGGCGACGCCAGCAGGACCAGCGCCAGGCCGGCTGCGTCGAACGCCTGCTGGGCCTCGCCCGCTTCTTCCGGTGGCAGGTCGACCAGCAGCACGCCGTCCACGCCGGCGTCCACGGCGGCCTTGGCGAAGGCCGCGTAACCATGGATCTCCACCGGGTTCAGGTAGCCCATCAGCACCACCGGCGTCTGAGCGTCACGCTCGCGGAACTGCGCCACGGCCTGCAGCACATAGCGGCTGCCGGCCCCCCGCGCCAGCGCGCGCTCGGAGCTGCGCTGGATGGTCGGGCCATCGGCCATCGGGTCGGAGAACGGCACGCCCAGTTCGATCACGTCGGCGCCGGCATCGACCAGCGCGTGCATGACCGGCACGGTGGCTTCCAGCGAGGGATCACCGGCGGTGATGAAGGGAATCAGCGCCTTGCGCTGCTGCTCGCGCAGTCGCTGGAAACAGGCATCGAGTCGGGAAACAGGCATATCAGGCACATCCTTCAATCAGTTCAATCGCATCGCTGGTCCCCCAGTACATCTGGATGACCCTCCCTTCAAACAGTTCTACGCGGATGCCAAGGGCCGAGCCCGGGTCCTGCCAGGTGAGGTACTCGCCCTGGTCACCGTCGTAGGCATGCGGGCTGGATACCGGCGGCTTCGGGAACTGGGCCATGGCCTGGGCGCGGGTCATGCCGACACGCAGGCCGAACGGCCCGGGCTGCTGGGTCGGCGCCCCGCTCTCCGGATCCAGGCCGAGATCGAAACGGACGACGCGATCTTCATCGGTCATCATCGACACGCCGGGCGGCAGCCCCTTGCCGTCGTAGTACTCGCAACTGCCGCCGATGGCTTCGACCGCCCCTTGCGCGGTCCACGGCCCGAGTGCCTTCAGATCGGTCATATGCTGGCCGATCAGCACCTCGCCGGCATGGTCCAGCGCCACCGAGGCCACCGCGGGCGCGTCATCGCTGTCCTTATCTTCCACAGACGGCGGATCGTCGATCGGCGTACGCGCCATCGGGTCAAGATCATCGTTGGCGGCCTGCTGCACAGGCTGCGTGGTGGCCTTGGCGGCCGGTGCCAGCACCGGCGGCTCCGGCGGCTGGCACGCAGCCAAGCCCAGTGCCAGCAGCAGCACGCCACTGTTCCGCAGCCGCGCGCTCACAGCACCAGCCCTTCGCGCGCGGCAATGGTGTGCACGTCCTTGTCGCCACGGCCGGATAGATTGCAGAGGACGATCTGGTCACGCGGTCGCTCACGCGCCAGCTTGATCGCCTGTGCCAGCGCATGGCTGGATTCCAGCGCCGGCAGAATGCCTTCGGTGTGCGCCAGCAGGTGGAAGGCCTGCAGCGCTTCCTCGTCGGTGATGCCGAGGTAACGTGCGCGGCCGGTATCGGCCAGGAACGCGTGCTCCGGCCCGACACCCGGGTAGTCCAGGCCGGCTGATACCGAGTGGGTCTCGATGATCTGGCCGTCGTCGTCGCACAGCACATAGGTGCGGTTGCCGTGCAGCACGCCCGGCCGACCCGCCGCGATCGATGCAGCGTGGCGCCCGGTGCTGATGCCATCACCGGCAGCTTCGGCGCCGACGATCTCGACCTGGCGATCATTGAGGAAGGCATGGAACAGGCCGATGGCATTGCTGCCGCCGCCGACGCAGGCGGTGATCGCATCCGGCAGGCGGCCGTACTCGGCCAGCATCTGCTCGCGTGCTTCGCGGCCGACGATGGCGTTGAAATCGCGCACCATGCGCGGGTACGGATCCGGGCCGGCCACGGTGCCGATGATGTAGAAGGTGTCCTGCACGTTGGTCACCCAATCGCGCATCGCTTCGTTGAGCGCGTCCTTCAGGGTGGCCGAGCCGGAGGTGACCGGCACCACCGTCGCACCGAGCAGCTTCATTCGGTAGACGTTGATCTTCTGCCGCTCGATGTCGGTGGCGCCCATGTACACCACGCATTCCAGGCCCAAGCGCGCGGCAACGGTGGCACTGGCCACGCCATGCTGCCCGGCACCGGTCTCGGCGATGATGCGCTTCTTGCCCATCCGCGCGGCCAGCAGCGCCTGGCCGATGGTGTTGTTGATCTTGTGCGCACCGGTGTGGTTCAGGTCCTCGCGCTTGAGCAGGATCTGCGCACCGCCGACATGATCGCTCAGGCGCTGGGCGTGATAGATCGGGCTCGGCCGGCCCACGTAATGGGCCAGGTCGCGGTCGTAAGCGGCCTGGAATGCCGGGTCCTGGCGAGCCTGGTCATAGGCCTGGGCCAGTTCCTGCAGCGGGCCGACCAGGGTTTCGGCAACGAAGCTGCCGCCGTAGCGGCCGAAGTGGCCCTGGGCATCCGGGAAGGCGTGGTAGTCGGCAATGGGGGAGGCAGACATGGAAGCGACCGCTGGTTCGAGACAGGTGGATACTCTAGCGCACGGGTCGTGACCGGAAAATGGATATTATCTGGCGCATATCGTCAGGAAATCTCACATGAGTCGTTCCCTGCTGCCTCCCCTCAATGCGCTGCGTGCGTTCGAGGCCACCGCCCGTCTGGGCGGGGTTGGGCGCGCCGCGCAGGACCTGCATGTCACCCACGGCGCGGTCAGCCGGCAACTGAAGCTGCTGGAGGATCATCTCGGCCTGGCATTGTTCCAGCGTGCCGGCCGCGGGCTGCGCCTGACCGCTGCGGGCACGCGACTGCAGGCCGCGTGCAGCGAGGCGTTCAGCGGCATCGAAGACTGCGTGCGCGAGCTGCGCCGGCCGACGGCGGCCCCAGCACTGGTGCTGGGCTGCAGCGGCAGCGTACTGGCGCGCTGGATGATCCCGCGCCTGCCCGTGCTGCAGGCCGCCCTGCCCGGCGTGCGCCTGCAGTGGTCGGCGCTGGATGGCAGTTTCACCGAAGCACAGGCGGCGCTGGATGCCGTGCTGCTGCTGGCGCAGGGGCCGTGGCCACGGGGCTGGCAGGTGCGTGAGCTGGCGCCGGAACGGGTCGGCGTGGTGGTGGCACCCTCGCATCCGGCCGCGCAGCGCCTGCGGCAGGTACCGCCCTCGGCGCTGCTGCAGGAAACGCTGCTGCACACCAGCTCACGGCCGCAGGCGTGGCCGGCGTGGGCGCAGGCGCACGATCTGGACACCGCGAAGCTGCAGCTGGGCACCGCTTTCGAACATCTGTACTACCTGCTGGAAGCAGCCGTGGCCGGGCTGGGCCCGGCGATCGCACCGGAGCCACTGGTGGCCGAAGATCTGGCAGCAGGCCGGCTGGTCGCACCGTGGGGGTTTACCGCCACCGGCGGCTTCTGGGTGCTGGCGCGGCCGGATGGCCCGGCCGATGCACGGGTGGACGCCCTGGCCGACTGGGCAGCAGCGCAACTGCAATGAGACGAGGCCCCGGGCGGCGTTCACCGCCCGGAGCCGGCAACACAGGCCTCAGCGACCGCCCATCGCGACCCGCTGCTGCTCCTCATGCACCTGCTGCTGGTGCGAAGGATCTGCCAGCAGCTTGGCACTGGTCTGCTCCAGCGACGGCGGCGCATGGGCCAGGTCCACCGCGGTGCGGAAGCCCGGCGTCGTGCCCATCACGAACGCCTTGCCATCCTGCACCGTGATGCTCTGCAGCTTGTCGGCCGCGTCGATTCCGTTCTGCTTTGCATGCAGGGTGATATTGGCGGCAGCCTCTTCGGAAAACACGCTGGGAAGCTTGCTGCGGACGGCGTTGTGCAGTGCGTGGTCCGGATGCGATGCATCGTTCAGCGACGGCCCCTTCGGTACAGCCGCTGCAGGTTCATGGCCCTGCGCACGGCCCGCCGCCAGCGCGGCAGCGGTCTGGCGACCGACAATTCCATCGGCCACCAGCCCCTGCTGTTTCTGCAGCGCGATCACCGCTTCGCGGGTGTGATCACCAAAACGACCATCCTCTGACAACCGATGGCCCTGCGCATCACGCACACCGAGCTGGTTGAGAGTCTGCTGCAACGCCTGCACGTCGGCGCCACGCTGCCCCTGCTTCATCACCTCGCTGGCGGCCGCGTGTGATGCAGCCGGCTGCACGGTGGCGGTTGGCCGGGACAGCGCAGGTTCGCCATTGCCGTGCAGCGGCGCGCGCACCTGGAATTCCGGCTTCGGTGTCAGCGCACCAACGATGCGGGTGCTTCCGCCATCCCAGTACCCGCCCGGCCGGATGGTGACTTCGGCCGGCCCGGTGCTTCCCTGTGAACCGATGAACTGGATGTTTCCCTGCGCGTCGTAGCCTTTGAAAATGCCGACATGCTGGCCCTGCGACGAGGAGAACATCAGGATGTCGCCCTGCTTCAGCGTTCCGTTCGGTTTGCGTGCTTCGGCAGCCGAGGTCACATCGAAATGCTCGCGTGCGTAAGCCGTGGTGTTCGCACCATTGAACAGCGTCGACGTAGTGAACCCCGCAGCGTTCTCGCCCCGCACGTCGTAACCCGCGTTCTTCAGGCCGCGCCATACGAACGCCGAGCAATCCACGCCGAAGCGTCCGTCACCATCGAGGTCACGCTCCAGCCGGCTGCTGTCGCGACCCGGGCGCGGATGGTCCGGGCGCCCGTATTCGTACTGGCGGCCTGAGGCCATGAAATGCTGATAGGCCTCGTTGTAGAGCGCGGCACTGCCGACTGCAGCCGCGGCCTGGCCCGCAGCGGGCGCCGCCGCCGAAGGCGTCTGTACCTGCGGTTGGGTCTGGGTCTGCACGGGCGCAGCCGCCGCTGTGCGCGTAGGAGGCTGCTGCGTGGCAACCTCACCCGGCTGCCAGCCCTCGAAACGGCGGATGCCGTCGGCCAGCACTTCACGCTCGCGCACGCTCATCTGGCCGACGGTCTTCGAGCGCAGGTCGACACCCTGGCGATCGCCTTCGGCATAGATGGTGGCCGCCTGCTCCTTGTGGTGGGTGGTGCCGCTGTAATCCTTGGTGGAGTAGCTCGGCAGCATTTCCTCCACGGTCTTGTCGCCGAACCGGCGTTCGAGCAGCTGGATCTTCGCCACCCGGCCGGCTTCATAGCTTTCGAAAACCGCGTTGCCCCATTGGTCAAGATCGACCACGCCCTTGTAGCGCCCCTGCGCCGATTCCAGCGCCTGCTCGCGGGTACGCGGATTGGTTACCGTCTTGTCCGCGCTGCCGGCGAATTCAAACTTGAGGTTGCCAGGATTGTTGTTGCGCCACGAGACGCTGCCGCCTGATCGTTCGACGACACTGCCATCGTCCATTTCCAGCGTGCGCGTGGTACCTACGCTGCTGACCAGCCGGGTGATTTTTGGATCCGACATGAGCTGTTCCTTTGCCAGTGGTTGATTGGACCGCTCCCCTGGCGGTGATTACATTCCGTTGGAAAACACGTCGAGCACGTCCGCACTGACCCAGCCCTGTGCGCAGTTCCCGGCGTAACGTCCCGGCGCCGTCGCATGGCAGGCCTCGCCCCCCGTGGTCGCCAGGCCAGTGATCGGCCTGTCGCCATAGGTGTCACACAACGTGTTGCCCTTGCACTTGCCGACCGTCGCAGCGGGAACCGCAACGACGTAATAGAACAGCGGATTCTGTCCGGTGCGCCCGATGCCCTGCACGCAGACCAGCTGCCCCTTCGACAGCTTCGCGGTCACGCTGGCCGTGCTGCCGGTGGATGGCACCGCACTCAACGTCTCCACGCCCTTGGCATCGGCTACGCCAGCGAAGAAACCCTGGTCGCCACAGTCCGGCGACAGTTCGACATCGTAGAAATCACCGCTGTCCACATCGCCCGCCGTGCAGCCGCTGCCTGTACTGGCGTTGCTGCATTTCACGCCACTGGCCTGGATCAGCGCAGCCAGGCCGTCGGCTGCCGGTGCTGCCGCCGGAACCGTGGCCGGTGCTGTGGCAGGTGCATCTGCCGGTGCGGCAGCGGCCGGTGCCGATGCGGTCGGGGCGGATGAGTCACCGGCCGCACACGCGCCCAAGGCAAGCAGCAGGCTGGGCACGAGCGTCAGGCGGGCCAGGCGGATACGGCGGGAAGAGAGATGGGGCATATCCATTGCGTCCTCGTTCGAAAGGTAAGGCGTATCTCAGGGGCGCGGCCAGCGACACGCACGCGGCATCGCACCCAGCCAAGACAGGCTGGGCGCATTGTGTCCGATCAGATGTTCGGGGGGTGTCGACTTTTTGGCGCTGGAACCTGAATTACCCGAAAGCGTGATACTCATCGCATTCAGGATTCGCCCGCCTTCACGGCACGGCGGAATGCACCGTCGACGATGACATTCCGGGTGACCCCTCAGGTGACGCGGATCACTCCAGAACGGTGCAATCCGCGCGACGCACTTCTTCGACGAAGGTGCGCATTTTGTAGCCGTCCTTGATGCCCGGCTCCAGCTCGATGCCGCTGGAGACGTCCACGCCCCACGGCAGCGTCGCCAGCACAGCATCGTAGACGTTCTCAGGGTTCAGGCCACCGGCCAGCAGGAACGGCCGGTGCAACCCGGTCGGAACGCGGCCCCAGTCGAACGCCACGCCGGTGCCGCCACCGCCACCCGGGGCGTGGCTGTCGAACAGGAAGCCGGCAGCGCTGGGGTAGCGCAGCTGCAGGGTGCGGGCGTTGACCTCTTCACGGCCGCCCATGGCGATCGCCTTCAGGTACGGCATGTTGAAGCTGCGGCAGAAGCTTTCGTCTTCCTCACCATGGAACTGCAGCAGGGTCGGACGTACCGTACGCAGCACCTCGCGCACTTCCTCCTTGCTGTTGTTGCGGAACAGCGCCACCACGTCGACCATCGGCGCGATCGCCTGGCGCATCGCGCGGGCCTCAGCCGGTGCAACCCGGCGGCTGCTCTCGCGGGCAAAGATGAAACCCACTGCGTCCACGCCCAGCTCACCGGCCAGGCGGACGTCGCCGGCACGGGTCATTCCACAGAACTTGATGCGCGTACGGTAGTAGGAACGGCTCATAGCGTGACCTCGGCGGGCAGATGCCAGTTGTCGGGGTACAGGGGCCCAAGGAACACCAGGCCCTGCGGCGGTGCGGTGGGACCAGCTACGGTGCGGTCGCGCCCGGCCAGCAGTTCGGCGATCCATTCCACCGGTTTTTCGCCGCTGCCCACCAGGATCAACGATCCGACGATATTGCGGACCATGTGATGAAGAAATGCATTGCCACGTACTGCGACTTCGATCACTTCGCCATGACGGCTGACCTGCAGCGACTGCAGTTCACGCCGCGCATGCAGCGCCTGGCACTGCACCGAACGGAACGCGCTGAAGTCGTTCTCACCAAGCAATGCCTGGCCGGCGGCATGCATCAGGGTCTCGTCCAGCGCACGGCGCTCCCAGCTCAGGGTCTGCCGGTCCAGCGCCGGCCGTACCTCGCGGTTGAGCAGCCGATAGCGATAGCGGCGCGCACGCGCGGAGAAGCGGGCGTGGAAATCATCGGCTACCGGCACGCACCAGCGCACCGCGATCGAGCGCGGCAGGCGGGTGGTGGTGCCGAGCATCCAGGCGCGCGGATCGCGCACCACGTCGGTATCGAAATGCACGACCTGGCACTGGCCATGCACGCCGGCATCGGTGCGGCCGGCGCAGACCACCTGCAGCGGCGCATCAGCCACCGATGACAGGGCCTGCTCGAGGCTGGCCTGCACGCTGGGACCACCCTCGCCCAGGTTCTGCCAGCCCCTGAAATCGCTGCCGTCGTACTCGACGCCAAGCGCATAACGCATGTGCTACCTCGATGTTGCGGATGGGGCGGCGCTCAGGCCGGATCGCGTTCGGACCAGACCGCCAGTTCGTTGCCACCGGGCTCGACGAACTGGAAGCGGCTGCCACCGGGGAAGGAAAACACCGCGCGCACGATCTCGCCGCCGGCGTCGCGCACGGCGGCCTCGACCGGTGCCAGTGCGTCGGCATACAGCACCAGCAGCGGTGCACCGCTGTCGCTGGCCCGCTGCGGCTGGCCACGGAAGAAGCCGCCCTGCAGGCGGCCATCGTCGAACGCCGTGTAGTCGCTGCCGTAGTCGACGAACGACCAGCCGAACACCTTCTCGAAGAAGGCACGGCTGGCAGCCGGGTCGCTGGACGCGAATTCAACGTAGTCGATGCGGCGTTCGCGGCTCATGGCAAGGTCCTTGTCGGCAGATTCGGTCACGGCAGGCGGGCCAGCAGTTCGCGGGCCTGGGCCTGGCTGTGCAGGTCACCGCCTTCGGCGACTTCCAGCAACAGCGTGCGCGCCGTCTGCGCGTCGCCCAGATCGAGGTAGGCAATGGCCAGTTCCAGGCGCTCCTGGCCGGCACGTGGCGACCAGCCGGCGTCGCCGGCAGGCGCGGCCGCGCTCGACGCGATGTCGTCGGAATGAGAGGCCTCGATGCTGCCATGGTCGATGCCGTCGATGGCTTCGGGATGAGCGGCATCCGCCGGCGCCTCGTTGTCATGCGCGTCGGCCGGCAGATCGAACACGCCGCGGAACTGCGGCTGCTGTTCGGCATGCAGTGCGTAGTCCGGCACCGCCACTTCGGCCGGCGCCTGCGGTACAACGCGTTCGTCCTGCAGCGGCACGGCGACGACAGCCTCGTCGGCGGTGGTTGCGGAATCGTCCCAGCGCGGCAGATCGGTCACCGCTTCGGGCAAGGCCACCGCGTCCTCGTCGCGCAGCGTGTCGGCCTGCCAGTCGGCCCGTACCGCGCGCTCGGCGACAGGTTCGGCGACCACTACGTCGTGCACTTCGGTTTCGGTCGCCCAGTCGGGCATCGCCGGTTCCTGGCGGCCATTGCCGGCAACAGCCGATGACCACGAGGACTGCTCGGCCAGCGTATCCAGCGCCGCACCCGCCGGCACCGCTGCGGCCAGGCCGGCGGCATCGTCTTCCTCACGCAGCGGCGGCAGCGGCGACGGCTTGCGACGACGCAGCAGCCAGGCGGCGCCCGCCGCCAGCAGCAGCACCGGCAGCCCCAGCCAGTACCACGGCGTTGCCGCATCGCGGGCATCCGGTGCCTGCGCCAGGCGCTGCTGCGCGGCGGCCAGGTCGTTGTCCTTCATCGCGATCAGCGACTGCTGCTGTTCCTTGAGCTTTTCCAGGTCGGCCACGCGCTGCTTCAGCTCGCCGATCTCGGCATCGCGGGTGGCGATGTCCTCACGCGCCTGGCGCAGTTGTTCGTTGCCCAGCATGTCACCCTCGCTGCCGGCAGCGGTGCCGGTGGTTGTGCCCGCGTGCGCGGCGTCGGACGCCAGCGCCGGAGCGATCTCAAGTCGTGCCCCATTGGCCGCAGCCGGGGAAGAAGCGTTCGTGGCTGCCGCCTTGGCAACCGGTGCGGCCATGCCCACCGGTTGCGGCACGGTACGTGCCTGCCGCCATTGCGCGGCATGCTCGCGCACGAGCGTCGTCGCTTCGGCAGCGTCGACCGCAGCAAGCGCATCACTGCCGGGCATGCGCAGCACCGCACCCTGCTTGAGCAGGTTGACGTTGCCGCGGATGAAGGCTTCGGGATTGGCACGCAGCAGGGCGATCATCGCGCGGTCGCGACTGACCTGGTTGCCACGTGCCACCGCACTGGCGATCTCCGACAGGGTCTGCCCGCGCTGCACGGTGATGCTGCCATCGGCCGCCGGTGCAGCAACTGGCGCGGAGGCCGCACGCGGGCGTGCCGGTGCTGGCGCCACCGCTGGCGGCGGCGGCGTGGGCGTCTCTGCTGCTGGCACCGAAGCCGGTGCAGGTTCGCGCACGATGGTATTGGAGAGCGTACCGGCCGGCGCGACGATTTCCGGCTCGGCCACGGCCAACGCACTGGGCGGCGCATCGACCAGTGCCGAGTACTCACGCACCAGGCGGCCCGCGCCCCAGTCGGCTTCGATCAGGAAGCTGAGCGACGGCGTCTCCACCGGCGCCTGCGAGGTGACGCGCACCACCGCCCTGCCCTGCGTGTCGCGGGTCAGTTCGAACTGCAGTTCACTGACCAGTCCGGTTGGCCGCTGCAGGCCGACACGTTCGAAGGTGACCGGTGAGGCCAGCGCCACGCGCAGGTTTTCCAGTTCGGACGGGTCCGCCGAGACCACCGGGATTTCGGCCAGCAGGGGCTGGCCCGGCTTGGACAGGACCCGGATGTCGCCCAACCCCAGGGCAAGCGCCGAACTGCTGGCCAGGGCGAGCAGTGCGGCGGACAGATAGGTGAGCGGGCGCTTTGCGCCCTTGGCCCGTTTATTCATGGGCGACACTATAAAGCGTGCGGACCGGGGTCCGCACCCACCGATGGGAGACCTTCGGTAGTGCCGGCCGCTGGCCGGCATACACGCACGCCCCCATCACGGCAATACCGGCCAGCGGCCGGCACTACCGGTGAGGCAACCGCTGTGATCAGCGCTGCTCGGCGGCGACCAGCTCGGCCAGCTGCACGGCATTCAACGCCGCGCCCTTGCGCACGTTGTCCGACACGATCCACAGGTTCAGGCCGCGCGGGTGCGACAGGTCCTCACGGATGCGGCCGACGTACACCGCGTCGGTGCCCGACGCATGCGTGACCGGGGTCGGGTAACCACCGGCTTCGTGACGATCGACCACTTCGATGCCCGGCGACTGCTCCAGCAGCGCGCGTGCTTCGGCCACGGTGACCTTATCGCGGGTCTCGATCGCGACCGACTCGGAGTGGCCGTAGAACACCGGCACGCGCACCGCAGTCGGGTTCACCAGGATGCTGTCGTCGCCGAGGATCTTGCGGGTCTCCCAGATCAGCTTCATCTCTTCCTTGGTGAAGCCGTTGTCCTGGAAGTCGTCGATGTGCGGAATCAGGTTGAAGGCGATCTGCACCGGGAAGCGCTGCGGATCGATTTCCTGGAAACTCAGCAGCTGGCCGGTCTGCTTGCCCAGTTCCTCGGTTGCCGAACGGCCACCGCCGGACACCGACTGGTAGGTGGAGACGTTGATGCGCTCGATGCCGTACTTGCGGTGCAGCGGTGCCAACGCCACCAGCATCTGCATGGTCGAGCAGTTCGGGTTGGCGATGATGCCGCGCGGACGGTTGGCGACCTGCTCCGGGTTGACCTCGGACACCACCAGCGGCACGTCATCGTCGTAACGGAAGGCCGAGGAGTTGTCGATCACCACCGCACCCGCTGCGGCGAACTTCGGTGCGTATTCCTTGGACACGCTGCCGCCGGCCGAGAACAGGGCGATCTCGACGCCGCTCGGATCGAAGGTGGCCAGGTCCTGGACCTTGACCTTCTGGCCGTTGAACTCGATCTCGCCGCCGGCCGAACGCTCGGAAGCGAGAACGCTCAGGGTGCCGACCGGGAAATCACGCTCGGCCAGGATCGACAACATGGTCTCGCCGACCGCACCGGTGGCACCGACGACGGCGACGTGGAAACTGCGCTGTGCATTGCTCATGGGGGAAACTCTCACGAAAACGGGGATGGGGAAAAAAACACGCACGACAGCTGGGTTCGGGGAACCTCCTCAAGCGGGGCGCGCGGAGGTTCCCTATCGTTTCCCGGTTTTTTTGCCCAGAGTCACGCGCGCGGCCATCGCCGCGTCAGCGTTGATCGCGCTCGGCATGCGCGACGGGCCGCCGTCCAGGCCGAGCCCGGCAACCAGATTATCCACGGCCAGCTGTACCATCGCCGTGCGCGTGGCCAGCGAGGCGCTGCCGATGTGCGGAGTGAGCACGACGTTGCGCAGCGCCAGCAGTTCGGGGCGTACCTTTGGCTCGCCTTCGTACACATCCAGACCCGCTGCAGCAAGGCGGCCGTTGGCCAGCGCATCGGCCAGCGCGATCTCATCGACCAGGCCGCCGCGGGCGATGTTCACCAGCGTCGCCGACGGCTTCATCTTCGCCAGTGCGGCGGCATCGATCAGGTGATGCGAGGCCGGGGTATACGGCAGCACCAGCAGCAGGTGATCGGACTGCGCCAGCAGCGTGTCCAGGTCAACGTAACGGGCCCCCACCTCCGCTTCGATCGCGGCCGGAAGCTGCGAACGGTTGTGGTACAGCACCTTCATGCCGAAACCATGCGCGCCGCGGCGGGCGATACCCTGGCCGATGCGGCCCATGCCGAGGATACCCAGCGTGCTGCCGTGGATGTCGGCACCGAGCATGGTCTGGAACGACCACTGCTGCCACTGGCCTTCGCGCAGCCAGCGCTCGGATTCAGTGATGCGGCGCGCGGTGGCCATCAACAGAGCGAAACCGAGATCGGCGGTGGTTTCAGTCAGGACGTCCGGGGTATTGCTGGCGAGGATGCCGGCCGCGCTGAGCGCGTCGACGTCCAGGTTGTTGTAGCCCACCCCGACATTGGCGATCACCTGCAGCTGCGCGGCGCCGGCCACCTGGGCCGCACCGATGCGCTCGTTGAGGGTGATGATGGCGCCGTCGGCGCTGGCCAGCTGTTCGGCGATCTGGTCGGGCGACCACGCGGTGACGGTGTCGGTGCTGCGCAGCTGCACGCGATCGCGCAGCGGCGCGATGGCCGCGTCGATCAGCGGCTGGCTCACCCACACGGTCGGCCGCGTGTCAGCCATCGATCTGCCCGGGAATAAGCGGGGTGATCGTGCCGACATCGCCGCACTGCGCGCGATGACGCAGCGCCTGGTCCATCAGCACCATCGCCACCATCGCCTCGGCGATCGGAGTGGCGCGGATACCGACGCAGGGATCGTGGCGACCGGTGGTGACCACCTCCACCACGTTGCCGGCCGTGTCCAGCGACGGGCCGGGCAGGCGCAGGCTGGAAGTCGGCTTGAGCACGATCGAGGCGACCACCGGCTGGCCGGTGGAAATGCCACCGAGGATGCCGCCGGCATGGTTGCTGGCGAAGCCCTGCGGGGTCAGCAGGTCGCGGTGTTCGGTGCCCTTCTGTGCGGCGCTGGCGAAACCGTCGCCGATCTCAACGCCCTTCACCGCGTTGATGCTCATCAGTGCGGCAGCCAGTTCGCCATCGAGCTTGCCGTAGATCGGCTCGCCCCAGCCTGGCGGCACGTTGTCGGCCACCACGTCCACGCGCGCACCGACCGAATCACCGGACTTGCGCAGCGCATCCATGTACGCCTCCAGTTCCGGCACCTGTGCGGCGTGCGGCCAGAAGAAGGGATTGTCTTCCACCGCCGACCAGTCGAAACCGGCCGGGGTGATGTCGCCGAGCTGCGACAGGTAGCCGCGCACGGTCACGCCGAAGCGCTCGGCCAGCCATTTCTTGGCGACTACGCCGGCGGCCACGCGCATGGTGGTCTCGCGTGCCGAAGAACGGCCGCCACCACGCGGGTCGCGGATGCCGTACTTGTGCCAGTAGCTGTAGTCGGCATGGCCCGGCCGGAACTGCTGGCCGATGTTGGCGTAGTCCTTGCTGCGCTGGTCGGTGTTGCGGATCAGCAGGGCGATCGGCGTGCCGGTGGTCAGGCCCTCGTATACGCCCGACAGGATCTCGACCTCATCAGCCTCGCGCCGCGCCGAGGTGTGCCGGCTCTTGCCGGTGGCGCGACGCTGCAGGTCATGGGCGAATTCGGCCGCGTCCAGCGCCAGCCCCGGCGGGCAGCCATCGATCACGCAGCCGATGGCCGGCCCGTGCGACTCGCCGAACGTGGTGACGGTGAACAGCTTGCCGAACGAATTGGAGCTCACGGGCGCTGCGCCGCCAGTTCGGTGATGCGCGCGCTGTGGGCGATCAGCTCGCGGCATTCGACCGCGAAGATGCCCATCTGGCCGACCTTGAATTCGATCCAGGCGAAGTCGACTTCCGGCAGCAGCTTGATCAGGTGCTGCTCGGATTCGCCCACTTCACAGATCAGCAGACCGTCTTCGCTCAGGTGCAGCGGCGCATCGCGCAGGATCTTCAGCACCAGGTCCAGGCCGTCGTCGCCGGCACGCAGGCCCATCTCCGGCTCGTAGGAGTATTCCTGCGGCAGGGCATCGGTCTCGTCGTTGGTGACGTACGGGGGGTTGGTGACGATCAGGTCGTAGTGGCGACCGGTCAGGCCGTTGAACAGGTCCGACTTGAGCAGGGTGACGTTGTGCGCCTGCAGGCGTTCCTTGTTTTCTTCGGCCAGCGACAGCGCGTCGTCGCTCAGGTCGACACCGTCCACTTCCCAGTTCGGGTAATAGTGGCCCATGGCGATGGCGATGCAGCCCGAACCGGTGCACAGGTCCAGCGCACGGCTGACATCACGGCCGGCCAGCCACGGCTCGAAGCCGCATTCGATCAGTTCGGCGATCGGCGAGCGCGGCACCAGGGCGCGCTTGTCGCTCTTGAAACTCAGGCCGGCGAACCAGGCCTCGCCGGTCAGGTAGGCGGCCGGGATGCGTTCGTCGATGCGGCGCTGGAACAGCTCCAGCACGCGCAGCTTCTCGGCCTGCAGCAGACGCGCCTGGCCGTACGCCGGGCCGAGGTCGTGCGGCAGGTGCAGGCTGTGCAGCACCAGCTGGGTGGCCTCGTCCAGCGCATTGTCGTAGCTGTGCCCGAAGGTCAGCCCGGCTTCGTTGAAACGGCTGGTGCCGTAGCGGATCAGATCGATGATCGTGTGGAGTTCGGCGGCCGTTTCAGCGGTCATGGCGGTACTGCGGGCAAAGTGGCCCTCGATTATAGGGGCTGGCGCCCGCGGCGGCATCCGTTGCGGCAGAAACGATCGGGCCGCAGCCGGTATGATGGAGCCCACTTCGCGCGGGGGCTCCCATGTTCAATCGCAACGCCGGCATCATCCTGCTGATCGCCCTGGCGGCGGGTCTCGGCCTGCTGGCCGCCCAGCAGGTGTTCGCGCCGAAGCCGCCGGCCAATGCCCCGGCCACCGAAGCGATCACCCTGTACCCGCAGCCGCGCGAACTGCCCGACTTCAATCTGGCCCAGTCCGACGGCACCCGCCTGATCCCGGGCGAACTGAAGGGTCACTGGACCCTGGTGTTCCTGGGCTTCACCTTCTGCCCGGACGTCTGCCCGACCACCCTGGCCGAGCTGGCCGGCGCGCAGAACCAGTGGGAGGCCCTGCCCGACAGCCTGCGCCCGCGCGTGCTGTTCATCTCGGTCGACCCGGACCGTGACAGCGCCACCCGCCTCGGCGAGTACGTGCACGGCTTCCACAAGGACACCCTGGCCGCCACCGCCGATGTGCCCTCGCTGGAGCGCTTCGCCACCTCGCTGGGCTTCGTGTTCCAGAAGGTGCCGGGCAAGCACTTCGACGAGAACCCCGAGGATTACACCGTCGAGCACTCGGCCAGCCTGGCCGTGCTCGACCCGCAGGGCCGCCTTGCCGGCCTGGTGCGGCCCCCGTTCAACGCGCCGGCCATTGCCCGCGACCTGCAGAAGCTGACCGAGAAAACCGCCCCATGAGCCTCACCACCGCCCTGACGTACGCCCTGCCCCACCGCCTGCTGTCCTCGATGGCGCGTTCGCTGGCGTACTCGGACGATCCGCGCGTGTCGCGCTGGCTGATCGACACGGTCACCCGCAAGTTCAACGTCAATCTGGACGAAGCGGCCAACCCGGACCCGCGCAGCTATGCCACCTTCAACCAGTTCTTCACCCGTGCACTGAAGCCGGGCGCGCGCGTGGCCGATGCCGATCCGCGCAGCCTGGTGATGCCGGCCGACGGCCGCATCAGCCAGCTCGGCAGGATCGAAGCCGGCCGCATCTTCCAGGCCAAGGGCCAGTCGTTCACCGCCGCCGAACTGCTGGGCAGTGACGAGGACGCCAAGCCGTACAACGACGGCCTGTACGCCACCGTGTACCTGTCGCCGCGCGACTACCATCGCGTGCACATGCCGTGGACCGGCACCCTGCGCGAAACCGTGCACGTGCCGGGCCGCCTGTTCAGCGTCGGCCCGGCCGCCGTCAACGGCGTGCCGCGCCTGTTCGCGCGCAACGAACGCCTGGTCTGCCATTTCGACACCAGCTTCGGCCCGATGGTCAGCGTGATGGTCGGTGCGCTGCTGGTGTCCGGCGTGGAAACCGTGTGGAGCGGCGAAGAAATTCCGGCCTACGGTGACCGCATCACCCGCAAGGACTACCGCGGCCAGGGCATCCAGCTCGAGCGCTTCGCCGAGATGGCGCGCTTCAACTACGGCTCGACCGTGATCGTGCTGCTGCCGCCGGGCGTGGCCGAGTTCGCCCCGCAGCTGGGTGCCGAAAGCCCGGTGCAGCTGGGCCAGGCGCTGGCGAAGCTGCGCTGACAAAAAGGGGACGGAGGGGATTAAGTCGTTTATGCATAAACGACTTAATCCCCTCCGTCCCCTTTTTCCACAACGGAATGCCGGCCAGCGGCCGGCACTACCGGTACGCGCGTTACTGCAGGGCCGGAGCCGGGCCGACGTCCATGCCGTCATAGTCTTCCACGCCCTTTTCCGCGGCCAGGGCAGCGAATTCCTGGTTGCGGCGGTCCAGCGAGGCTTCGTCGTGGATCTCCACACGCTCCACGTGCAGCACGTGGAACGGCGCGTCGCCCTCTTCCGGCTCCTGCTCGAACAGTTCCACGAAGGTATAGCCCTGCGCCTGCAGGTGCTCTGCCAGTGCCTGCAACGGCTCAGCCGTGGAGTGCACGAAGAAGTACCCCCACAGCAACGGGCCGTTGATGTCCCAGTCGGTGTTTTCGCGGAGGTTGGCGAACAGGTTGCGGGTGTCTTCGAGATCCATGTGGGTTCCAGAGGTCGTGGGGGATTACTTGTCGCAGCCCTGCAGCTTCAGCGTCTGGCCGTGGCGCAGGCTGTAGGCCGGGGCCTTCAGGCCGTTGGCGCGGGCCAGGGTCGGCACGTCGCACTGGAACTTCGCGGCAATTGCGCCCAGGGTCTCACCCCGGCCCACCTTGTGGCTGCGCACCGGCTTCGGCCGTGCCGCCGGGCGCGGCGTGGCTACCGGAGCGACCGGTGTGGTCGGCACGCTGGTGGAGGCCGCGGCGTCGGCCACCGGCACCACGCCGCCCACGGCCACGCTGCCGGTGTAGCTGGCGGCGGTCGGGCGCTTGATCGCCGCGTTCAGATCGGCGGTGATCAGGGTGCGGGCCAGGTCGGCACGCGGGCCACTGACGCAGTTGCGCTGGTACAGGCCGGCAATGCGGGTGGTGGCGTTGATCAGCGTGCCGGCCGGAATCCAGCCATCGGCCTCATAGCGCGGGTTGAGATTGCGCAGCGCGCGCATGTAGCCATCACGGGTGCCGTGGCTGCCCAGGCAGATGGTCAGTTCGTAGATGGTGGTGGACTTGGCCAGGCGCAGCGTGGCCGGCTGCGCACTGATCTTCGGCAGCTCCACACCGTACTGCTGCGGGTGCAGGAAGATCCAGGCCGCGGCGATCACCATCGGCACGTAGTCCTTGGTTTCACCGGGGAACTGGTTGTAGACGCTGTCGGTCCAGAAACTCTGGCCACCGCTCTGCTTGAACACGCGCGCGGCGCGGCCTTCGCCACCGTTGTAGGCGGCCACCGACATTTCCACGTTGTTGTTCAGTTCGCGCAGGCGCTCGTTGAGATAACTGGCGCTGGCCTCGGCGGCACTGCGTGCGTCAAAGCGCGTGTCGAAGCCGGTGCCGTCCGGGCCCAGGCCGAAGCGGCGGCCGGTGGCCGGCATGAACTGCATCAGCCCGGCGGCGCCGGCACGCGAGGAGGCATGCACACGGCCGTTGGACTCCTTGGCCATGATGCCGAACAGCAGCGCCTCCGGCAGACCACGCTTTTCCCACTCCGGCCACATCACCGCGCGCAGGTTCTGGTAGTTCTCGTAGCTGGTCAGCAGCGCCGGGCGCATGTCGGTCAACCAGCGGCGGATGCCGGCCTGCACGGCGGGGTTGTACTCGACCATGGTGTCGAAGGCATGTCGCTTGTCGTTGAGCAGCGCTGCAGCGCGCGCGGCCTCCGGCACGTCGGCGGTAAGCGGGCCGATATGGTCGGGGTCGGCTTCCAGGCGGTCACCCCCCTCATCGGCCACGTCATCGCTGGCAGCGGCATCAGCATCATGCTTGAGCAGGCGCTTGTAGCTGGCCAGCAGGGTGCCCATCTGGCAGCCCTTCTGCTTCACGCAGTCGTTGAGGACATCTTCCATGTCCTCCAGCGCGGCGTCCGCCTCGTTGCTGCCCTTGGGGTCGGCATTGGCGACCAGCAGCAGCGCATCGCTGTAGCGCTTCTCGGCGGCGGTCATGCGCTGCTGCAGCGCATCCACCTTCACCTTGTCCCGGGCCGAAACCCGCTGCGCATGGGCGTCGGGCGCCAGGGAAACCAGGCCGGCCAGGGCCAGCAGCGGCCAACCGCGGGAAATCAGGACAGGAACGGGCATTGATGGCACTGTGTGCGAAACAGGCAGGCAGAGTAGCGGCGCCGCCAAGGTCCGGGCAAGCCGACCTTCGGCCCGTCACCGCCGGCGGTTAACATTGGGCTATTCACCACAAGGGCTGGACCATGGATCCGATTCTGCTCGGCAAAGGCATCACCGACGATATTGCCGTCACCCTGCTGCCGAAACTCGGCAACCGCCACGGTCTGGTGGCCGGCGCCACCGGTACCGGCAAGACCGTGACCTTGATGACCCTGGCCGAGGGCTTCTCACGGCTGGGCGTGCCGGTGTTCCTGGCCGATGTGAAGGGCGATGTGTCCGGCCTGGCCGTGCCCGGCACCGGTGCCGAGAACCTGCTCAAGCGCGCCGCCGAGATCGGCGTGGCCGACTACGCGCCGGCCGCCAGCCCGACCATTTTCTGGGACCTGTACGGCAAGCTCGGGCACCCGGTGCGCACCACGGTCAGCGAAATGGGCCCGACCCTGCTGGCACGCATCCTCGAGTTGAACGACACCCAGGCCGGGGTGCTCGATATCGTATTCAAGCTGGCCGACGATCGCGGCCTGCTGCTGCTGGACATGGACGATCTGCGCGCCCTGCTCGGCCTGGTTGCCGAGGAACGCAAGGACATCTCCACCGAGTACGGTCTGGTCAGCGCGCAGTCCATCGCTGCGATCCAGCGCTCGGTGTTGCGCCTGGCACAGGATGGCGGCGAGAACTTCTTCGGCGAACCGGCCTTGGAACTGGCCGACATCATGCGGGTCAATCACGACGGCCGCGGCGTGATCGGCATCCTCGCCGCCGACCAGCTGGTGCTCAAGCCCAAGTTGTATTCCACCTTCCTGCTGTGGCTGCTGTCGGAGCTGTTCGAGCAGCTGCCGGAGGTGGGCGACCTGGACAAGCCGAAGCTGGTCTTCATCTTCGACGAGGCCCACCTGCTGTTCGACGACGCACCGGCCTCACTGGTGCAGCGCATCGAGCAGGTGGTGCGCCTGATCCGCTCCAAGGGCGTGGGCGTGTATTTCTGCTCGCAGTTCCCCGACGACGTACCGGGCAACATCCTCGGCCAGCTCGGCAACCGCGTACAGCACGCACTGCGTGCGTTCACCCCGCGCGACCAGAAGGCGGTGAAGACCGCTGCCGAGACCTTCGTGCCGAATCCGAAGCTGGACGTGGCCAAGGTGCTCAGTCAGCTCGGTACCGGCGAAGCACTGGTCTCCACGCTGCAGGACAAGGGCGTGCCGATGCCGGTGCAGCAGACGATGATCGCACCGCCGCGCTGCCGGATGGGGCCGATCACCGAGGCCGAACGCGCCCAGGTGCGTGCCGGCAGCCCGGTCGGCACCCGCTACGACACCGCGATCAACCGCGAATCGGCCGCCGAGCTGCTGGCCCAGCGTGCGCAGAAAACAGTCGAGCAGGCGCAGGCTCCCGCCGCCCGCAGCCGCGAGCAGGACGAAGCGCAGGAAGGCGGTTTCGGCCAGGCGATCAAGGATGCGATCTTCGGCACCAAGCGACGCCAGGGCATGATCGAAACCATGGCCAAGCAGACCACGCGCACCGTCGGCACCAAGCTGGGCAACCAGATCGTGCGCGGCCTGCTGGGCGGCATCTTCGGCGGCAAGCGCTGACCTGCCCTCCCGGGGTCGGAGGCCTTTCCTGCGGAAAGGATCCGGCCCCATCGTTCCCCTGAAAAGAAGTCGCACCACATGTCGCGTTGGCGTCCCCCTGCAGAAAAGAGTACCGCCCTGATCACCGCCTCCGGCCACGCCCGGTTGAAGGCCGAACTGGATGAGCTGTGGCGGTTGCGCCGCCCGGAGGTGGTGAAGGCGCTGGCCGCTGCTGCAGCGGAAGGCGATCGTTCGGAAAACGCCGAGTACACCTATCGCAAGAAGCAGCTGGGTGAAATCGACCGCCGCGTGCGCTACCTGACCAAGCGGCTGGAATCGCTGCGCGTGGTCGACACCACGCCGACCGATCCGCAGGCGGTGTTCTTCGGTGCGTGGGTGGAACTGGAGAACGTGGACAGTGGCGACACCAGCCGCTATCGCATTGTCGGCCCGGATGAGACCGACGCAGGCCTGGGTTGGATCAGCATCGATTCGCCGCTGGCACGTGCACTGCTGAAGAAGCGGCTGGATGATGAATTCTCGGTGGAGCTGCCCGGCGGCCAGTTCACCTTTGCGGTAATCGGGGTGGAATACGAGCCGTTGTAGAGTCGACTGTCAGGCGACTACCGCGCGAAGCGCGGCACAAACCTCCGCAGCCGGACGGCAAACGCACCGCGATCCTCAATCGCGGTTGATGACTCGCCGAAGCCATCTGTCAGGCGTTCACGGCCTCGGAACGAAGAGCAGTCGACTGACAGTCGACTCTACATAGCCCCGTGCAACGGCGGCGGATACTGGCGGCCGGCACGCAACGGGCGGAAGTACTCGGCATCTGCATAGAAGTCGGCGTCCTGTCTCTCGTGCCAGCCCGGAACTCCAGCCAACGGCAGCGGACGCAACTGCAGGGGATCGGTCACTGCCCTGCCTTCGGCGATGGCCGCGGTCACTGCGTCAACGCAGGTGTCATCGGCTTTGCCGTGCACCACCACGCACTTGCCCACCAGCCGGCGGCCCGGCAGCAGCGCCTGCTCCATCAGCGCGTGTCCGAATACCGCAGCGATGGCGATGTCGCCGCTCAGCCAGTGTCTCGATTCGAACAGCGCACACCAGTCGTGCACATCCCAGGCAGCCAGCAGCGTGTGATCGCGCACACGCACGATCACGCCGGTTTCGTCGAACTGGGTCAGTGCCGCCTGCGCGCGGTTGCGCTGACCCGGCGGCATCGCCTCGATATGCCGGCACTGCTGCGCATTGAGCGCCTGCTTGAGCTGCGGGTATCGGGCCCACACCAGTGCGTTGAACAGGTCATGCCAGTTGTCGGCGCGGGTGGCGATGCGGCCCTGTGCGATGCGGGCTTCGTAGTGCAGGCCGTCGGCCAGCAGCGTGGCATCCTGCTCGACCAGCTGCTTGCCCGGTAGCGCGAGGCGTGCCTCGAGCGCTGCAATGGACGGCCACTCCGGGCCTTCCAACAGATCACGAACGTCGCGCAATCCGGCAAACACCGGGTGCCCGAACACCTGTGAATCGACCGCCGCACGCGGCGGCGGCACGAAACGGCGGACGCCGCCCCCGTCACCGGCGGCGGTCGTCGCCGCGGTCACAGCATCTTGAGATCGAATGCCGGGCGGGTGGCGGCCGGCAGCGCGTCACCGTACAGGTCGTGCTCGTCGCTCTCGGTGATGTCCACGTCGACGAACTCACCCACGCGCAACGGCACCTGGTCGGCATTCTGGATGTGCACCAGGCCATCGATCTCCGGGGCATCGGCCTTGGAACGGGCCACCGCGATATCGCCTTCGATGGCGTCGACCAGGCACTGCTGCACGGTGCCGATCTTGGCCTCCAGGCGCGCAGCGGAAATCTGCGCCTGCTTTTCCATGAAGCGGGCCAGGCGCTCCTGCTTCACTTCCTCCGGCACCGCATCGGGCAGGTCGTTGGCGGTGGCACCCTCGACCGGCGAATAGGCGAACGCGCCGACGCGGTCCAGCTGCGCTTCGTCGAGGAACGACAGCAGCTCTTCGAACTCGGCCTCGGTCTCGCCGGGGAAGCCGACGATGAAGGTGGAACGCACGGTGATGTCCGGCGCGATACGGCGCCAGTTCTGCACGCGCTCCAGGGTCTTCTCGACCGCGCCGGGGCGCTTCATCAGGCGCAGGATGCGCGGGCTGGCATGCTGGAACGGGATGTCCAGGTACGGCAGGATGCGGTTTTCGGCCATCAGCGGCACCACCTCGTCCACGTGCGGGTACGGGTAGACGTAGTGCATGCGCACCCACGCATCCAGCTCGGACAGGCCTTCGCACAGCGCCTTCAGACGGGTCTGGTAGGCCTTGTCGCGCCACATCTTCTCGGCGTACTTCACGTCCACGCCGTAGGCCGAGGTGTCCTGCGAAACCACCAGCAGCTCGCGCACGCCACCACGCACCAGGCGCTCGGCTTCACGCAGCACTTCATCCACCGGGCGCGAGACCAGCTTGCCGCGCATCGACGGAATGATGCAGAAGCTGCACTTGTGGTTGCAGCCCTCGGAAATCTTCAGGTAGGCATAGTGACGCGGGGTCAGCTTGATGCCGTAGTCGGGCACCAGGTCCACGAACGGATCGTGCTTGGGCGGCAGCGCTTCGTGCACCGCTTCCATCACGCTCTGGTAGTCCTGCGGGCCGGACACCGCCAGCACGTTGGGGTACGCCTCGCGGATCTGCTCCGGGCGCTTGCCCAGGCAGCCGGTGACGATGACCTTGCCGTTCTGGTTCATCGCCTCGCCGATCGCGTCCAGCGACTCGGTCACCGCCGAATCGATGAAGCCGCAGGTATTGACCACCACCACGTCGGCCGAATCGTAGGACGGCACGATGTCGTAGCCTTCCGAGCGGAGCTGGGTAAGGATGCGTTCGGAATCGACAAGGGCCTTCGGGCAGCCAAGGCTGACGAAGCCGACTTTGGGGTTCAGCTGGGACATGGAATCGCGGGACTCTGGGGGCCTGGGCCCCTGCCGTCGTGGCAGGGGTTCCTGGGGGCCGGGGCCTGAAAGGGCGCCAGTATACCGGGGTTGGCGGCCGCGCTCTGAATGGCCAGCCGCCCGATCACGCACAGCCGCTGACACCGCGCTAACCCACGCAGCGCCGACAATGCGGTTCTGTTCCCCGCAACGAGATGGAAACGATGGCCGAGTGGATCACCCTGGACACGCATCACGGCCCGGTACGGGCCTGGCACGCCCTGCCGGAGGGCACCCCGCGTGGCGGGCTGGTGGTGGTGCAGGAAATCTTCGGCGCCAACCCGCACATCCGCGGCGTGGCCGAGCGCTTCGCGGCCGAAGGCTATGCGGTGCTGGCGCCGTCCTTTTTCGACCTGATTGAAGGCACAGAAGCCGATCCGGACGCCCTGCCCTATGACGCCGACGGCGTGAAGCAGGGCCTGGAACGGGTGACCGCACTGGGCATGGAGAAGGCGCTGGAGGTGGTCCGTGCCGCAGCGACCCGGCTGGCCCCCTACGGCAAGGTCGGCACGGTGGGCTACTGCTGGGGCGGCACGGTGGCGATGCTGTCGGCCCTGCGCCTGGGCCTGCCATCGGTCAGCTACTACGGTGCGCGCAACGTCCAGTTCCTGGATGAGACACCCAAGGCCCCGGTGATCTTCCACTTCGGTGCCCAGGACAAGAGCATCCCGCCGGAGGCCGTGCAGGCCCATCGCGAGAAGCTGCCGCAGATGGCCACCTTCGTCTATCCGGCCGACCACGCCTTCAACCGGGAGGTCGGACATGCGTATGATCCAGACAGCGCCACCCTGGCGCTGCAACGCACCCTGGACTTCTTCTCGGAGCATCTTGGATGAGCGATTTCGAACTCGATTCACGCCTGGCCACCGATAGCGTGCTGGTGGCGGAAGGACCGTTGTCGCAAGTGCGGCTGATGAACGACGAACGATTCCCCTGGCTGGTGCTGGTACCGCGCCTGGCCGGGGTGACCGAGTGGATCGAGCTGGACGGCGAGCAGCAGGACAAGCTGCGCACCGAGCTCAACCGCGCCTGCAAGGCCCTGAAGGGCGCCGACGGGGTGGAGAAGATCAATATCGGTGCGCTGGGCAACATCGTGCGCCAATTGCATTTCCACGTGATCGGCCGCCATGACGGCGACCCCGCGTGGCCGGGCCCGGTCTGGGGCAGTGGCCCCGCGCACCGCTACGAGCCGGGTGCGCTGGACCAGCATGTCGCCTACTGGAAGGAACGGCTAGGATATCCAGCCCAGTCCTGAGCGTTTGCCGACCCGATGCGATTCAACCTCGTTGCCGCCGTCCTGCTGATCCTGATCGGCCTGTTCATGCTCGCCAGCAACCTCGGCTGGACGCACCTGAACCTGTCCAAGCTGCTGTTGACCTGGTGGCCGGTGGCACTGGTGGGCGTGGGCATCGCGATGCTGTTCGGTCGCGGGAAATAAGCTGGCGCCGGGCCATGCCCGGCGAGCGCAGCGTGTGGCCGCACCCATGAAAACGCCGGGCATGCCCGGCGTTTTCGTCATGCGATGGCGCGCCGCTCAGGTCCGCGGCAGGGTCACGCCGGTCTGGCCCTGGTACTTGCCACCACGATCGCGGTACGACGTCTCGCAGATGTCATCGGCGGCCGCCTGGAAGAACAGCATCTGCGCCACGCCTTCATTGGCGTAGATGCGCGCTGGCAGCGGCGTGGTGTTGCTGAATTCCAGGGTGACGTGGCCTTCCCACTCCGGCTCCAGCGGGGTCACGTTGACGATGATGCCGCAGCGCGCGTAGGTGCTCTTGCCCAGGCACACCACCAGGGTGTCGCGCGGGATGCGGAAGTACTCCACGGTGCGCGCCAACGCGAAGCTGTTGGGCGGGATGATGCATTCATCGCCGACGATATCCACGAAGCTGCCCGGATCGAAGTGCTTGGGATCGACGATGGTCGAGTTGATGTTGGTGAACACCTTGAACTCGCGCGAGCAGCGCACGTCGTAGCCGTAGCTGGAGGTGCCATAGCTGACGATGCGCTCGCCGTTGGCCTGCTTGACCTGCCCGGCCTCGAACGGCTCGATCATGCCGTGCTGCTCGGACATGCGGCGGATCCAACGGTCACTCTTGATGCTCATGCTTTGTCCTGGGGTACGAGGGGGCGCGAGGATTCTAGCAGGGGGCCGGGCGTCGCCGGCGGCCCCTGCCCTGGCACTTACAGCAGCGACGACAGGATCGGGATCGAGGCACGCGGACGCTTGCCAACCTCCTCGATCAGGCGCTGGGCGGCATGGCGGTAGGCCTGGGCCGGGACCGAATCCGGCTGGGCCACGGTGATCGGGGTACCGGAATCGCCCTGCTCGCGGATGCCGATCTGCAGCGGCAACGAACCCAGCAACGGCACGCCGTACTGCGCGGCCATGCGCTCGCCGCCGCCCTCGCCGAAGAGGTGCTCGACATGCCCGCAGCTGCTGCAGGTATGCACCGCCATGTTCTCGACGATGCCGAGCACCGGCACCTCGACCTTCTCGAACATCTTCAGCGCCTTCTTCGCATCCAGCGTGGCGATATCCTGCGGGGTGGTGACGATCACCGCGCCGGCCAGCGGGATCTTCTGGGTCAGGGTCAGCTGGATGTCACCGGTGCCCGGTGGCAGGTCGATCAGCAGGTAGTCCAGGTCATCCCACAGGGTGTCATTGAACAGCTGGGTCATCGCCGAGGTGGCCATCGGTCCACGCCAGATCATCGGCGTGTCTTCTTCGATCAGGTAGCCGATCGACATGGTGTCCACGCCGAACGCACGCAGCGGCTCGATGCTCTTGTTGTCGGGGCTTTCCGGGCGACCGGACAGGCCCAGCATGGCCGGCACGCTCGGCCCGTAGATGTCCGCATCAAGCACGCCCACGCGTGCGCCGAGCTGCTGCAGGGCCACGGCCAGATTGACCGCAGTGGTCGACTTGCCGACGCCGCCCTTGCCCGAACCAACCGCGATCACGTTGCGGATGCGGGCATGCGGCGTAAGTCCCTTCTGGACCTGGCTTGCATGGGGACGGCGGGGAGAACTGTTCACAACGAGCACCGGCGGGGTCAGGGGGAATAACCGAGCATCATACAAGCTGGACGTAACCTGACTGAAATTCAGGATTGCTACAGATTCGTGCACAGATTGTTAAGTTCATGTTACGTTCGACCCGCACTGTTTTGGGCTGCGGAGCTGGCATTTCCAGCCCGCGCGATGGCGCATGCGCAGTGCCGTTTTTGTTTTTGCTCTCCAATGGAACTACATGAACTACGTAAGCAACACCGCACGTCGCAACACGCTCGCCGTCGCCCTGATTTCCGCTCTGATGGCCGCCGCCCCGGCAATGGCCCAGGACAAGGCGACCAACCTGGACAAGATCACCGTCACCGGTTCGCTGATCCCGCAGACCCAGGTTGAAACCCAGACCCCGGTGATGTCCATCACCGCCCAAGACATCCAGACCCGCGGCTTCAGCAGTGTTGCTGAAGTGCTGCAGCAGTCGTCGCTGACCACCGGCGGCCTGCAGGGTGGCCAGACCTCGGGTTCGTTCACCCAGGGCGCCGAAGCTGCCGGCATGTTCGGCCTGAACCCGGGCTACACCAAGTACCTGATCAACGGCCGCCCGATGCTCTCGTATCCGGCGCTGTACAACGGCAGCGAAACCTTCAACAACATCAGCGGCATTCCGATCGACATCGTCGAGCGCATCGAAGTGCTGCCGGGCGGCCAGTCCTCGCTGTACGGCTCGGACGCAATCGCCGGTGTGGTCAACATCATCCTGAAGGAGCGCATGGACGGCGGCACCATGACCCTCCGTGGCGGCACCTACACCGAAGGCGGTGGCAGCAACATCCGCTTCAGCGCCGCCAAGGGCATCAACGCCTTCGATGACCGCTTCCATGCACTGTTCAACGTGCAGATCGAGAACGGCAGCCCGATCTGGGGCTACCAGCGCGACATCACCCGCCAGAACAACCCGGTCGGCTACACCGCCCAGGTTCCGTCGAACGACTTCGCCGTCATCACCAACGCTGACAACAAGCTGCTGATGATGGACCCGAGCCGTTGCGCGAACGTCGCTGGGCTGTATGACGGCACCACTGTGGTCGGCCAGCGCCCGTCGGGCGAGTCCTGCGGTTCGGTGTACAGCGCCGGCTACAAGACCCTGAAGAACGGCAAGAACAGCGGCCAGTTCTACTCGTCGATGACCTTCGACGTGAACGACAACTTCCAGCTGTTCGCCGATGTGCTGTACAGCAAGGAAAAGACCGAGTTCACCTCCGGCTCCAGCGCCCTGTGGTGGGGCACCAAGTCGGTCATGGGCGGCTTCTACGACCAGGGCCTGGGCAAGGTCGTGAACCTGCAGCGCGCCTTCGCGCCGGAAGAAATCGGCCCGGGCCACTACAACAACATCATGAACTCCGACGAAAGCCGTGCCTACCAGGTCACCCTGGGCGGCAAGGGCATGGTCGGCGACTGGGACTACAGCGCCAGCTTCACCCGTGGTGAGTACCGCCTGGACCAGAACCGCTTCGTGCGCTGGAAGGACAAGATCGAAGATTTCTTCGGCCAGACCGTGCTGGGCCCGCGCCTGGGCACCTCGGCTGGCGGCTTCGGCATCTACAACCCGGACTACGCGGCCTTCTACTCGCCGATCACTCCGGACCAGTTCGCCAGCTTCACCGGCTACGGTACCCATCGCAGCAAGACCTGGCAGAACCTGGGCCGCGTGCAGGTGACCAACGGCTCGCTGTTCAGCCTGCCGGGCGGTGACGCTGGCCTGGCCGTCGTGCTGGAAGGTGGCAGCGAAGGTTGGGACTACTCGCCGGACCAGGCGTTCGTTGATGGCAATGTGTGGGGCACCACCGCCGTCGCCGGTGCCGGCCACCGCAGCAACTATGCGGTCACCAGCGAGCTGCGCATGCCGCTGCACGACAAGCTGACCGTCAGCGCGTCGGGCCGCTATGACGCCTTCAAGATCGCCGATAAGACCGTCGACAAGGCCACCTACAGCATCGGTCTGGAATTCCGTCCGATCGAGAGCCTGCTGCTGCGTGGCAAGTACGGTACCGCCTTCCGCGCGCCGACCCTGTCCGATGCCTTCCAGGGCATGAGCGGTTCGTACTCGTCCGGCCAGAACGACTACTACCGCTGCAGCCAGCTGGGCTACGGCCTGCGTGACGAGGCCTGCTCGTTCTACAAGAACACCTCGGTGTACAGCGAAAAGTCCGGCAACCCGGACCTGAAGCCGATCACCGCCGACGTCTGGAGCGCAGGCGTGGTGTGGGCCCCGGTCAGCAACTTCTCGCTGTCGGCCGACTACTACAACTGGAAGATCAAGAACGAGGTCAAGACCCTCAGCAGCGACCAGCTGCTGCTGGCCGAGTACCAGTGCCACAACGGCCTGCCGAACAACACCTCGGCCAGCTGCGGTGACGTGACCAACTGGGTGTCCCGCGATGCCGGTGGCAACCTGACCCGCGTGTACACGCCGAAGCTCAACGTTGCCAGCCAGAACCTGGAAGCGGTGACCGTGGCGGCCAAGTACCAGCAGGATATCGGCCGCTTCGGCTCGCTGATGTTCTCCGGCAACTACACCAACATGCTGAAGCGTGAAGTGCAGCCGATGCCGGGTGCCGCCAAGCTGGATCTGCTGAGCGATCCGTACAACATGTGGTACTACGACAACTTCGCCAAGGTCCGCGGCGATCTGTCGGTGGCCTGGAACATCGCCAAGTTCACCACCACCGTGTACGCCAACTACGTCGGCAGCACCCCGAACTACCTGGCCTACACCGGCCGCAGCTACGGCTACGTCCACTCCTCCGGCGCCAAGGCCGGCAAGTGGGGTTCGTACACCACGTACAACCTGAGCATGAACTACCAGGCACAGGAAGATCTGGTCCTGTCGGTGATGGTCAACAACGTGTTCAACAAGCTGCCGGAAGGCCAGCGCTACAACTACCCGGGCAACGAATCGACCCCGTTCAATGACGGCTTCTACAGCGTCTACGGCCGCCAGATCTCGGCCCAGGTCAAGTACAACTTCTGATCCCGTCGTTTTCCGGACTTCGTGTCTGGACCAGGCCCCGCTTCGGCGGGGCCTTTTTTTTGGTTCCAGGAAGCCTTCGGTAAAGCATTGATGCAGAAGCAGCAAATGCACTACGAAAGAATGCCCTTCATATCGCCATCTTTTGAAACACTCCAAAACAATTGGCGTTAGTCATTGATATATCGCCATTTTTCAGGCAAAAGCCCGATTGACGAAATGACGATCGTGTGTTCCCTGCGTTAAGTGCGTGTTACGGTCCGGCTGAATGGAATGCAACTGAACAGATCGTTAAGCCGACACGGAAGCCGGTAGCCAAGACATCGCTAACTACGGGGATTTTCCATGTCTCGCCATCGTTCCACACTCTCGCGCCACCCACTGACGCTCGCCCTGCTCGGCACACTGCTCGCCTCCGGCACGGCCCTGGCGCAAAGCGGCAATGCACCGACCCAGCTTGACCGCGTGACGGTCACCGGTTCGCTGATTCCGCAGACCGAGATCGAGAACCACACGCCGGTCCTGACCGTGACCGCAGAGGACATCCAGACCCGCGGCTTCACCAGCGTTGCCGATGTCCTGCAGCAGTCCTCGCTGTCCACTGGCGGCCTGCAGGGTGGCCAGACCTCGGCCTCGTTCACCCAGGGCGCCGAAGCCGCCGGCATGTTCGGCCTCAGCCCGGGTTACACCAAGTACCTCATCAACGGCCGCCCGATGCTTTCATATCCGGCGCTGTACAACGGCGGCGATACGTTCAACAACATCAGCGGCATTCCGATCGACATCGTCGAGCGCATCGAGATCCTGCCGGGCGGCCAGTCCTCACTGTATGGCTCCGATGCGATCGCTGGCGTGGTCAACATCATCCTCAAGGAACGCATGGATGGTGGCGTCCTCAACGTCCGTGGCGGCGCCTACAGCGAAGGCGGCGGCAACAGCTTCCGCTTCAGCGGCGCCCGCGGCTTCAATGGTGTCGATGACCGCTTCCACGCGCTGGTCAATGTGCAGTACGAAAAGACCAGCCCGATCTGGGGCTACCAACGCGATCTGACCAAGGTCAACAATCCCGACGGCTACAGCCCGCAGTACGTCTCCAACGATTTCCTGGTGCTGCTGCCGGCCAACAACAACCGTTACGCGATGATGGACCCGAACCTGTGCGCCAACGTCGCCGGGCAGTTCGATGGCACCACCGTGCTCGGCACCCGGCCCACCGGCCAGGCATGCGGCTCGACCTATGGCACCGGCTACAAGACCATCAAGAACGGCAAGGAAAGCGCGCAGATCTACAGCTCTGCCACCTTCGACGTGAATGACAATTTCCAGCTGTTCGGCGATGCGCTGTACAGCCTGGAAGAGGTCAAGTACGCGACGGGTTCCGGCTACACCTGGTGGGGCACCTCTTCCGGTTGGGGCCGCTTCTACGACCAGGCCAGCGGCCAGTACATGAACCTGCAGCGCGTGTTCGCCCCGGAAGACATCGGCGGCGCCGGCTACCGCGACATCATGAACACCGACCGCAACAAGGCCTATCAGGTGACGCTGGGCGGCCGCGGCACGGCCGGCAACTGGGACTACAGCCTCAGCTTCACCCGCGGCGAGTACAAGCTGACCGAGCGCAACTTCGTGCGCTGGAATGACCCGATCAACGATTACTTCGAACAGCGCGTGCTCGGCCCGGTGCTGGGAACCACCAGCACCGGCTACGACATCTACAGCCCGAACTGGGAAGCGTTCTACGCGCCGCTGCCGGCCGGTGACTTCCAGACCTTCACCGGCTACAGCTACAGCCAGAGCCGCACCTGGCAGAACCTGGCCCGTGCACAGGTCACCAATGGATCACTGTTCAAGCTGCCCGGCGGCGACGCCGGCCTGGCCGTGGTCGTTGAAGGTGGAAGCGAAGGCTGGGACTACAGCCCCGATCCGGGCCTGATGGATGGCAGCGTCTGGGGCACCACGGCGGTCTCCGGTGCTGGCCACCGCAGCAACTATGCGGTGACCGGCGAACTGCGCCTGCCCCTGCATGACATGCTGACGGTGACCGGTTCCGGTCGCTACGACGCCTTCAAGATCGGCAGCAACACCGTCGACAAGTCCACCTACAGCATCGGCGTCGAGTTCCGTCCGATCGAAAGCCTGCTGTTCCGCGGCAAGTACGGTACGGCGTTCCGCGCTCCGACGCTGTCCGACGCGTTCCAGGGCCGTAGCGGCTACTACGCCAACGGCTCCACCGACTACTACCGTTGCGGCCAGTTGGGCTACGACCCGGCCAACACCACCGGCTGCCCGTATGACAGCGTCTCGGTGTTCGGCACCCGCGCCGGCAACCCGGACCTGGAACCGATCACCGCCGACGTCTGGAATGCAGGTGTTGTGTGGGCACCGATCAACAACCTGTCGCTGTCGGTGGACTACTACAACTGGAAGATCAAGAACGAGGTCGATACGCTCAGCTCCGACCAGCTGCTGCTGGCTGAGTACTACTGCCGTGGCGGCCAGGCCAACAACACCTCGGCCAGCTGCCAGAACGTCAACGACTGGATCACCCGCGATGCGTCCGGCGTGCTGGACGAGATCTACACCCCGAAGATGAACGTCGCCCGCCAGAACCTGGAAGCGCTGACCGCCAGCTTCAAGTACGTGCACGACATGGGTCGCTTCGGTTCGCTTCAGTTCTCGGGCAACTACACCGACATGCTCAAGCGCGAACTGCAGCCGCAGCCGGGCGATGAGTTCCTGGACCTGCTGCGTGACCCGTACGCGATGTGGGTGTACGACTCGTACGCCAAGGTGCGCGCCGATGGTTCGGTCGGCTGGGCCAAGGACAAGTGGACCACCACCCTGTACGCCAATTACATTGGCAAGACGCCGAACTACATGGCGTACGTGGGCAATGGCTACGACTACGTCCACAGCTCCGGCTACAAGGCAGGCAAGTGGGGCTCCTACACCACTTACAACCTGAGCGTGAACTACCGTGCATTGGACAACCTGACCCTGTCGCTGATGGTCAACAACGTGTTCAACAAGATGCCGGACAACCAGCGCTTCAGCTTCGCCGGCACCAGCGGCCAGCCGTACAACAATTACCTGTACAACGCCTACGGGCGTGCCATCTATGTGCAGGCCAAGTACGAGTTCGGCGATCACTGATCCAGGCCCTTGCCGCACCAAAGACCCCGCCCCGGCGGGGTCTTTTTTTGCTGGTCGTCCCTCCAGGGCGTGACGCGCGCCCGGGCATTCACGCCAAGTTGACTGGATTCACGTCTTCGTTCATCTTCAGGTCATATTGATGTGCCCGCCACAAGGACCCTGCCGACCATGGAACTGCGCTTGTCCCCCGCCCGCCTTGGCGCCGCCGCACTGGCGGCGCTGTGCATTGCCCCTGCCCTCGCAAGCCCTCTGCCAGCCGAGGATTTCGCCAAGATCCCCACCATCCAGTCGGTCACCATGAGCGCCGACGGCAAGCAGCTGGTCGCGATCGTCGCCGCGCCCGGCAGCGACAACAGCGATACCGCCCTGGCCAACTGGAACCTGGATAACCTCGGCGCCGGTCCGGTCGCCATCACGCCATCCGGTGACCGGATGAAGTTCATCGCGGCAAGCGCACTGAAGGCGGGACGCAACCTCGTCATCGGGCGCCAGGAATGGACAGGCAAACTCGGCGGCTGCGGTGAAGGCAACAGTACGGGAGCCACCAAGACCTTCCTGACCAAGGCCTACCTCACCGACGCCACCCAGACCAAGTTCGACGAGGCGTTCGCCAACAACACCCGCACGCTCGGGGTCAGCCCCGAGACCCTTCGCTGCCTCGAACTTGCGGGTACCGCCTCGCTCGTCCATGGGCTGCCGCTGGATGCAGACAGGGTCATCATCAGCCAGCTCAATGAGGCCACGCTGCAGGCCAACTACTATCGCTTCAACCTGCGCACGGGCCAGACCGAACTGCTGTTCAAAGGCAGCTCCCGCACGTCACCCGGCCTGTTCCATCCCCGCACAGGTGAAGTCCTTACCCAGACCCAGGTCGAATCCGCCGGCTCCGACGATTTCGAACAACGCATTCTGATCAAGAACAGCGCCGGCCAGTTCGAAGTGCACGCCCCCCTGACCACCCGACTGAGCGAACGCTATACGGTGGAAGTCGTCGGCATAGACGATGACAGCGGCAAGCTGTACGTGCTGACCGACCAGTTCTCGGATCTGGTGCAGGCGCGACTGTACGATCCTGCCAAAAAGGAGTTCGACAAGGAGCCTCTGGCCGCCCATCCGTCCTTCTCGATCAGTTCACTGATCCTGGGCACGCGCAAGAGCAACTTCAACCAGGTCCTCGGCTTCTATATCGACGGTCCGCAGCGACAGGCCGTGTACGTGGATCCGCAGATGAAGGCCCTGCAGGAGGGCCTGCAGAAAGCCTATCCCGGCCTGAGCATCTACATCACCGGCTACAACGACGACCTTTCGCGCGTCCTGTTCACCACGGAAAGCAACCGCAACCCGAAGAGCTACTTCATCCTGGCCGATCGCAAGGATGTCGTGCCACTCGGCAATGAGCGCCCCTGGGTGGACAGCAAGCAGATCGGTGAACAACGCTGGGTGACCTACACCGCACGCGATGGGCTGCAGATTCCAGCGATTCTGGATCTCCCGCCGGGCTGGAAGCAGGGCGACGGCCCGCTGCCGGCACTCGTTCATCCGCACGGCGGGCCGTGGGCACGCGACTACACCGGCTGGGATGAATCCGGCTGGGTGCCGTTCTTCACTTCGCGCGGCTACGCCGTGTTGCGCCCTCAGTACCGCGGCAGCGCCGGCCTTGGCCGCAAGCTCTGGCTGGCAGGTGACGCCGAGTGGGGCCAGAAGATGCAGGACGACAAGGATGACGGCGCCGCCTGGCTGGTCTCACAGGGCATCGCCGCCAAGGACCGTATCGCGATCTTCGGCTATTCCTACGGCGGCTTCGCGGCTGCCGCCGCGACAGTGCGCAGCCCCTCCCCCTACCAGTGCGCCATCGCTGGCGCCCCGGTCACCGATCTTGGCCGGCTGGGCACCTCCTGGAGCCAGAACCGCCTGCAACGCATTCTGCAGGGGCGCACGGTGAAGGGCATGGACCCGATGCAGAACACTGCGAAGGCCACGATTCCTCTGCTGACCTTCGTCGGCGACCGTGACGTACGCACGCCGTCCTTCCATGCGAGGAACTTCTACAACGGCGTACAGGGCAAGGTGCCGGCCCGGTTCGAGCTGATCCCCGACATGCCGCACAGCATGCCCTGGTACCCCGTGCACTTCCGGACGACATTGACGCTCATGGCCGACTACCTGAGCAAGGATTGCGGCCCCGGCGGCCTCTGATCCCTCCCCGGGCACCCTCGCTTTCACCAAGCCCCTGCCGGCCAGGCAGGGGCTTTTCCATGCTCCAAATACTGAATTTCCCTATAACAACAGCAAGTTAAGATATTTTAATATTCATGTTGCATTTACTTTACGCGACTCATACACTCCATTAACCGAAGCATAACAAGTGGGGATCAAAACGAAATGCGCAACGCCAACCGCCAATCAAAGCCAAGCCGCGTCCCGTTGACTCTTGCTGTGCTGGCCTGCCTGCAGGTCGCACCGGCTCTGGCCCAGGAATCCACCCAGCAGGAAGCAAAGGCGTCAAGCAGCTCAAGCGCTTCCACCCGCGCAACCGATCTTGACAAGGTTACGGTCACCGGCTCCCTGATCCGCCGTGCGGACTACGAGACCACTTCGCCGGTGTTCACCATCAACGCCGAAACCAACGCGAAGCAAGGCCAGGTCAACGTGGCCGAGTTCCTGCAGAAGTCGGCCATCGGTTCGGCCGAAACCCAGATCACCCACCAGTTCGGCGGCTTCGTCGTGGACGGCGGCACCGGCGTACAGACCGTGTCGCTTCGCGGCCTGGGCGCCAACCGTACCCTGGTGCTGCTCGATGGCCAGCGCCCCGGCCCGGCCGGTACCCGTGGCGCCGTCGGCGCCTTCGACCTGAACGTCATTCCCACCGCCATCCTGCAGCGTGCCGAGATCGTGAAGGACGGTTCGTCCTCGATCTATGGTTCCGACGCCGTGGCCGGTGTGGTCAACCTGATCACCAAGAAGAACATCGAGCGCCCGGAGCTGACCGTTACCGGCCGCGTCCCGACCGAAGGCGGCGGTGAAGTGTTCTCGGCGTCGCTGGCCAATGGCTGGAACTTCGAAAAGGGCAGCGTCGTGGCTGCCGTCGAGTGGTACAAGCACTATGAGCTGACCCGCGGCGACCGCGACTATCTGAAGTGCGGCAACGACCTGATCAAGGACGCGGACGGCAACCGCATCGATCGCGAAGATCGCTCGGTCAACGCCGGCACCCCGCTGGCCGGCTGCAACAACATGCTTCACAACGTGGTCGACATCGGCAGCACCCGCTATGTGCCGTCGGGTGATGGCACCACTGTCGGCCCGCTGCCGGGCTACCGCCCGCGCAAGACCCAGACCTATGCGCGTGGCCAGGCCTTCTACGATGAGCCGTTGAACTTCGCCCGTTGGGGCGAGGGCCAGATCATCAACCAGCAGGAACGCAAGACGGTCTACCTGGCAACCGATTTCGGCTTCGATTCGGTCAACTGGAAGACGCAGTTCCTGTTCAACCGCCGCGAAACCGAAACGTTCGCCTGGCGCCAGTTCTTCCCGTACGCATACCTGCCGGGCACCCGCATCGAAGCCAATCCGGTGATGCTGTTCAAGTCGCAACAGGATGTGACGGTCGACTACTTCTATGCTGCCACCAAGCTTGACGGCCTGTTCAAGGGCACCGACACCTGGGCATGGGAAGTCAATGCGAACTTCAGCCACTCCAAGGGCAAGTACGGTAACCTGGCCATCCAGGCCTCCAAGAGCGGCGACCTGGACTACACCGATGCTCCTCCGGCGGTGAACTACTTCGATCCGGAGTACCTCAGCGGCCGCAAGGTCGATGAACTGGTCGACAAGCTGGGCGTCTGGGACTGGGGCAAAACCATCTACAAGCAGGCCACCATCAACGCCGTCGTCAGCGGCGACCTGTTCGAGATGCCGGCGGGTGCGGTCGGTTTTGCGGGCGGCCTGGAATACCGCTACTACTCGATCAACGACCAGCCGGGCGAACTGTCGCGCGCCGGTGACATCTGGGGCTCGTCCTCGGCTGATGTGACCAAGGGCAACGACAAGGTCAAGGAAGCCTTCGTCGAGTTGGACGTACCGCTGCTGAAGGGCCTGCCTGCGGTGGAGTCGCTGAGCCTGAACGCCTCCGGCCGTGTATTCAAGTACGACACTGTGTCCGGTTCGGACAACGTCTGGAAGGTCGGCCTGAACTGGCAGATCATCCCATCGGTGCGTCTGCGTGGCTCGATCGGCACTTCCTACCGTGCTCCGGGCCTGTATGAGCTGTACCTGGGCAACCAGACCGGCTTCTTCCAGCAGGCAAACGATCCGTGCGTCCGCTGGGGTGAAAGCTCCAACAGCGCCTATCAGACCAACTGCGCAGCCGCAGGTATTCCCGCCGATTATGCGGGCGGCGGCTCGAGCGGTACCTCGTACGCCACCGGCGGTGGCAGTGGCCTGATTCCCGAAACCTCGCGTGCGAAGACTGCGGGTATCGTGTTCACTCCGACCTTCGCCAACCTCAGCGTGGCCATCGACTACTTCGACTATGAAGTGAAGGATGAAATCGCCCAGCTCGGCAGCACCAACATCATGCGCGGCTGCTACGGCGGCACGGTGTACCCGAACAGCTACTGCGACCTGCTGAAGCGCAACCCGGCTACCGGCAACCAGCCGTATGCGGTGACCGAGATCCAGAACAAGTACATCAACATCAACAAGCAGCGCACCCGTGGTTACGACCTGACCGCCAACTTCGATCACGACTTCTCGTTCGGCAAGTTCTCGGCCGAGACCCAGGTCACCTACACGATCGAAGACACCCAGGAAGTGTTCTCCAGTGCGGCTGCAAGCGGCCTGGAATCCTCGGAACTGCTGGGCGACATCGGCCGTCCCAAAGTCGTGGGCAATCTGGCACTGAGCCTGACCCGTGGCGACTGGTCGTTCAACTGGCTGACCACCTATATCCACAAGACCGAAGACATCGACCTGAACCCGGTGTACACCTATCAGGGCCGTCCGAACTCCTACCGTGACATCGTTGCCGATTCGCGCACGTACCACACCGCTTCGGTCAGCTACGCGCAGGCCGACTGGGAAATCCTGGTGGGTGTCAGCAACATCTTCAACAAGACCCCGCCGTTGATCTCCACCGGCGTCAGCGATGCCCGCTACGGCAACATCCCGGCATTCGCAACCCAGTACGACCTGTACGGCCGCACCCCGTTCGTGCGTCTGAAGTACAAGTTCTGATCCACGCCTGATCGCAGTACCCCGACAGACCCGGCTTTTGCCGGGTCTGTCTTTTCCGGCCCACGAAGCGGCCCCCTTGCGCCCGGCCATGACCTTCGACACCCTTGCAGGGCAGGCCGGCGGCGTATTGTTCGGCCCACGGCCGTCCCCGCGGCCCTTCCCTGACTCACTCGGCCTGGAGGCCATCAAAGTGACCCGTACTCCCAAGATCGTGCTGCTGACCCTGGCCGTTTCGGCCGCGCTGGTCGGCTGCGGCAAGAACGAAACCCCGGCCAAGGATGCCACCGCCTCCACGCCGGCTGCGGCCGAAGCCACCAACTACACGCTGGACGAGAGCAAGCTGCCGGCCTACAACGCCTTCCAGCCCAGCGATCTGGATGCCAGCAAGGACGCCTGTGGCGCCTTCGGCGACTACGTGAACAGCAAGTGGCTGGCCGCCAATGAAATTCCGGGCGACCGCACCAGCTGGGGCGCGTTCACCATCCTCGACGAGCGTTCGGTAGCCGTGCAGCACCAGTTGGCTGAACAGGTCGCGCAGGTCAAGAACCCGAACCATATCGAGAAGATCGTCGGCGACCTGTGGGCCACCGGCATGGACGAAGCCAAGATCAATGCCCAGGGCATCGAGCCGCTGAAGGCCGACCTGACCGCGATCGACGGCCTGCAGGACAAGGCGGCCATCGCCGACTACCTGCGCAGCAGCGCGGCCAAGGGTGACAACGTCCTGTTCGGCTTCGGCGCCGAAGCCGACTTCAAGAACTCGGCCGTCAACCTGGCCTACGCCAGCCAGGGCGGCCTGGGCCTGCCGGACAGCACCTACTACACCGATGCCAAGAACGCCGACAAGCTGAAGGCCTACCAGGCGCACGTCGCCAAGGTGCTGGAGCTGTCCGGCGTCGCCGCTGCCGACGCTGCCAAGCAGGCCGAGGACGTGGTCAAGTTCGAGACCCGCCTGGCCAAGGCCTCCAAGTCGCGCGTGGAGCTGTCGCGCAACGTCGAGCTGTACTACAACCCGGTCACCCTGGCCGACGCTGACAAGCTGACCCCGAACTTCAGCTGGACCGAGTTCTTCAAGTCGCAGGGCGTAGCCGCGCCGGAGAAGTTCTCGCTGGCCATGCCGGCCTTCCATGAGGAAGTGAGCAAGGCGCTGGGCGATACCGATCCGTCGGTGTGGCGCGCCTACCTGCGCTTCCACACCGTGGACAGCGCCTCGCCGTACCTGGCCGATGCCTTCGTGCAGGAGAACTACGAGTTCTACGGCAAGACCCTCAATGGCCAGAAGGAACAGAAGCCGCGCTGGAAGCGCGTGCTGGGCACCATCGAGAACGACGCCGGTGAAGCCTTCGGCCAGCTGTACGTGAAGGTTGCCTTCTCGCCGGAAGCCAAGGCGAAGATGGAAGAGCTGGTGAAGAACCTGGCCGCCTCGCTGAAGGAACGCATCCAGGGCCTGAGCTGGATGAGCGATGAAACCAAGGCCAAGGCCATCGCCAAGTGGGAAACCTTCACTCCGAAGATCGGTTACCCGGACAAGTGGCGTGACTGGGCGGGCCTGCAGACCCAGCGCGACAGCTACCTGGGCAATGTGCGCGCGGCCAGTGAGTTCAATTACAAGTTCAACCTGTCCAAGATCGGCAAGCCGGTGGACAAGACCGAGTGGGGCATGACCCCGCAGACGGTCAACGCCTACTACAACCCGCTGCAGAACGAGATCGTGTTCCCGGCCGCCATCCTGCAGCCGCCGTTCTTCGATCCGAAGGCCGACGACGCACTGAACTATGGCGGCATCGGTGCGGTGATCGGCCACGAAATGACCCACGGTTACGACGACCAGGGTGCACGCTTCGGGCCGACCGGCAACATGGAAGACTGGTGGACCGCCGCTGACAAGAAGAACTTCGAAGGCTTGACCGGCAAGCTGGTCAAGCAGTTCGACCAGTACAAGGTCGACGGCCAGGCCGTGAACGGTCACCTGACCCTGGGCGAGAACATCGCCGACCTGGGCGGCTTGGCTACCGCCTACGACGCGCTGCAGAAGGCGTCCGCCGGCAAGGAAGATGCAAAGGTCGATGGCTTCACCCGCGACCAGCGCTTCTTCTTCAACTGGGCCACCGTGTGGCGCACCAAGTACACCCCGGAAAACGCCAAGGTCCGCCTGGCCACTGACCCGCACGCGCCGGCGCAGTTCCGAGCCATGGGTGCGCCGTCGAACCTGCCGACCTTTGCCGCGGCCTTCCAGTGCAAGGCCGGTTCGCCGATGGCCCGCGCCGGCGAGCAGCAGGTGGTGATCTGGTAAGCCCTGGCTGATGCCAAGGTAGACCTGCAAAGGCCCGGGATTTCCCGGGCCTTTGTTTTTTTGCCGCGCCCGTCATCCACGCATGGCGTGGATCTGCTGCGCCTGTGCAGGCCCACGCCGTTGGTAGATGCCGACCTTGGTCGGCGCACGGCACGGCGGAGCCACCGTGATGCGTGCATGCGATGTCGATGCCACACACCCGGTAGCGCCGGGCCATGCCCGGCGGATGCGCCGTGATGCGTGCATGCCGCGCCCATGCGCGGCTTGCTATAGTGCGCGCGCCCTCAATCCATCACGGATTCGTTCCACATGCCCAATTTCCGTCCGCTTGCCATCGCCCTGGGCATCAGCCTGGCGACTCTGGTCCCGACCCACGATGCCTTCGCCGCCAAGAAAAAGGCCGCGCGTGCCCCGGCTGTCAGTGCCCAGTGCAGCGACTTCTACGACGCCACCAATGCAGGCTGGCTGAAGGCCAACCCGGTGCCGCAGACCGGCGCCACCACCGCGCTGGGCCAGCTGGTCGACCGCAGCCGCCAGCAGCAGCGTGAACTGCTCGACGCAGCGATGAAGGCGCCGCAGGGCAACGTGCAGAAGCTGCTGGGTGACTTCTGGGCCAGTGGCCTGGACGAAGCGGCCGTGGAAGCAGACGGCTCCAACCCGATCGCCCCGCTGCTGACCCGCATCAACGCCATCAAGAAGGCCAAGGATGTGCCGGCCTCGATCGCCGCACTGCACCAAGTCGGCATCCCGGTGGCATTCAACTTCGGCCCCGACGTCGATCTGAAAGCACTGGACCGTCACATCGGCTACTTCATGCAGGGCGGCATGGGCCTGCCGGATCCGGCGTTCTATACCCGTACCGACGCCGACACCGTGGCGCTGATGGGCCGCTACCGCAACTACGTCAAGCAGATCCTGGCGCTGACCGGCACCCCGGCGGCCAAGCTGGATGCCGAGTCGCAGGCGGTGATCGCGCTGGAAACCGAGCTGGCACGCAATGCGCAGTCGCTGGCCGGCATCAACAACCCGTTCAACAACTACGCGCCGATCTCCACCAAGGAGCTCAACAGCCGCTACCGCAACCTGCAGCTGGATGCCTTCCTGAAGGCACAGGGCGTGGATGACGACCTGGTCTCGCTGGCCGACCCGGGCCTGTTCAAGCAGCTCGACGGCATGGTCACCAAGCTCAAGCCGGACCAGTGGAAGGCCTACCTGCGCTGGCGCGTGGGCGACTCGATGGCGCCGTACCTGTCCAAGGCCTACCGCGATGCCGAGTTCGAATTCCGCGGCCGCGTGCTGCGTGGCGAAACCCTGCCGCCGCAGCGCTGGGAAGACGTGCTGGAGGCGATCAACGTAGCCGCTGGCCCGATGGTCGGTCGCGAATACGCTGCCCGTTACCTGTCCGCCGAAGATCGTCGCCAGGCGGCGTGGATCGTCGACAAGGTGCGCGAAGTGCAGATCGAAGCGGTCAAGAACAGCAGCTGGATGAGCACCGAAGCCAAGGCCGAAGCGCAGGCCAAGCTGGCTGCGCTGAAGATCGAGATCGGCACCCCGCTGCGCGACCTCGACTACAGCGTGCAGCCGATGGGCCGCGGTTCGTTCGGTGGCAACATGCTGATTGCTTCGACCTGGCGCCATCGCGAGGAAATGAAGCGCATCGGCAAGGGCAACGCCGACCGTCGCTGGGACGTGCTGCCGCAGCAGCCGTCGCTGGCCTACGATCTGGCCCAGAACCGCCTGATCGTCACCGCCGCGATCCTGCAGGGCCCGGTGTTCAACGCCAAGGCCGACGCTGCCGACAAGTTCGGCAGCTTCGGTGGCCTGGTCGGCCATGAGCTGACCCGCGCGATCGATGCCAAGGGCGCGCTGGTCGACGCCAAGGGCGAGCTGCGCAGCTGGTGGACCCCGGCCGACAAGACCGCCTGGACCCTGCTCGGTAACCGCGTGGCCGCGCAGTACAGCGCCTACGACTTCCCGGGCGTGAAGGGTGCCAAGGTCAACGGCACGCTCACCCAGGAGGAGAACCTGGCCGACATCGCCGGTCTGGAACTGGCCTGGGCGGCGTATGTCGCGCAGGAGCCGAAGGCCAAGCAGGCCCAGCAGCAGGGCTTCTTCCGCGCCTGGTCTGCGCTGTGGGCGCAGCAGCTGGCGCCGAACGAGGCCGTACGTCGCCTGACCGCCGACATCCGTGCACCGGGCCTGTGGCGCAGCAACGGCACGCTGGCCAACCTGCCGGCCTTCGGCGCCACCTTCAGCTGCAAGGCCGGCCAGCCGATGCAGCGCAGTGAAGCCGAGCAGATCAAGGTCTGGCGCTGATCCAGCTGCCACACGGGTAACGCAGAGGGCGCCTTCGGGCGCCCTCCTTTTTTGCAGGTGCAGCACGATCCCGGATTAACACCGCGCATGCTATCGCTGCGGCTTCGCCCAACGTGGAGCCCCGACATGGCACACAAGAACACGATCTGTGTCTGGTATGACAACGGCGCGCTCGAGGCCGCCACCTTCTACGCCAGTATCCTGCCCGACAGCGCGGTGACCGCCGTGCATCACGCCCCCGGTGACTATCCGGACGGCAAGGAAGGCAACGTACTGACCGTTGAATTCACGGTCTGCAGCATCCCCTGCGTCGGCCTCAACGGCGGCACCGCGTTCAAGCACAGCGAAGCGTTTTCCTTCCAGATCCAGACCGAGGACCAGGCCGAGACCGACCGCCTGTGGAATGCGATCGTCGGCAACGGTGGCCAGGAGAGCCAATGCGGCTGGTGCAAGGACCGCTGGGGCATCTCCTGGCAGATCAGCCCGCGCATGCTCATCGAAGCGGTGACCAGCCAGGACAAGGCACTGGCCAAGCGCGCATTCAACGCGATGATGCCGATGAAGAAGATCGACATCGCCACCATCGAAGCAGCGATCAAAAAAGGGGACGGAGGGGATTAAGTCGTTTTTTCCCCATTGCCGGTGACCCCATGCGAGTTGCGACTTAATCCCCTCCGTCCCCTTTTTCCGAGGTGCAGATGACCTGGGATGCGATCATCGTTGGCGGTGGCCACAACGGCCTGGTCTGCGCGGCCTATCTGGCACGTGCCGGAAAGAAGGTGCTGGTGCTGGAACGTCGCTGCGTTCTTGGCGGCGCTGCAGTCACCGAGGAATTCCATCCCGGCTTCCGCAATTCAGTCGCCTCGTACACGGTCTCGCTGCTGCAGCCGAAGGTGATCGACGACCTGCAGCTGCATGCGCATGGGCTGCGCATCGTCGCGCGCCCGGCCAACAACTTCCTGCCATTGCCCGACGACCGCTATCTGTTGTCGGCACCTGGCCGCACTCAGGCCGAAGTGGCGAAGTTCTCCGAGCGGGATGCGCAGCGCTTGCCCGCGTACGAGGCACGCCTGGAAATCTTCGCCGACGTACTGCGCGCATGGGCCCTGCGCGCGCCGCCCGACCTGGGTGTAGCAGGCGGTTGGCGTGCGCTGCCCGCACTATGGCAGATGGGGAAACTCGGCCGCGAACTGGCGGCGCTGGATGCGCCACTGCGGCAGGAACTGCTGGACCTGTTCACGCTGTCGGCGGCGGAGTACCTGGACCGTTGGTTCGAGAGCGAGCCGATCAAGGCGCTGTTCGGCTTTGATGGCATCGTCGGCAACTACGCAAGCCCGTATACAGCGGGCAGTGCCTACGTACTGCTGCACCACGTATTCGGCCAGTGCAATGGCGTAAAGGGTGCGTGGGGCCACGCGATCGGCGGCATGGGCGCGATCAGCCAGGCCATCGCCAGCGCGGCGCGCGAGGCCGGGGCCGAACTTCGCGTGGATGCCGGTGTGCAACAGGTACTGACCGAACAAGGCCGCGTCGTGGGGGTGGAACTGGTCAACGGCGAAACCCTGCGTGCACGCGCGGTGGTGGCCAACGTCAATCCGAAGCTGCTGTACGAACAGCTGCTGGAGCCGACGCAAGTACCCGCTGCCACACGCGAACGCATGACGAACTGGCGCTGCGGTTCCGGCACCTTCCGGATGAACGTGGCGCTGTCGCGGTTGCCGGACTTCCGTGCCCTGCCCGGCCCCGGCGATCACCTCAGCGCCGGCATCATCATGGCCCCCAGCCTGGACTACATGGACCGCGCCTGGCTGGATGCGCGCCGCGAAGGCTGGTCGCGCGAACCGATCGTAGAGATGCTGATTCCGAGCACGCTGGATGATTCACTGGCGCCGCGCGGGCAGCATGTGGCCAGCCTGTTCTGCCAGCACGTGGCGCCGGTACTGCCCGACGGGCGCCACTGGGATGATCACCGTGAGACTGTGGCGGACCTGATGATTGCCACCGTCGAACGGTATGCGCCCGGCTTTGCCGGCAGCGTGCTCGGTCGGCAGGTGCTGTCGCCGCTGGATCTGGAACGCACCTTCGGCCTGGTCGGCGGCGACATTTTCCACGGTGCGCTCAGTGCCAACCAGTTGTTCTCGGCACGGCCGATGTTCGGCCAGGCCGGCTATCGCGGCGCCCTTCCGGGGTTGTATCTGTGTGGGTCGGGTACCCATCCCGGTGGCGGTGTGACCGGTGCGCCCGGGCACAATGCCGCGCAGGTGGTGTTGCAGGATCTGTAGAGCCTCGCCATCGTGGAGGCGCGTGTACCCCGTCGCCTGCATCATCTGCTGTTGGTAGGTGCCAACCTTGGTTGGCACGAGGCAGCAAAGCGTGCCGACCAACGGTCGGCACCTACAGCGTCAAATGATCCCATTCAAAGCGTGCCAACCTAGGTTGGCACCTACAGCGTCAAATGATCCTTCGGATCATTTGACGCTGCGCAGATGGTTGGGGCGCTTCGGCGGGCCAGGCGGGCGGCGCTTGTTGAACGGCGGCTGCCCGCGCCAGTAGCGGATCAGCAACCAGCCGAACAGCATGCCACCGAGGTGCGCGAAGTGGGCCACGCCGGGCTGCCAGCCGGTCATGCCCAGCACCAGCTCGCCCACACCGAACAGGATCACGAAGGTACGCGCCTTCATCGGGATCGGCGGGAACAGCAGCATCACCCGCTGGTTGGGGAACAGCATGCCGTAGGCCAGCAGCAGGCCGAACACGCCACCGGAAGCACCCAGCACCGTGGCCGGGTTTTCCAGCAGCGTACCCACCAGCAGCTGGCAGACACCGGCACCGGCCACGCACACCAGGTAATACAGCAGGAAGCGCTTCTCGCCCCAGGTCTGCTCCAGCGGCGCGCCGAACATGAAGACCGCCAGCATGTTGAAGAACAGATGGCCGAAGCTGCCATGCAGGAAGCCGTAGGTCAGCAGCTGCCAGGGCTGGAAGTTGCCGCCCGGCGAGAATGCGTCGAAACCCTGCTGAAGGGGTTGCAGCATGAACGGCTCGAAGGTCTGCATGCCGAGCAGGAACGGCTGCTGCAGCAGGAACAGGATCGCATTGGCGATCAGCAGGGCCTTGGTGACGGTAGGCAGTCGCGGGAACATGGGAGCACCGGCATGGAACGGCCTCCATCATAGCCGCAGCACCGTGTCTTGTTGGCGACCGGCAGGCGCGGCCTGTTCAGTCGCCAGCGTTGCTCAGCCCGGACCCCACACAGCGGCATCCAGTGCTGCCGCCGGATCAGCCGCCGGCATCCGCACCCGGCCGTTCTCCACCCGCACGCCCTCGGCGCGCAACCGCTGTGACTGCTCGCGCCAGCCGGCCGACCCTTCCTCCATGGCAATGCGCCCATCCGAGCGCAGCACGCGATGCCAGGGCAGGTCCGGGTCGTCGTTCTGGCCCAGGATGCGCGCGGTCAGGCGTGCACGCCCGGGCAGGCCCGCGCGCATCGCCACCTGCCCATAGCCCATCACCTGCCCCGCCGGGATCGCGCGGATCACCGCCAGGATGCGCGCACGCGCCTGCTCCGGCGTCAGCGCCGCAGGCGGGTTACCAGCAGAACGCCGATCAGCACCAGCACGGTGCCGGCGATCTGCGCCGGCCCCATCGGTTCGTCGAGCAGCCATAGGCTCATCACGATGGTGGAAACAGGGCCCAGCATACCGACCTGCGCGGCCAGCGACGAACCCACGCGCTGCACTGCCAGCATGATCGCCAGCACCGGCAGCACCGTGCACACGGTGGCATTGACCAGCGACAACCACTGCACCGCCGCAGGCGCCTGCCACAACAACGGCAGCGGATGGGTCACCGCGAAATGCAGCAGCACCAGCACGCTGGCCACGCAGCTGGCGTAAGCGGTCAGCCGCACCGCTCCGATACGCGCGACCACCTGCCCGCTGCCGAACAGGTACAGCGCATAGCTGAGCGCACTGCCCAGCACCAGCAGGCTGCCAACGATGATCTGCCCACCCTCGCGCTGCAGGTCATGGCCGAACGCCAGCAGCACGCCCAGATAACTCAGCACCAGCGCGCCGATCTGCCATCGGCCCGGCCGCTGGCGCGCCAGCAGCACGTTGATCAGCAGCACCAGGGTCGGGTTCAAGTACAGGATCAGCCGTTCCAGCGTCACGCTGATGTACTGCAGGCCCTGGAAGTCGAGCAGGCTGGACAGGTAGTAGCCGGTGAAACCCAGCCACAGCACGCGGGCTCGGTCGGCCCAGGACAGTGGTTCGGCCCGACGCGCGGCCCACAGCGCCATCAGTACGAACAGCGGCAGCGCCATCAGCATGCGCAGGGCAAGCAGCGTGGTGGCATCCACGCCGTGACGCAGGCCGAGCTTGACAATGATCGCCTTGCCGGAAGCAGCGATGGCGCCGATCGCGGCCAGGCCGATACCCCCCAGCGCAATGCGTGGGGAGGCGGTGGCGATACGGGAAGCGGGATTGGACATCAGGACGACGGCGGGCCGCTCGGAGCGGCCCGGGAAAGCGTGGGGGCGCCCATTGTCGCACGGGGGCGTCCGGTGCCCGCCTTGTAGAGTCGAGCCATGCTCGACTGTCTTTCCACCGCAGTCGAGCATGGCTTGTATGTTCCTCCCGGCTCCTACGCGGTATGTAGGAGCCAGGGTGGAGGGACCGTCAAGCATGCATCTGCGGATACTAGCCGACAGACGAGTCGAGCGATCCCCATCCCGCACACGAACGTCGATAAAGGATCGTACGGCCCCCAAAGGGGA
>NZ_JAWIRT010000017.1:102122-122352 GCF_036320045.1 Stenotrophomonas sp. SMYL20 | reverse complement strand
AGGGCGCGCCAGTGCTGCGCCAGATGCTCTACATGGCCGCCATGGGGCTCAAGCGGTGTCGTCGGGGGCAACCGCTCTACGACGAGCTGTCAAAACGCGGTCACCCCAGCACCGCCGTCTTCAACATCCTGGCCAGAAAGCTGGCCAGGATCGCCTGGGGTGTCTTCAAAAGCGGCCGGGACTTCGATCCGGCCATGCTGAAGGTGGGTCAAGCCTGCTTCCAGCAGGCTTGACCACGAACATAGGATCTCGACTGCTCTTCCTGCATCGCGCGAAATGCAGTCGAGCATGGCTCGACTCTACAGAAACCGGGTTACAACGCGTCCGCGTCCAGTTCACCGGTACGAATACGCACCACGCTGCCCAGGTCGTACACGAACACCTTGCCGTCACCAATCTTGCCGGTGCCGGCGGCCTTCACGATGGCCTCAACCACGGCCTCCACCTGGTCATCGGTCACCGCCACTTCCAGCTTCACCTTCGGCAGGAAATCAACCACATACTCCGCGCCACGGTACAGCTCGGTATGGCCCTTCTGGCGACCAAAGCCCTTCACTTCCGTCACCGTGATCCCGGTGACCCCACGCTCGGCCAGCGCTTCGCGCACGTCGTCGAGCTTGAACGGCTTGATCACCGCCATGACCATCTTCATCGTCTATCTCCTGTCTTCCGGCGTGGAGGATAGCGCCTGAACGCGGCCCGTGCGAAGCCGCCGCCGCCTGTCCGGGCGATGGGTGCCGGCAGTATCCTTGTGCCCGAATGGCCTGCCCGCGCCGGATGCACGGGCCCACCCCCACGGAGCACCCCATGATCGACCTGAACCACATCGATGACCTCGCCCGTCGCCTCAGCGACCTGGTGCCGCCGGGCCTGCGCGAATCGCGCGAGGAACTGCAGGCCACCTTCAAGAGCGCGCTGCAGGCCGGCCTGGCCAAGCTGGACCTGGTCACCCGCGAGGAGTTCGAAGTGCAGCGCGCCGTGCTGCTGAAGACCCGCGAGAAGCTGGACGCGCTGGAAACCGCCGTGCGCGAGCTGGAAGGGCGCGGCGCCGCAGAATGAAAAAAGGAGGCGCACCGCGCCTCCCGTTTACAGATTATTTCCCGGATGGGGCCTTGCAGCAAGGCCCACCGGGCGCCCTAGACTCGCCGGCCTGTCGATCCGGCAGGACACGCAGGGGCAGTGCCGATGGCGCAGGACACCGAATGGACACCCGTTGCGCATGACACCTGCGGCCAGGTCGCCGGGCCGTTCTACCACGGCACCCGCGCTGATCTGGCGGCGGGCGAGTTGCTGAGTGCGGGCTACCGCTCCAACTATCGCGACAGCGTGGTGATGAACCACATCTACTTCACCACCATTGCCAAGGGCGCCGGGCTGGCTGCGGAGATGGCCCGCGGTGCGGGGCGGCCGCGCGTGTATGTGGTGGAGCCGACCGGGCCGTTTGAAGACGACCCGAACGTGACCAACAAGAAGTTTCCCGGGAACCCGACGCGGTCGTATCGGAGTACGCAGCCGTTGCGGATTGTTGGGGAGATTGTGGAGTGGGAAGCCTACGACGCGGAGTTCGTTCGGCAGTTGAAGGCGTTTGTTGCTTCGGGGAGTGGGGAGATCATCAATTGATGGAGGAAGACGCCGACGGGGCACGTCGGCGTCTTCCTATCAACACGCTCGTGTGGCCCTTATCCGCGAATCGTGCCACACGGCATCTCATCCTCCAGTCGTCTCATCGCGGCGACCGCACCGGTATCACCTCAATCCGCAGGCTGTCCCTGGTCAGGGCAACCGATTCCGGATGAATCACCACTCCGCCCGGCTTCCCGTGTCGAACCCGCCGATTCCTTCTGCCGAGGAATCCGAAGATGCCAGCACCACCATCAGCACCTAGCTGGAGCGCATCATCGACCCAATGACGAACGCCGCAGTCAGGCCCGCCCAGGACAGTACCGCCACGACAATCAGCAACACCTTCCGATGCATCGCCTGCGCCTCATGCCGATATGGCGCCTTGCGGTCGTACGGCCTGATCAGCCCGAACAGCTCGCCAGAGACGGTCAGCGCTCCCAGCAGCAACAGGGCAAGCATGCAGAACCCGAACAGCGTTCCAACGCCGCTCACCCGGGCGGCGTCGGTTGCGGCATCGGAATGACCGGCAAGGGCCTCGAAGAACGTCCCTACCCAGCCGGCCAACAGCCCGGCCAAGATCCCGACGAACCCCAGATGGCTGAAAAGATGCACCCAGAAGCGGGCTGGAAGTTTCATCACGAGAGGTCCTTCATCCAGTCAGAAGTAGTGGGCCGGCCACCAATTGAACACATCAACCCGCATGTGTGCCCATCAGTGCTCGAGGTGCGTCTTCAGCTCGTTGGAATCCCTGCGCAGCAGATACAACGCCACCAGGAATGGCCACAGCGAGTTGATCGATGAGAACAGGCGCTGGGTCAGCCCTCTGAAGCCCTCCGGATCCGCGCCGGCCAGGTTCAACCAGAGGTAGACGATGCTCGCAATGCTCACCAAAGCGGTCACGGCGTACGCCCTTCGGTTGGCAGACCACGCGCTCAGTTCGATGTGCGACATCGCCGGTGCAATGATGTTTGCGATACCGATGGTGTAGAAGCCGTGCATCGGATGGCCCATGGGCCAGAGCCCATTGGTCAGCATGGAGATGCCAAAGATCATCCAGCAGATCGCGCCTACGGCAATCCGGCGGCCGGACTCCCGCCATACCCCAATGGCAAACGCCACAAACCCCACACCGGAGCCGATGGCAGCAATCCTGGCGCAAACGCTTGCGATCGTTGGCTCCTGCAGCAGCTCGCTAGCGTGTTGTGCAAGCGGGTTGTAGCCCGGCGCGAACACGGCGGCAACGCTGGTCCAGAACAGGAACCACGGAAGCGGGATCAGACCCGCAGACAGAAGAAGTCGATTGCGGCGTAACACGTACAGTGATCCTTGTATTGGCCTGCGCCAGTGGGTGGAATCCGTTCAAACGCCGCACATCCTTCCTGCTCCGCGCAGGACAGTTTCGGGTGACTACAGCAGTAGTCAGATTCTGCGTGACGTCCTACGGGGTCAATAGGCAGAAAGTCACTCACGCTTGGAAGCGAAGTACGCGTCACCCATCAGCGGCCGTCGCACCGGTTCCTTCGCCTTAGCGATCACACATTGCCGTCGGCCCGATGCTGTCGCATTTGCCGCGCCTTGCATCTCTGGCGGAAGGTTCTGACGACTCCGTTACAGAAGTGCCGTTCCGCCCAGCACGCCAAGGCTCTCGCCGCTTCCGGTGCTATGCGACAATGCCAAAAGCGTCTCGGGTTTTGGCGGCATTGACCCCTACCCGTTGGCATTCCGCACAACAGCAGGTAATCGTTACTGCACCACCGTGCATCGGTGGTCGGGACTCGAAAACCCGTTGTTGTGATGAAGTTTGCGCTTGCCAGCCGGCATCACCTTGCGTGGTGCCGGCTGGCAATCCGTCTGCCGGCTATGGCGGGCGGGGCGTGGGGGCCTCGTGCCCACCGGCGATCATCACACACCGGTTTTCGAGCCACGCCCTGTCCGCCACCTTTATCGGTGGCGGCTTCTGCCTGCATGCACGGAGCCCGCCATGACCACACCGCACTCCCCGCCCCCGCGCCCCATCCAGGAAGCGCGCTCGAACGCTCCAGCCCCGGACCCGAACAGCCTCATCGCCATCCTGCACGCCATCGGCGCGGGCGCTGCGGCCGACGGCCAGCCCTGGCCTGAGCGCCATCACCTGCGCAGCCGGCAGATGGCGTTGTCCGATGCCGACTGCGCCCTCACCGGCCAGCGCATCGTGCAGGAGATCCTGCTGGCCGCCGAGCGTACGCGCCAGAACGGTGAGTCTGAGCAGTACGTGGGCGACCGGGTGATGGAGGGGCTGGTGATGGCCGATCTGGCGCTGACCGCCTACATCCACGAGCGAATGCGACCCAAGGACTGAGCGCGCTTATTGCGCGGAGTTTTCTGCCTGTGTGCGGGGTGACGAATGAAGATGCACGGCCTTGCCGCTGCAGCGGTGTGCATCGCGGTGATCGGCGCGATGTGGTTGGAGTGGCCCGAGCCAGCGGACGATCAGGTGTGGGCCTACCAGAAGCTGCGGCCGGCCGATTACCGCCAGCTGCGCAGTGATGCGCTCGGCTTCGTTACCGCGAAGGCATACGAGGGCTTTGAACTGCACGCGCGCCATGCCGGAGCGACGTCCTTCGAGATCCGGTGCAAGGGCGTGCTGGTGATGGACGTGGAGAATGCGCCCTCGCGCGTGCTGATCCGCATGCCTGCCGATGCACGTTGGCGGGCGCCGGATATCGAACAGCTGCGTATCAGTTTCGAACATTGGTTGGATCTGTATCAAAGCGCGGGGCGGTTGTTGGTGGAGAGTGCGGGGCCATCGTGGGTTGAGGCGCGGTTTGGGCGCTTCAGTGGGGCGGTGCCTGATGGGCAGCGGTGCTTGCTGGGAGTTTTGGGCCGCCGTCGGCCGGAAGCCCTATAGCCGCTTCGTCCGCAGCTCCCGATGGCAGGCGGCAGCGTGCCTGTCGCGCCATGGGTTGCCCGCCTGCCGGGAACTGCATAGAGCCTGGTACCGGTCCAACGTCATGCCCGCGCCGAGCGGGTCTTGCCCGGTGCTTGGAATCCCGGCAGCAAACGGCATACACTGGCTCCGGCGCCCGCCTTGCTTGCACACGAGCAAAAACAGGCTGTATCCCCTGATCGATTCTTCTTCTGGCCAGCTGCCGGGGACTTAAACGTGTGCGCCTGACCCGGATCGGCTTGGCCATCGAGGACGAGTCATGCCTATCAAGCAATATATGTTTCATGTCCATGCGCACCTTCGGGCGCAGGGCTTCGCGTCGCTTACCCGCAGCCAGGTCCATGAGCTGCTGGCGGCCGCCGCCGGGTTTGCTAGTCACGCCGCGTTCCATCACCAGGCCGGGTGGTGCGACGTGGCCTGGCGCGATGCTGACCTCACAGTGGATGAAGACCGGGCCATCCAGCGGTGCCTGCACTTTGGGATGTCACCCGAGGAGGCCGAACGCACGGCCCAAGGCCTGGTCACCTTCCTCGGCGACTCCGGCTATGCGCCGGTTCGCTTCGAGGAGCTGATTGCTGCGCTCACGAGCGATGAAGACGAGTGGGCCGAAGCCGACGAGTCTGGCGATGCAGATTCGGCTAAGGTTGCCGAGTGGGTGTCGATCAACCTGATCAGCCGCATGCAGCAAGGGGTTGATGCGCTGCTCGGCGAGCTCCCCTTGCTGCTGGAAGGGTTGGAGGCGGCGGCAGCGCGCGGCGTAGCGGTTGCGCACCTGGCGACCGCGTACATTCTCGAGCCGTACGGGGGGCTGCAAGAGGAGGATGACCACCGCTTCGGTCGCGAGCTGCGCCGGCAAGGCCAGTGGTCGTCCGAGCCGGTGAGCTTCGCGGAGATTGCCACGGGCGGAGATAGCTCGTTCGTTCAAGTGGTGGCCAAACATCGGTACCACCTCCTTGCTGCTGCACGGGGTGGGAATAGGCGCGCGTTGCTGCTCACCGCGGAGCGATACGGTGACCCTGGTGCGCTTGAGCTTGAGCCGTCGGATGAAATGGATCCGTACGATATGGTCGATCTGGCCGATGCACACGGTCACCCTGAGCTGGCCCACCAGTGGCTGACCATGCTCGCACGCGAGGGCGAAGTATCCGCCATGCGTGAGCTCATCGAATATCGAGGCGAGACGCCGTTCCGCGCTTGGGTTTGGATGTATCTCTCGCGCATGCTGGGTCGGGACCTGAGCCAGGATCGACATGAAGCGATCAACGAGGACGGTACACCGTATGACGACGATGTCGGCGGACCCGCGTATGTCGGGGGCGTCGACGGAATCAAACTGATGCCACTCGCGGCCGAGGAGAACAGGCGTGCCGAAGAAGAGTCTGATCAGCTGTTCGCGGCAATCCGAGAGCGCTACAACCTGACCTGATCTAGTTCGTTCCAGGGCGGGCTCCTGCCAAGGGGGCCCGTCCGCACTTTCGCTTGGACGTCAACCATCCGCGACCATCAGATTGGGCTGACCGGTCGTATTGAACGGATTGCGTCACTGTCATCGATCAGATTCGCTTCCGGCCAGAGGCTGACCTCTCCGGGTACTCGACGAACCCGGCACCACACGTAGCAATCCTACCGTCCTGTGATCCTGGCCTGATGCTCGAGCATCAGGGGCAGCGCCGACATCATGGGCGGTCCGTACTGACGGAAACGGAGCCGTCCTCCCTCAGCCGGACGCTTACATAAACATCTGGCGGAGGTATCTGATTGATCGAAGCCCCCGAGGGAAGGATCTCCCAACTGGTGACCGAGCCGCAGACTGTTTTATGAGTCAACCTGCGACTATCCAACGCCCGTCTGGAAAGCTCGGAAACAACCACTTCAGGTGGGTGGCGATCAAAGCCCTTGTCGGCAGTGCAGGTCTTTCCACTCTGACCCATGGGATACGTTGAACTCTCCACCTCGTCCCTGCACCCCAGCAGACCCAGGATGAGCGAGAGGAGGGTTAGTATCCGAATGCATCGCATTGCCGGTTACTCCTTTCTTCCACTGCCCTGTTATACGCCTTGTCTATCGCAACTCCTCCGAGTCGCCATCGCGTAGCCGTAAGGAACGGTGCTTTGGCGCGAGCACTGGCCGGATGACAGACCCGTCCGGGTCAGGCGCTGCGCAGGATCGCCACCGGGGCTTCTTTGGCTGCTCGTCGGGCCGGAACAAATGCTGCGGCCTGGCCCAACAGAAGCACGGTCAGTACGCCAATGGCGAGAAATGGCGTCTCGATCCTGGCCACCTCGTAGTACCGGGCCACGGCCATGTTCAGGCCGATGGCCAGTACGGTGCCGACAACAGACCCGGTGGCGGTGAGAATCAGGTTCTCCACCAGGAAGTACCGGAGGATGTCGGATTTCCGGGCACCCAATGCGCGCCGGATACCGATCTGACGATACCGCTTGCGAACCCAGAAGCTGGCCAGTCCGTACACGCCCGTAGCCGTTACCACCAACAGCGCCAACCCGGAGCTCAGGAACATTATCGCCATGGTCTGATCGTGGCGGAAGTAGTCGGCGCGCAGTTCCCGGAACGAGGTGCTGCGGGCGATGGTGCGGTTTGCGTCGCGCTGCGACAAGGCCGCCTCACTGGACGCAATCACATCCGCCAGCCGCCCATCCGCGGCACGGATGGCGAACATCACGCGAGGCCCGTCCGGAATCAGCGGCAGGATGAGTGACATGTCATTGTCTGCATCGGTCTTCAGAACAGGCCGGGAAAGCGACTTGACGATGCCGACCACCTGGATGGGATGCTGCGCATCGGCATACAGGAACTTGCCGACTGCGCCGCCTTCCGGAAACAGCTTGTCTGCCAGTGCCTGCGAGACAACGGCCTCGCTTGCCTTGTAGAGCCCGGCATAGTCGGCGCTGGCCTCCATCGGCACGAACGCTCCCGCAGACAGGTCACGGCCGGCAACAAGGGTCAGGCCCAACACCTGGACTGCTGGCGAAGATGCCGTGTAGACAGTCGGCTCTGCCTCGACGATACCGGAGATGTCATTGTCTTCAAGCACCTTGTTGGTGAATCCCACCGACCAGCTGCGCTGGGAAAGGGGAAGCGACTCTGCTGCGACTACCTGTTCGACGCCTGGCTGTTGCCGGATGGCCTCCAGGTCGGTCCTGATCGAGGCTGCAGGGTTGGCTGCTGCAGGCCCCAGGTACTCGGTCTCGATGACGCCCAGGTTCGCCTCTTCCAGGCCCGTCTTGTAGGTGAGGGTTCCCAGCCGCTCGGACAGCAGAAACGCAAGGTTCGTCACGCACGCGGTGGCAACCAGCACCTGCACCAGAAGAATGGACGCGATGACGCGGTTGCGGGTGAGCGCGCGGACGACAAGGGGAACTTCTGCAATGCTCATTCTGACGCCTTGATCTGCATGGCCAGACGGCCCGAGGTAGCGCGCAGCGCAGGGAAGAACGCAGCGATCACGCTGGAGACACACGCCAGGCCCATGGTGAGAGCGGCCATGCTGAGATCCATGTTGGCCAGCGAGGCGTAGTCTTCCGGCTGCGTCCGCACAAGGTAGAGGCCGGCCTCTGCAACGATCAACCCTACCGCCCCGCCCAAGCCGCCGATGATCAGTGCTTCAGTGCAGAGCTGATAGATGACGTCCTGCCGACGCGCACCCAGCGCCCGACGGACCGATATTTCATGGGACCGGCGGATGAAGCGGGCGAAGATCAAGGCACTCATGTTCAGCAGGCAAACGATCAGGAACCCCAGGCACAGCGCCAACTGCAGCTTCACCTCGTTGGGGATGATGCGATGCTCGACCAGGAAGTCCTTCAGGGACACCATCCGCGGTGCAGTTGTCCTGTCAAACCTTCCCGCCTGGTGCTGTGCACGTGCGTAGTTGCCCAGGAAGCGCTCGTACTGCTCGACACTGGCCGCGTCAGGCAACTCGGCCCAGAACTGGATCCACGACGTGCGAGCGTCCTGCAGGCGATTGGGGGATTTGTCACCACTCCATGAAAAGACGCTGTTGGACACCGTCATCTGCATCTCTGCCGCGACACCTAACGGTATGAAGAAGTCTTCGCGCCCCTTGAACACGTCCTGCTGAAGGTCCGTATAGAACCGTGGGCGCGGGCTCCACGGACCGGCAACACCCACCACCGTGAATGCCTGGCCACCCAGCCGAACAGTCGTACCCACCAGGCCTTCACCGCCCAGATGAGCAGCCAGATCCTGACCCAGCACGACAACCCGGGCGTGGGCAGCATCATCTTCACGCGTCCAGGCCCTGCCCTGCACCACTGGGATGCCGAACATGGCAAACGCATCCGCAGTGACATACTGCCCTTGCGTGAAGAATGGAATCTGCACGCTGCGCTGCGCATCCACCAATAGACGAGCAGATGCCAGCGCGGCCTGATGGGAGGCCGGGGCCTGCCGCAGCAGGTTCTGGGCATCTACCCAGGTAAGGGCCACCCGCGGGTCCATGCCAGGCCTGACGTCGTAGGAGGTGGGGAGTGCGTCGATGAAGGGGTGATAGAGATGCTCGCTTCGCCCCGGCAGTGGATCCCACGTCATTGTCCGCACGACGGTCAACATCGTCATGCTCGCGCCAATGCCCAACCCCAGCGCCAGGATCAGCGCGGCGCTCATTCCCTTGGTTTCCAGAAGCCTGGTGCGGGCCAGCGCAAAGTAATGGCCTAACATATACGTCTCTCTAATGCAGGAATGTGGCCGCAGTCGGAATCACGTCCACCGGTTCAATCGAGATCCACGCTGTGCTGTTCTGCGCCCTGTCGCGGGCTTCCAGCAGATGCATCAGGCGGAAGCGCGAGCGCTGGACGATCCGAAGGATCGCTTCGATGCCCTTCTCGCTGCGATCCTTGATGAACGCCCTGGGTATCTTGTTCTGATTCAGGGCGTCCACAACGGCTTCCAGGGTCAGGTAACCAAGCCGCTGGGTAGAGGCACTGTCGATGAAGATCGAGGCGCTTTCCGCCATGCGCGGCAGAAACGCCGCTAGCAAGGCCTGGATGCTGTCCTGGGAGTGATTGAAGTCGGAGAAGACCATGTCAACTCCGCCGTCAAAGGCGGGGGCCCGGGCAATATCGGCAAAGCCGATTTCCTGCCAGTTGGAGACAACGTGATTCTCGACCCCGGCCCAATGGAATACGTGCTTCAGGAAAGCGGGATAGTCCTGCGCCTTTTCCCGCAGCAGATCGGCAAACGGCCCCTGCAGGCCCTCCACAAACCTGATGCCTGGCTCGCTGGAGAAGTGCGAGCCATTGTCGTAGGTGTGAATGACACCGCCACCGTTCTCCCGCAGCGCACCGGCCATCCAGGCCGCAGTGACGCCAAACCCGGTACCCAGTTCAACCACGATGCGTGGGCGCATCCGCTTGACCAAGCTATACAGCAGTACGCACAGATCCTCGCTTCCGTAGACCCAGCCCATGGACTCGCGCAGCGAGCTCAGCTTTTCAAGCAGCATTCACACCTCCGGTGTTGCCGGCAAGCAACCACGCATCCAACGCATCCTGCACAGCCGCATCGGCCGCGACGGAACGAAGGTAAGGCGAGAATGCATGGAAGGTTACCGCCTCATCCGTCACGTACAGGAGCATCTCTCCCGCTTCGGATCGGAAGGCGTGTGCGGCCGCTCGCGTTAGTTGCTCGCACACACCACCATCGACCTCAACGCTTTCACGGGGAAAGTGGATTCCGCTGTAGTCCCGCCCAAGGAACCACGCAACCACGGGGACGCCCTTCGGCCTGGAAACGTGGAACTGGTGTCTGCGGCGCTCTTCATCATCAAGCTGCCGTTCCTGCCGCCAGTCAAAAAGTGACCATACCGACTTCTGCATGGGGTCTTCGATGCGGGACAGGTCTGGTTCTTCGTAGCCAAAACTGTAGGCGAAGTCAGGCGTGTTCGCGCCTGGAAGAGCGCGTTCGAGTTCAAACCACTGCACGTTCAATGGAGCCAGGCACCGGGACACACCGCGCGTGCCCGTGTCGTGACAGAGGCTCACCCCCAGCGCCAGAAGCGGCTGCAGGCGGATATGGAACCAGCGGGCGTCCACTCCGCGCTCGGCCAGAAACTGTTCGATCTGCGTTCCTGCCAGTGAGAAGACCCGATTCACCACATTGGCTCCGCGGAACAGACGCTCGAGATGCGCACCTGGGCTCAAGCGGAGTACTTCGGGCCAGGGTTGGCCCTCCATTACCGGGATCAGTTCATCAATGTGCATGGCAGGGACACCTGTAGCCATGGCCCGCAGGGCGACAGGATCAAGGTGATCCGCATGGATGACGACCGTTCTGCTCATTGCTGCCACTCCCCATAGCGATACTGCCGCTTCATTTCGGCCTGCATTCGATCGATCATCTGCCCAACCTCACTATTGATGGCGTCCTTGGTCATCAACCGACCACTGAGATCCTGCTCGATCAGGAAGCCGGCAGCGCAGACGGCCAGCCTGCGTTGGACGTGGCGCTTGGCGGTTTCACCCAGGTCCGGCGAGACTTCAAGATGACGTTTCAGCAAGCGGTGGCACACGTAGTAGACGAAGACAGCGTGGATGTAGGAGGAGTTGGGAATGGGATTCCCGGACCAGGGAGATACGACACGATGCTGGTAGTCATTGGCAACGAAGAATCCGTTGGCCAGCTCCCATGCGGCCAGATAGTTGTGGGTGCTTTCATGCATGATGCTCTCCATGCATGCCTCAACCAGAAGTTCAGGGTTATGCGTGTTCAGCAGTCGAATGGAACCCGGCTGCCTCGGCACATGCTCCGAGCCGTAGCGGCCGGCTTCATCGGAGGTGACGTCTGCCGACTTGCGTACGGTGATCCGCCGGACGAAGTTGCGGATGAGAAGGCCGTACATGGGTTCTGCACTATCGATCGCCGCCAGTGCGTCTGACAGCTTTCGCGAGACATGCTCGCGCTCCGCATCGGTCAGCGGCAGGCACGGTTGGCTCAGCACTCCAGAGCGTGGCTCATGATGCCGCGCCGGTGGGCTCTCAAGATCCAACGCGATACAGTCACCCAGCTTCGGCAACTGCCGAAGGGTCCACACGCCCGTGGCATCCTTCTCCGCAACGCAGTCTCCAACCGGACTGTAGAGCTGCCACTGCCGCGCCTCCCTCAGGTACCTGCCTGTCCGTCCCTGTGCCAGTTCGGCGATCGACTTCTCCCGAGCGATGATGTCGTGCAGCGCGCCAAGCGCGCGGGCCTGTTCCTCCGCCCTCTCCTGCTCGTCGGCTCCCGCCTCCAGCCTACCCTTCCGTGCGGACTCCAGGCACAGATACTGCTCACAGAACTCGGAACTGAGCAGTACGCGGGCTTGGTGATCGGCACCGATTGACTGGTACATCTGGTGCATGACACGAGCCATGGCCCCGTACTGCTGGTCGGTAAGCACTTCCTGAAGTCGCGCTCTCATCCTGCGGAGTCTTGACCAGAGGATGCCCTCGACGACCGACTCCATGCTTTCTGTTGCATCTGCGATTTCCATCAGGCAGATCGGGTTTTCTACATCTGGCGGTTGGGCCTGGGCCATCGAACTCATTCTCCTACTCCATGTGGTGATCGCCGTCCTCGCCACTTGCTCCTGGCCGCTCTTATCCACCCTTCAAATCCACTTTGAGGTCGAAGACAAGAAGCCACCTCCGGCCTCCATAGGCTCTTCATGACAGTGATTCACGTGCAAGGGGCGGAGAGATCCCCGCCCCTCTCTCTTCAGACGTCGAATCGGGAATCCGCGGCAATGCGCGAAGCAAATGCCATCTGCTTGCTCGCCGTGTCATGATGGTGATGGGATCCGAATGAATCGGAGTGATGGTGCCCATCTGCGAGAAGCGCGGATTTTTCGTCTCTGAACTCACTGATGCTCAGAGACTGCATATCCGCCTGGATGGACGTCGACGCCGCAATGTCATTGGCGAAATCTCCGTTCGATGCAGCAGCAGAAGCCGAACCTGCTGCCGCGACACCCGCAATGATCAGCGTGAGGGACGAGAGAGTCTTTCCAGCAGTGCGTTGGGTCATTTTTCTTTACTCCATGTAATGGTGGGCATTTGATCTTCTGAGCTGCGAACGTGATCAGCGTTGTGGCTCAACTTGATTCAACGGCCCGCCGGCATCCAGCTGCAACCTCGCTGCTGTGCCGCGCACAGCTTCCGCCGCGCGCGGGCGGTTGCGCCCCAGCTTTCACTACGTGCAGAGGGCAACCATCACCAATCGAGTGCTTGAATTTGCGCTTGCGTGCTGGCCCCGAAAGGACGTCACTGTCGCTAACGTCTTGGCCAAAGATAGGGAGGACGTGGCGTTCATCCCGTATCGCCACGTGTCAGAAGCAGCGTCCTCAGCGCATTCAAGAAGATATTCGTGCGAGAACCGACATATGTAGAACTGCTACAGAATTGACGATCTGTATTGGCGCTCACACACTTCCCCGCACGCCCTGTGCAAGGGAGCATAGGAAGGGGAGTATTCATGGAGTTCCGCACTGATTCACTGTCCGCCCGGATCCGCGTTGCGCGTATCAGCAACGGGCTATCTCAAACCGATCTCGCCAAAGCCCTGAACGTAAACCGGGCGACGGTGGGCCACTGGGAACGCGAACTAGGCTTCGTGCCGTCTATCGACCATCTGCATGCGTTGAGCAGGGTCACGTGCGTGAGCGTATCTTGGCTGATTACGGGGAACACCATCGCCGATGGTGGGAAGCCTGAAGGTATGCGCCTGCAGATGGAAGCCCACATGTTGACGGCATCGCGCAACCTTCCGATCTCCCTCCTCGACAACATTGTTGAGTTGATGAGGTCTGCCGAACGACATATCTGACGTCGTCCCGACGACTGAACCACACGTAGTGGCTGGCCGGACAAATCCTATATGCACCGCCGGAGTACTCCGATGGTGATCGGCGCACCGCCGCCGCACCATCAAGCGCCCCTCTGCAGGAAACCACACATGAGCCTGGCGCTGGTCCACAGCCGTGCCCGCGCCGGGGTCGATGCCCCGCTGGTGCGGGTGGAAGTGCATCTCTCTGGCGGCCTTCCTGTCACTCAGATCGTGGGCTTGGCCGAAACCAGCGTGCGCGAATCTCGCGAGCGCGTCCGTGCCGCCCTGCTCTGCGCACGCTTCGACTTTCCGCAGCGCCGCATCACTCTGAACTTGGCGCCTGCCGACCTGCCCAAGGAGGGCGGCCGCTACGACCTAGCCATCGCGCTGGGCATTCTGGCGGCCAGCGGCCAGGTCGATCCGCAGTCGCTGCTGCAGTACGAATTCCTGGGCGAGCTTGGCCTGACCGGTGAACTGCGGCCGGTGGCCGGCGCGCTGCCGGCGGCGATTGCGGCGGCCGAAGCCGGACGCATCCTGGTGGTGCCGCCGGGCAATGCCGCAGAAGCTGCTCTGGCCGAGCACGCCGATGTGCGGGTGGCCCGTACCCTGCTGGAGTGCTGCGCCGGATTGGGCAATCCGCGCCTGCTGCCGCCCGTGGAACGCGTGGACACGACGCCATTGCCGCTGCCGGATCTGGCCGACGTGCGCGGGCAGGCGCATGCGCGGCGTGCATTGGAAGTGGCCGCAGCGGGTGGGCATCATCTGTTGTTGATCGGCAGCCCTGGCTGCGGCAAGACACTGCTGGCCTCGCGCCTGCCCAGCCTGTTGCCGGATACCGAAGAGACTGAGGCGCTGCAGCTGGCCGCGATTGCATCGGTGAGTGGCGATGGGGTGGACCCAAGACGATGGCGGCAGCGGCCCTTTCGAGCGCCGCATCATAGTGCGAGTGCGGCGGCGCTGGTGGGTGGCGGCAACCCACCCTGCCCCGGTGAAATCTCGCTGGCCCATCACGGCGTGCTGTTCCTGGACGAGCTGCCGGAATGGAACCGCAGCGCGTTGGAAACCCTGCGCGAGCCGCTGGAATCCGGCCACATCCGCATCGCCCGCGCGGCGCGCAGCGTGCAGTATCCCGCGCGGTTCCAACTGGTTGCAGCGATGAACCCTTGCCCGTGTGGCTGGGCCGGTGACCGCAGCAACCGCTGCCTGTGCAGCGATGAGCGCATCAACCGCTACCGTGCGCGCGTCTCCGGCCCGCTGCTGGACCGCATCGACCTGCATATCAGCGTGGCGCGCATGGACGCGGTGGAGCTGCGGGAGAGTACGCCGCTGGGTGAGCCCAGTGCTGCGGTACGTGCACGGGTGGAAGCCGCGCATGCCCGGCAGCAGGCGCGTGGCGGGCTCAATGCCCATCTGCCACCGGCGGCGCTGCGTGCCTGTACGAAACTGCGCGAGGCCGATCAGGATCTGTTGGAGCAGGCCATTGAGCGTCTGCAGCTTTCCGCACGGGCGATGCATCGAATCCTGCGGGTGGCGCGCACGATTGCGGATCTGGCGGGTTGCGAGGTGATCCAGACGGCGCATCTGGCTGAAGCGATTGGCTATCGGCAGTTGGATCGGGGAAAGCCTTAGAAATGCCGGTCGGGTTGGCTCTTGGTGGAGTCGACCGTTGGTCGACTCGCGTGCGAAGCGCGGCCTTCTGTGAAGTAGATGCAAAGAGCGGTCGACTAACAGTCGACCCCACCAAGGGCAGGCATCACGCCGCGGAATCCACCCGCCCACGCTTCGCCAGCAACGCCACCCGACGGCTGACCAGCGCGTGCAGCTCCGCCAGCTCCGACGCCCGGTCAGCCGTCATGTTCCCGCCGAACAACACCCGCGACAACGCCGCCTCGTCGCTGTCGTGCGGGTGCTGCCACCGGTCCCGGTACACCTTCTGGCACACCAGCCAGGCCAGCCGCAGCCCCCCACCGGGCAGCGGGCGGACCACGCGTTCGTAGACCTGCCAGAACTGGTACTCGGCCTGCAGGTCGATCACAGGCGCCACGGACAGCGCCTGCCGGGGCCGTCCATGACTCCGTATGCCGAACAACGGTGATCGGGGGTTGTACTGAGCCATGCGGACAGCATGACCCAGCAACATTGTGGGAACCTTGCGTCGCCGCCAGAAAATCCCTGTTGATTGCGCAAGGCGGGTTTGTGGACGGATCTGGGCACCTGCCTGGGGACCGCCAGGTGCATCCACGCATGGCGTGGATCTACTTAGAACGCCATCGAGGTACTGAACATCAGCTGCCGGGGCGCGCTGCGCTGCAGGGTCTGGTAATCCCCCGAGAACGACGAGCCGGCGATGGTGGCGGTGCCGATGTTGTGGCGGTTGAACAGGTTGCTCACGTCCAGCCGCAGCTCCAGGCCCGGCACGGCGCTGTCCGCACCGAAGCGGTAGGCGGCATAGGTGTTGACCTGCCAGAAGCTCGGCACGCGGATGTCGTTCTCGTAGGTGAAAGGCTGGCGCAGGTAGGAGGTGCTGGTGGCACCGAAGCGCCAGTCACCGAAGTGGGCGGACAGGTCGCTGACCAGCGAGATCTGCGGGTAGCCCGGCTGGGCGTTGCCCTTGATCGGGTACACCGTGTCGCCCACCACGAAATCGCTGTCGTAGTACGAACGGGCCACGGCCACGCCCTGGTAGAACTGCAGGTGGTCGGTCAGGTCGGCGGTGATGCCGAGGTCGGCGCCGATCACGTGCATCTTCGGCATCAACCGCACGGTGTTGATCTGCGCGAACTGGGTACCGATGGCGGCCGACAGCAGGCGGTTGCGGATGCAGTTGTAGAACACGTCACCGGTGATCGTCAGCCGGTCGAAGCGATGCGATGCGCCCACGGTCAGATTCCAGTTCTTCTCCGGGCGCAGCGTGCCGGCCACGCGGTCGAACTCTTCCTGGTCGGTGATGGTCCACGCGGAGGCGGTGTAGCCGATGTTGCCGCGCTGCGCCACGCGATAGCCGTTCATGGTATTGGCCAGGTCGATGAAGGCGTCGGTGGATTCGGTCGGGCTCCAGAACAGCGAGACGTGCGGCAGGAAGTTGCTCTTCGCGCGCAGCGTGCCGTTCACCGGGCGATCCTTGGCATCACCCAGGCCGCCACCGCTGGTGCGGAAGTCCACGGCCTTGAAGCCGACACCCAGCTTCAGCGTGTCGTTCAACACGATGTCGTCCTGCAGGTAGAACTGGCGCGAGCGGGTCACCCAGCTCGATGCGTTGTCGGTCTTGAACGCAGGTCCGTACACATCGAACGGACCGGTGGCCTTCAGCGGCGGGCCCTCGCCAAGCAGCGGCTGCTGGTACCACTCGGTCTTGGCCGCGGCCTTGCTCTTCTCCTGCCAGAAACCGGCGGTGAAGGTGTGCGCGCCGGTCTCGAACTGCAGGTTGACCATGCCACCCAGCCGATTCACACGCGGCGTCTGCACCTGTTCGGAGAACGGTGCGCCGTTGGGCGACGGCACGGTCGGGTCGGTCAGCGTGGCCTGGGTGTGGCTGTTGGCGTTGTACAACTGCACGTTGCCGCTCAGCGCCGGGGTGATCTGGAAGCGATGGTTGATCGAGGACACGCGATCGCGGGTGATCTGGCCGGTGTCGTACGGGATCAGTTCGGACAGCTCACCGCAGGTGTAGGCGCCGCAGGACTTGTCCGCATTCTCCGGCGAGGCTACGTACCAGGCCCACGCGTAGTCCGGATAGAAGATGTCGGCCTTCCAGCCCAGCTTGCGGATCATGTCGAAGGAAATGTTGTTGTAGCCCCAGACTTTGGCCTTGCTGTCGGACAGGAACACGGTGAAGTCGCCCCAGGCGACGTCCTGCTGCAGCTTCAGGTCGCCGCGCAGGAAGTTCTGGGTGCCCTCGCCCTGGTACTTGTCGGCGGACACGCGCTGCAGGTCGACCAGCACCTTCGGGCCATGCTCGCCGAGCTGGCCACTCTGCCCGGACACGGTGGTGACCAACGTGTTGTTGCTGCCCACGCCCTGTTTCACGCGCAGGCTGGGCGTGTCCTGCAGCTCGCGCAGGCGGTATTCCAGGCTGCCGCCGTTGACGCTGCTGGAGAACACGCTGACCGGTGCGCCACCGGGGCTGACCGTGATCGCGCCGATGCCATCGGGCACGCCCACGTTCACCACGCTGGTGCCGGTGAGCGAGAGGAAGCCGTTGTCGTTCAGTGGCACGCCTTCGAAGGTGATGCCCATTTCGTTCATGCGGAAGCCGCGCACGAACAGGCTCGTGGCCGAGATATCCAGGCCCAGCCCATCGGTGGCGGTGTAGCTGGCGCCCGGCACCTGCTTGAGCATGGCCAGGCCATTGTTGCCGGTGACCATCGCGTCGAGGTCTTCAGCCTTGATGATGTAGCGGTTGGGGCCAACCACCTGGGTAGGCGCAACGGCCGCGCCGCGTGGCGTGGCGATGACCTGCAGCGCGTTCAAGGTGGTGGGGGTGTCATGTGTGGCATCGTGCGTTTCTGCGGCGTACGCAGGTGCGGTGATGGCCGTGATGATGGCCAGAGCGAGGCGCGTCGTGGGTGGGGTGTTCATGGGCAGATCCAGGTGCAGGGAGAGAGCGGCGCAGGCGCACGCCCAGCGCGTTGCAGCACCGGTGTCGGCGCCCTGGCTGGCGATGCGATTGCGTTGAGGGAGTGACGGCGCGGTGTGCGCCGGTCAGCAGACGAAGGCGATCATCTGCCGTGGGATTCGATGGGGTGATTTCGACGTGCGAAATTCTTGCATCGCACAGGCGCATTCGCCATTGCGCGGTAGTACAGCGCGGATGGCGATGGGGATGGGTGGGTTATACGTGGGTATAGCCTGGGTCGGCACATACGGTGCGCGTGTGCCAACCAAGGTTGGCACCTACCGAGGCGGACGGGACCCGGTAGAGGCCGACCTTGGTCGGCGCTTGCCGTCTGCGTGTGCCAACCAAGGTTGGCACCTACCAGGGCGGATGGGACCTGGTAGAGGCCGACCTTGGTCGGCGCATACGGTGTGCGTGTGCCAACCAAGGTTGGCACCTACCGGGGCGTAGGGGCGCGCGGTTACTGCAGGACGAAACGCTCAATGGCGCGCGCCACGCCTTCGTCTGCATTGCTGGTGGTCTCGAACCGCGCCACCACCTTCACCGAGTCGATGGCATTGCCCATCGCCACGCTGGTACCGGCGTACTGCAGCATGGTCAGGTCGTTCTCCTGGTCGCCGATGGCCATCACGTTGGCGCGGTCGATGCCCAAGTGCTCGGCCAGCTTCTGCAGGCTTGGGCCCTTGCCAGCGCGGTGGTCAAACACTTCCAGGAAGAACGGTGCGCTCTTCAGCACCGCGAAGCGCTCGGTCAGTTCGCTGGGCAGGCGCGCGATGGCGGCATCCAGCACGTCGGGCTCGTCGATCATCATCAACTTGATGAACGACATGGACGGGTCCATGTCTTCCACGCGGCGGTAGGACAGTGGCATCCGCGAAAGATGCGAGTCAGCCACGGTGTAGTAGCTGATGTCCTGGTTGGGCGTATACATGCGCCGGCTGTCCAGCGCCTGGAAGTGCACACCCAGATCGCGGGCCACCTGCTCGCAGAACAGGAAGTCGTCGAAGCTGAGCGGATACTCGACCACGGTTTCGCGCGTGCCGATACGCTGCACCAGGCCACCATTGCAGGCGATGCAGTAGTCGTCGTCGCCGGCGATGTCCAGCTCGTGAAGGAACGGTGCCAGGCCGGGAACCGGGCGGCCACTGGTCAGCACGATGTGCACGCCCAGCGCGCGCGCCTGTGCGATCGCCTGCTTGGCCCGCGCGGTAAGCGTGTGGGTGGGATCCAGCAGGGTGCCATCCATGTCGATGGCGACCAGTTCGATGGTCGATTGCCTGCGGCCCATGTCCATTGCGTTCAACTCGTGCGGGGCACGCCAGTTTACCCCCTCATGCCCGGTTCACCTCTTTGCCCACGTTGGCCGGGATACTTCGGGAGCCTGTGCGTCCCCCACCGCAGGACGGCCCATTGACCGCCCTTCCCTGGAGAACCTTGCGACGCATGACCTACCGTGCCCCCGAAACCAATGACAGCGCGCCCCTGGCCCAGCAGATCGAGCAGATGATCGACGAGCTGCCCGGCGACCAGGTGAGCGTCGGCACTCTGCTCAGCGCGCTGGGCGATGAAGGCCTGCTGCTGATCGTGATCCTGCTCTCGGCCATCTTCATCATTCCGGTGTCGATTCCCGGGCTGAGTACGGTGTTTGGTGCCTCGATCCTGCTGATCGGCCTGAGCCGCGTGCGCAACCGCCCGCTGTGGGTGCCGCAGAAACTGGCGCGCCGCGAGATCGCCACCGACAAGCTGAAGGCCAACTTGGGCCGTGCGCTGAAGTGGGTGCACCGCATGGAGCGCCTGTCGCGGCCGATGCGGCTGGCGGTGATGGTGCGCTCGAAGAAGATGATGCGCCTGAACAACCTGATGCTGGTGTTCGCGACCCTGCTGCTGATGGCCCCGGCCGGGCCGATTCCCTTCAGCAATACCTTGCCGGCGCTGGCCCTGATGTCGTTTGCGATTGGCTTCATCCAGCGCGATGGTGCGGCGGTGGCGGCCGGTTATGGTTTCGTGGTGGCTACGGTGGTGTATTTCGGCGTGCTGCTGGGTGGTGTGGGGTTTGCTGCCGAGTCGGTGTTCAGCGGGCTGCGCGCGGCACCTTCGGAAGTGTAGAGCCGGGCCCAGGCTCGGCGGCTTATGGCTTTTTGTAGAGTCGGGGGGGGGGGGGGGGGGGGGGGGGGACGGGGGGGGGGGGGGGGGGGCGCGGAACGGGGCCGCTCTCAAGCCCGCGC
>NZ_JAWIRT010000017.1:59202-102112 GCF_036320045.1 Stenotrophomonas sp. SMYL20 | reverse complement strand
TTGTTTTTTTCGGTCCGCCTCGCAGTTGTGCCGGGTCCCGCCAACTCCCACCCCCCCCGCCCCCGACTCTACAAGGGCCAGATCCAACGCAGTCGAGCGTGGCTCGACGCTACAGAACTACTTGGCTGACACCCGCCACACCACGTCGCCCACGTCATCGGCGACCAGCAATGCACCCTCGGCATCCATGGCCATGCCCACTGGCGCGCCCATCAGCGTCTTCTCGTCCTTCGAGGCGAAACCACTGACCACGGTCTGCGGTCGCCCGGTCGGCTTACCGTCCTTGAACGGTACGTAGACCACTTCGTAGCCGCTCAGCGGCGAACGATCCCAGCTGCCGTGTTCGCCGATGAAGGCGCCGCCGTGGTACTGCGCCGGCAGTGCCTGGCCGGTGTAGAACAGCAGGCCCAGCGGTGCCACGTGCGAGCCGATGGCGTAGTCCGGCGTGATGGCTTTCGCCACCAGGTCCGGCCGCTGCGGCTGCACACGCTCGTCCACGTGCTGGCCGTAGTAGCTGTAGGGCCACCCGTAGAAGCCATCTTCCTTCACCGAGGTGAGGTAATCGGGCACCAGATCCGCACCGATTTCATCGCGTTCGTTCGCCACGGCCCACAGCGTGCCGGTGCTCGGCTCCCAGTCCAGTCCGGTCGGGTTGCGGATGCCCGACGCAAAGATGCGGCTGCCACGGGTGGCCACGTCCACTTCCAGCACCACCGCACGGCGGTACTCGACGGCCAGGCCGTTCTCGGTGATGTTGCTGTTGGAACCCACGCCCACATACAGCTTGCTGCCATCACGGCTGGCCAGCAGTTCCTTGGTCCAGTGGTGGTTGATGGTGCTGGGCAGGTCGGTGAACTCGCGGCCCTTGTCGGACATGCGGGTTTCACCAGGCACGTAGTGATACTGCATGATGTTGCCGGTGTTGGCCACGTACAGCGTGTCGCCGATCAGCTGGATGCCGAACGGCGAATGCAGGCCTTCGATATAGACGTGCTGGGTCCAGGTGTTCGTTCCCGGCGTGCGGCGCAGCAGGGTGACCCGGTTGCCGCCCTTGCCGGCCTTGCCCGAGCGCGCTTTGACCTTGCCGGCGATCCACTGCTTGGGCGTGGTGACCGGTTCTTCGCCGGGGCCATTGCCCTCCACCACCAGCACATCGCCGTTGGGCAGGGTCAACAATCGCCGCGGATGCAGCAGGTTGGCGGCGATGCGTTCGATCTTCAGGCCTTCGGCCACGGTGGGTGACTGGCCGTCGGCCCAACCCACGCCTTTGGGCACCTGCATCGGCGGCATCAGGAAGTTCTTCGGTGCCGGCAGAGGCGGCTTCGCACCCGACTGGTCGGTGGGGTGGTATTCGGCCTTGCCGGCACAGGCCGACAGCATCACGGCCAGCGCCAGGGCGCCCACGGTAGGCAGGATGTGCTTAGCCATGACGTCCTCCCTGCAGCACCGGCGGCTGCAACGACAGCAGGATCAGGCCCAGTGCGATCAGGGCCACGGTCAGCGCCGACAGGATCGTGCCCGGCACCGCAACGGCATACGCATCGCGGCTGTGCACGAAGGCATTCCAGATCGCCAGCAGCACCGCGACCAGGTTGAGGAAGAAGTCGATGCGGTCGATGCGGGTGGCGGTGCCGTTGCGGCGCCAGACCGCGAACAGGTTGATCAGGCGCGGAATGATGGCGATCAGCAGACCGAAGGTGATCAGCCAGGCGGCGGCCTTGCCCCACATCACCTCGGCGCTGTTGAGGTAGATCGCGTCGAAGATCAGCGCGCCGACGAAGAAGCCGAAGGGTATCGGGTTCAACAGGCTGAACAGCGTGGTGCCGAGGCCGCGATGGGCCTGGGCCAGAGGGTTGACCATCATCGTGCTCCGATGCGGAAGGGTGCACGCGCTGTAGTAGCACAGCCGGATGTGAGGGGGCGCGATGATGCCGGGTAGATCCACGCCATGTGTGGATGCGGATGCCAACCCAGGTGGGCACCTACCAGATGCGGGCCGCTGCATTCGTCATTACCCCACGGCATAAGTGTTTGTGACGCAATCGGCACATCTGCAGATTGGGAGTGTGAAGAGGTAGGGGGTTGTTCGTTGTGTCGCGTTTGGCTCGTTGCGATGGGGCAGTTCCGCCCCGCCGTCCTGCCATGCCGATTCACAACAGAAGGATTCGTGTATGAAGCGACACACGCAACGCTCCGCGCCACCGCGCTCCGCGCGCCTGGCCCTTGCCACTGCCCTGGTGCTGGGCAGCCTGGCCGCCACCGCCCAGGCCCAACAGGCCGATCCGCTGGCCGGGCGTCAGTGGCATCTGCTCAACACCGGACAGGCCGTACTGGGCGATACCCTGCCGGTGGCTGGCAACGATCTGAACGTGGATGGCCTGTTCCGCAATGGCATCCGTGGCCAGGGCGTCACCATCGCCATCGTCGATGACGGCCTGCAGATCGCACACCCGGACCTGGCCGCCAACGTCGCGGCGGTCGCGGGCAAGAACTTCGCCAACCAGAGCAACAACCCTTCACCGTCCAATCCGGACCGCGACAATCACGGCACCATGGTCGGCGGCATCGCCGGTGCAGTAGGTGCCAACAATCTGGGCGTGCGCGGCGTGGCCTCGGCGGCCACCCTGAAGGGCTTCAATTTCCTGGCGTCCAATGCCCAGGGCAATTCGAATTCCAACATCGAGTACTCGTGGTGGGACGGCGCCGAAGTGGCCGATGTGGGGGTCTTCAACAACAGCTGGGGCTCCAGCCCGGGCAACCCCAACCTGCCGCTGGCCTACAGCCAGAACGACATCGCCGCCTATGAGCAGGCCATGTCCGGCACCCGTGGTGGGCGCGGTGGCATCTACGTGAAGGCCGCCGGCAACAACCACAACAACGGCGCACGCTCGGATGGCACCGACATCTGCTCGGCAGACACCAAGAACCGCAACACGGGTTGCATTCCGGCCGGTCGCGACCCGCGTAACAACCTGTTCAACGTGATCACCGTTGCCGCCGTGCGCGCCGATGGCGTGCGCTCGTCCTACTCGTCCACCGGCTCGGCGCTGTGGGTGTCCGGCTTCGGCGGTGAGAATGGTTGGCAGCGGCAGGTCGTGCCGGGGCAGCTGGCGATCCGCTACGATCCGGCCATCCTCACCACCGATGTCACCGGCTGCGCGCAGGGCAGCAACAAGAACACGAGCCTGCGCAACACCTTGGACGGCGACCAGTCTGCCATCGACAGCACCTGCAACTACACCGGCAAGATGAACGGCACCTCGGCGGCCACGCCGATGGTGTCGGGCGTGGCGGCACTGCTGCTGGAGACCAACCCGAACCTGTCCTACCGCGATGTGAAGTACATCCTGGCCACCACCGCCACCCGCACCGATCCGAACCGTGCAGCGGTGATCCACTCCGACGGACGCGTGCTGGTGCCGGGCTGGACGGTGAATGCCGCCGGCCGTGCCTACAGCAACTGGTACGGTTTCGGTGTGGTCAATGCAGCACGCGCGGTACAGGTCGCAGAGGACTTCCAGCCGCTGGGTGCACTGGTGGATAGTGGCTGGCGCAACACGACGCGTACCGTGGCCATCGGCAATACCTCGGCGGCCGCGGCGCGCCTGACCTTCCAGCTGGCCAACGGTGCGCGCAACATCGAGAGCGTGCAGCTCGGCTTCCGCGTCAACCACAGCAACACCCGCCAGCTGCAGTTCGTGCTGATCTCGCCCAGTGGCACCCGCAGCGTGGTGCAGCCGGCATTCACCGCGATCGGCTCTGGCCTCAATGGCGTCCAGCGCAACTTCACCAACTGGGACCTGCTGTCCAGCAATGCCTTCCTGGATGAGAACGCCACGGGCACCTGGACGCTGGAAGTCACCGACCTGGGGCAGGCCGCGAACGCTGCATCGCGTGGCAACCTCGAATTCTTCAAGATCCGCGTTCTGGGGCACTGATGATGAAGACGACCATTCTGTTGAGCACCCTCGCCCTCGCGGCGATGACCACCACCGCCTGGGCACAGAGCTCGGGCCAGACACCTCCGGCGAAGACCTTGTCGACCGTAGACACGCAGCAGTTGAAGGCGGAGGCCACTGGCCGTTCGTTCAATGTGGGCGGCTCGCGCTTCCAGCTGGCACCGTCGGCAACCGTGCAGCAGGCCAGCGGCGGCCAGTTCCGGATCACCACCGGGGCTGACGCCAGCGCGGCGGCCGTCGGCACCCGCAGCAAGCGGTCCACGGATGCGTCTACCGGTGTGGCCGCACGTGCGGATGCCGGTGCCAGCAAGTTTGCGGCCGCTGTCTCCAACGATGGCGCGCCGGTCGTGGCGACCTCGCGGGTCAAGGTGTTCTTCACCGATGCGGCTTCGGCGCAGCGTGCGGCCACCGCCACCGGCGGCATCGTGGTGAAGGTATCCAAGGCCTCGGGCCGCGCGATTGTGGAGTATCCGTCGGTGAACGCGGCACTGGATGCGACCACCAAGCTGCTGTCGACCGCCGGCATCAAGGCGGCCGAGCCGGACGTGGTGCAGTGGGAAGAAAGCAAGTAAGGCGTTGAGTGGTGCCCCCGGCCGGTTGGCTCTCCTGGCCGGTCGGGGGATTGGTGTGGGGGGTGTGCCGACCAACGGTCGGCACCCACCAGATTCATTCACCGCGTGTCGACCAAGGTCGACACCTACCCGGCAGCGAGCGTGTCGCTTTGCTTGAGGTGGCAGCTGGCCAGCGGGCCGTTGCCGGCGGCCGGATGGCCAGGCTCGAGCAGCAGGCGCTGCACGTCCGAGAACAGCTTGTCCACCGGCATGCCATAGGGCGCGAACAGGCGCAGGCGGCCTTGGCGATCAAACACGTAGCCGCCGGCGATGTGGCTCATGGTGTAGGTGTCCGGCACCGGGCCGGGTTCCTTTTCGTAGAACGCCTTGAAGTCGCTGGCCATCGCGGCCAGTTGTGCTTCGTTGCCGACCAGTGCGATCGCCTTGGGGTCGAAGGCTTCCACGTAGGTGCGGGCGACTTCGGGCGTGTCGCGTGCGGGATCGACACTGACGAACACTACCTGCAGCTGGTCGGCATCCTTGCCCATCAGGTGCTTGACCTGGCTGAGCTCGACCATGGTGGTCGGGCACACGTCCGGGCAGCTGGTGAAGCCAAAGAACAGATAGGTCACCTGCCCCTGCAGGTCCTTCGGCCCACGCACGGTGCCGTGGCTGTCGGGCATCGACCACTGCTGGCCGAGCTCTTCGCAGGCGATGTCCTTGGAATAGAAGTCCATGCGCGACTGCGCACTGCAGCCGGCCAGCAGGCCGACGGCCAGGCCTGCCAGCAGCGGCAGGCGGAAACGGGGAGAGAACAACGAACGGGCAACAGCAGCAGGACGCTTCACGGGTACCACCAACGCAGGCGCGGGCGGGGTCTCGGTCAGGCCTGCCCGTGGGGGAAAGAGGACGGAGGTGCCGGGGTGATCGCGCGGTCCATGCCGATCACCCCGGCCACGGTCAGTTGATCATCATGTGGTAGTGCATGCTCCAGATGATCCAGACCGACAGTGCGACGACGATGAACAGGATCACCAGGGTGAACACGAAGCTGGCCAGGTTCCAGCCACCTTCGGACTTGCGGTCCATGTGCAGGAAATAGACCAGCTGCACCAGGATCTGCGCCACCGCGAAGCCGACCAGCAGGAATAGCGTGAGCGGCCGCGACAGCACCGGGTTCATCACCAGCGCGAACGGCACCACGGTCAGCAGCGCGCACAGCACGAAGCCGATCAGGTAGGACTTGGTGGAGCCGTGCGCATTGCCGGCGCGCGAGGTTTCGACGTGGGCCATGTCAGAAGGCTCCGATCAGATAGACGAAGGTGAAGACGCAGATCCACACCAGGTCCAGGAAGTGCCAGAACAGGCTCAGGCACGACACGCGGGTGATGTTGGTCGGGGTCAGGCCGCGGCTGTAGACCTGATGCATGACCACCGCCATCCAGATCAGGCCGCTGGCCACGTGCAGGCCGTGGGTGGCGACCAGCGCGAAGAACGCCGACAGGTAGGCACTGGTGCTGGGGCCCGCGCCTTCGTGGATCAGGTGCGAGAACTCGTAGATCTCCATGCCGATGAACGAGGCACCGAGCACGAAGGTCACGCCCAGCCAGCGCAGCACTGCCGAGGTATCGTGGCGATGCATCGCCAGCACGGCCTGGCCGTAGGTGATGCTGGAGACCAGCAGCAGGAAGGTCTCGGCCATCACGAACGGCAGCGAGAACAGATCCTTGCCGGTGGGGCCGCCGGCGTAGGCGGTGCTGAGCACCGCGTACGAGGCGAACAGCGAACCGAACAGCACCAGGTCGGACATGAGGTAGACCCACATGCCGAACACCTTCATGCCGCCCTGCTCGTGGCCATGGTCGTGTTCGTGGTGGTCCTCGTGCGCCTGCGTGTCGCTGGCCAGCTCCGGGCGGGTCAACAGGTTCATGCGCGTACCTCCTTCAGCTTGGCAAGGTTGGCTGCTTCGGTGCGCGCCACCTCTTCGGAACTGACGTAGTAGTCCACGTCCTCGTCATAGGACCGCACGATCAGGGTGACGATCATCGCGATGAAGCTGGCTGCAGCCATCCACCAGATGTGCCAGACCAGGGCGAAGCACAACACCAGGATCCAGATGTTGAGGATCAGCGGCACGCCGGTGTTCTTCGGCATGTGGATCGGTGCGTACTTCTTCGGCGGCGGCGGCAGGCCGCGCTTCTTCGCTTCGTGGAAGGCATCCAGCTCATCGGCCTTGGGCACCACGGCGAAGTTGTAGAACGGCGGCGGCGACGGCGTGGCCCATTCCAGCGTGCGTGCGTTCCACGGGTCGCCGGTCAGGTCCAGGTTGCGCTTGCGATCGCGCACGCTCACGTAGATCTGCACCAGCATCAGGATGATGCCGGCGAACACGAACAGCGCACCGATGAAGGCGGCGATCAGGTACGGCGTCCACGCCGGGTTGTCGTACTGGTTCATGCGGCGGGTCATGCCCATGAAGCCCAGCATGTACAGCGGCATGAAGGCCAGGTAGAAGCCGATCACCCAGCAGGCGAACGACCACTTGCCCAGGCGCTCGTTGAGGGTGAAGCCGAACACCTTCGGGAACCAGTAGGCGAAGCCGGCCAGGTAGCCGAACAGCGCGCCGCCGATGATGGTGTTGTGGAAGTGCGCGACCAGGAACAGGCTGTTGTGCAGCAGGAAGTCCGCACCCGGGATGGCCAGCAGCACACCGGTCATGCCGCCGATGGTGAAGGTGACCAGGAAGGCGATGGTCCACAGCATCGGCACGCTGAACTCGACGCGGCCGCCATACATGGTGAACAGCCAGGTGAAGATCTTCACGCCGGTGGGAATGGCGATGATCATCGTCATGATGCCGAAGAAGGCATTGACGCTGGCACCGGAGCCCATGGTGAAGAAGTGGTGCAGCCAGACGATGAACGACAGGATGCCGATCGCCAGGGTGGCGCCCACCATTGACTTGTAGCCGAACAGCTTCTTGCGCGCGAACGTGGCGGTCACTTCAGAGAAGATGCCGAACGCCGGCAGCACCAGGATGTACACCTCCGGATGGCCCCAGGCCCACACCAGGTTCACGTACATCATCGGGTTGCCACCCAACGTGTTGGTGTAGAAGTTGAAGTCCAGGTAGCGGTCCAGGGTGAGCGCACCCAGCGCCACGGTCAGGATCGGGAAGGCGGCGATGATGATCACGCTGGTGACCAGCACGGTCCAGGTGAACACCGGCATCTTCATCAGGGTCATGCCCGGCGCACGCATGCGCAGGATGGTGATGAACAGGTTGACGCCGGTCAGCAAGGTGCCGATGCCCGAAGCCTGCAATGCCCAGATGTAGTAGTCCACGCCCACGCCTGGACTGAACTCGATGCCCGACAGCGGCGGATAGGCCACCCAGCCGGTCATGGCGAATTCGCCAACGCCCAGCGAGATCATCATCAACGCGGCGCCGACCACGAAGATCCAGAAGCTGAAGGCGTTGAGGAACGGGAACGCCATGTCGCGCGCGCCGATCTGCAGCGGCACGATGATGTTCATCAGGCCGACCACGAACGGGGTGGCCACGAAGAAGATCATGATCACGCCGTGCGCGGTGAAGATCTGGTCGTAGTGCTCAGGTGGCAGGAAGCCGTCACTGCCCGGGCCAGCCGCGGCCAGCTGCGCGCGCATCATCAGCGCATCGGCAAAGCCACGCACCAGCATGACCAGCGCTACCACCACGTACATGATGCCGATCTTCTTGTGGTCCACGGTGGTGAACCAGTCACGCCACAGCGGGCCCCACAGCTTGAAGTACGTCACCGCGCCGAGCAGCGCGAGGCCACCCAGCACCATGGCCGCCAATGTGACCACGACGATCGGCTCGTGCAGCGGCACGGCCTCCCACGTCAATTTACCCAACATGTTCGTTACTCCTGGGAAACCTGGGCACCGCCGGCAGCGCCCGCCGGGGTCGCAGCAGCGGTGTTCTCACCAACGCCGATGAACTGGTCGATGACCTTCTTGAACAGCAGTGGTTCAACACTGGAGAAGTGCTGCACCGGTGCGTTCTTCGACGGCGCGGCCAGCGCCTTGAACTGCGTGAAGCTGAGCGCGTCCGGCGCGCTGCGCACCTCGGCCACCCAGCGCTCGAACTCTTCATTGCTGCTGGCGGTGGCGATGAACTTCATGTTCGAGAAGCCATGCCCGCTGTAGTTGCCGGACATGCCACGGAACTGGCCGGGCTCGTTGGCGATCAGGTGCAGCTGCGTGCGCATGCCGGCCATCGCGTAGATCTGCCCACCCAGCTGCGGGATGAAGAAGGTGTTCATCGTCGAGTTGGAGGTGATGTTGAACGCCAGCGGGCGGTCGACCGGGAAGTTGAGCTGGTTGACCGTGGCGATGCCCAGGTCCGGATACACGAACACCCACTTCCAGTCGGTGGCGATCACGTCCACGTGCAGCGGCTCACCGGCCACGTCCAGCGGCTTGTAGGGGTCCAGCTCGTGGGTGGACTTCCACACGATTACCGCCAGCACCGCGATGATGATCAGCGGCACGCCCCAGACCACGATCTCCACCTTGGTGGAGTGCGACCAGTCAGGCATGTATTTGGCTTTGGTATTGCCGGCGCGGTAGCGCCAGGCGAACACGAAGGTCAGCACGATGGCCGGTATCACCACGATCAGCATCAGGCCGATGCAGATCAGGATCAGGTCGCGCTGGGCGAGCCCGACCATGCCCTTCGAATCCAGCAGCACCCAGTCACAGCCCGACAGGCCGACGCAGGCCAGGGCGACCAGCGCCAGGCGGATGCGGTTCCAGCAGATATTCATTGGAGGTCAACCCTGTTGAAGAAGCGCGCTTGACCGGCTCGCCTGCGCGCAGCGCCCGGGCGTGGAGCGGCTACACTGTGGGTACGAGGTCGCCTACAAGCAGGCGAACCACTCCAATCAAGCCCATACAAGATACATCATTGTATGGACTTGTGCATCTGCACGTATGGAAAAAACTGACCGATGACGCCACCTGCCGCCGGCCGCCGCCTGAAACACCCCAATCGCACCTGGGTTCGCCCCTTCCGCGAGGGCGCCGGCCCGCTGTACCTGCAGATTGCCCAGCAGGTGCGCGAGGCGGTGGATGACGGCGTGCTGCGCCCGGGCGACCGCCTGCCGCCGCAGCGCGACCTGGCCCAGCAGGTGGGCGTGGACCTGACCACGGTCACCCGTGCCTTCGCCGAGCTGCGCCAGGCCGGCCTGCTCGACGCCCAAGGCGCTGGCGGTACCTTCATCGCGTTGTCGGCCGGCAACCGCAGCACCTCGGTGGACCTGAGCATGAACATCCCGCCGCTGCTGGGCAGCGCGCCGTTCGCACAGGGCATGGAGGCCGGTTTCCAGCACGTGGGCCAGCAGCTGGGCCAGGGCGAACTGATGAGCTACCACGTCGGCGCCGGCACCCGCGAGGACCGCGCCGCCGCTGTGCAGTGGCTGGCGCCGATGCTGGGCACGGTGGGTGCCGACCAGGTGGTGATCTGCCCCGGCGCGCAGACCGCGCTGTGTGCGCTGATCCTGGCCCGCACCCAGCCGGGCGAGCTGATCGCCGCCGAGCAGCTGACCTACCCGGGCCTGCTGGCTGCCGCGCGCGTGCTCCAGCGGGGCGTGGTGCCGGTGGCGATGGACGCCGAGGGCATGCTGCCGGAGGCGCTGGAGGAGGCCTGCCAGCTACGTCGCCCGCGTCTGCTGTACCTGGTGCCGACCATCCAGAACCCGACCACGGCAACGATGTCGGCACAGCGCCGGCTGGCGCTGCTGGCGGTCGCCAAGCGTCACGATCTGACCGTGATCGAAGACGATCCCTACTGGTTGCTGGCCGGAGACGCCGCGCCACCGCTGGCCGCACACCGCGATGCCGGCTGCCCGGTCTATTACATCTCCACCCTGTCCAAGTGCCTGGCCCCGGGCCTGCGCACCGCCTATCTGGTGGTGCCGGCCGGCGAGCCGATGGAACCGGTGCTGGATGCGCTGCGCGCAATTGCACTGATGCCGACCCAGTCGATGGTGGCGGTGGCCTCGCAGTGGATCCGCAGCGGCCAGGCCCAGGACATGGTGCAGCGCTTCCAGCAGGAACTGCGCGAGCGCCAGGCCATTGCCGCCCGTTACCTGCCGGCCCGTGCCCAGGCGCATCCGGCCGGCCTGCATGTGTGGCTGCCGCTGCCGCCGCGGCTCGACCAGTACCGGTTGATCCAGGCCGCACAGGAGCAGGGGCTGGGCATTGCCAGCTCCGATGCCTTCAGCGTGGAAGAACCGCCACCGGGCAACGCGATCCGCCTGTCGTTGGGCGGCGCGGTCGACCAGGGCGCGCTGGCCGGGGCGCTGGCCAAGCTGAACGAGATCCTGTCCGAGGCCCCCGAGGCACGCCACAACGCCATCGTCTGAACGGGGCGCATGGCGCTTTATCCATACAAGATGATATTTTGTATGCAATGTATGGATGAAGGGACGTGCATCGATGCGCGCCGAGAAACTGAAATTCCACCTGGTGATGGCCGGGTGCGGTGGCTTTGTGGTGTTGATGCTGGCCGCGCTGGCCTGGGTCTGCCTGCAGCCGCAGACCGTGGATGTGCAGGCCGCCGAACGCCACGCCATCGAGCAGTGCGTGCAGCGCAGCGAGGATCCGTCGCGTAGCGAGATCCAGCGCCGCGCGCAGGCCGATTCCTGCCGCGAGATGCGCAAGCAGTACGTGCACAAGTTCGGCCGGGAAGATTCCTGATGGGCGCAGCCGCGCCGCGTCGCCGCTGGCTGCTGCCGACGATGATCGCCCTCGCCTGCCTGTTCATGGCCGGCGTGGCAGCTGCGTTGTGGCAGTACTTCGGCTACAGCGCGCAGTCCACCTTCACCGAACAGGCCATCGTCTTCGACGATTCGCAGCTGCGCCTGCCGGCCGATCTGGCCGGTGATACCGGCCGCATCCGCGTGGTGCATTTCTGGGACCCGGCGTGCGCGGTCTGCAACCGCGAGACCGGTGCGCACCTGAGCTACCTGATCAGCATGTACCGCCGCGCCGGCATCGACTTCTATGCCATCCGCCGCCCGGGTACGCAGGGCGAGCTGCCCGAGCCACTGCGCAACAAGGTGATCAACCTGCCGACCATCGACGGCATCGAACACATTCCGGCCAGCCCCGCCGTAGCCATCTGGGATCGCCAGGGCCACCTCGCCTACGCAGGACCGTACAGCATCGGCATGGTCTGCAACTCGGCCAACAGCTTCGTCGAACCGCTGCTGGACAGACTGGTGCGCGGCGAGACCGTGCGCCCGAAAGGACTGCTTGCCGTGGGCTGCTACTGCCCCTGGCAGGCCAAGCGCTGAGGACGCGCAATGACATCACTGACGCTGGCCGGCGTGGTCGCCGCAAACAACAACGGCGGTCACCTGTCCGAACCGACCGATGGTTATGGACAGGCTCCCGCCGTTGGAAGCAACGATACGCCCCGACATGCTCCGTACATGCCGCGACCGGATGTCGCAGCCCGCGAATGGGTGCAGGACGTACTCGCGCACAGCGGGCCGATCTACCTGCGCATCGTCAACTCGCTGGAACGCACGGTGCGCCGCGGTGGTCTCGCACCGGGACAGCGCCTGCCTTCGCAACGCGCGTTGGCGCAGCAGCTCGGTATCGACCTGACCACGGTGACGCGGGCCTTCGATGAAGCACGCAAGCGTGGCCTGATCGAAGCGCGTGGACCACAGGGCAGTTTCATCGCACCGCCCAAGGCCGGCTTCGACCAGGTGGTGGACCTGAGCATGAACGTGCCACCGGTGCCCGATGCCGATGCGCTGGCCGAGACGCTGCGCCGCGGTGCCGCCGCCGTGCTTGCGCGCAGCAACGCACCGAACCTGATGACCTATCACCTGGGCGGCGGTAACCCGACCGACCGCCACGCAGCGGCGCGCTGGCTGCAGTCGATGCTGGGAAAGGTGGACGATGCCTGCCTGCTGCTGACCGAGGGTGCACAGGTGGCGCTGGCGTCGATCCTGGTCAGCCAGGGACGCGACGACGACGCGATCCTGTGCGATGCGCTGGTCTATCCGGGCCTGCTGCAGGCGGCCGCCGCACTGGGTCGGCGCTTGCTGCCGGTGGACAGCGACGAGCACGGCATGTGCCCCGAGGCGCTGGCGCGGTTGGCACGCGAAAGCGGTGCACGGCTGGTCTATCTCAATCCCACCTGCCAGAACCCGACCGCACTGACCCTGCCGCTGCATCGGCGCGAAGCGCTGGCGCGTGTGCTGGAAAGCGAAGGCCTGCTGGCGATCGAAGACGATCCGTACTGGCATCTGGCCGAAGATGCGCCGCTACCGTTGGCAACATTGGCACCGCGTCATGTGTTCTACGTGGCGACGCTGTCGAAGGTGATCAGCCCCGGCCTGCGCACCGCCTTCGTGCGTTGCCCGAGCGACGCGCATGCCGAGGCGATGACGGCCGCGCTGCGAGCAACGCGGTTGATGGGCCATCCGCTGGTATCGGCGTTGGCCAGCCAGCTGCTGCTGGATGGTTCGGCACAGTCACTGCTGGCGCAGGTGCGCAACGAGGCGCGCGAACGCGTGCGACTGGCGCGATATCTGCTTGCGCCTTCGCTGTTGCAGCGGGCAGAGGGCCTGCATGCGTGGTGCCGGATACCCGCGCCGTGGACCGACGCCACGCTGGTGCGCACCGCACAGCTGCAGGGGCTGGCGATCGCGCCGTCATCGGCGTTCTGCCTGCCGGGGGTATCGCACCAGAGCGGCGTGCGGCTGTCGTTGGGGCTGGCGGCGGATCGCCGGCAGCTGGAAAGTGCGCTGCGGAGGATCGACCGGTTGTTGTTGTCGGATGCGTTGCCGGCGATCGAGCGGTAGGTGGAGAGCATCCACGCATGGCGTGGATCTACGGGACCCGCTTCGGTAGATGCCAACCTTGGTTGGCAATGCCCGTGCACGCCATGCGTGGATGGAATGTGCCGACCAACGGTCGGCACCCACCAGGCTGGGGGAGGATCGGTAGTGCCGGCCGCTGGCCGGCGGAAGATTCCCCGGCACGGACGGAATGTGCCAACCAAGGTTGGCACCCACCAAAGCAGGGTCAGGCCAGGGCGTCCAGCGCCTGCACCAACGCATCCATCTGCTCAGGCCGGGTGAACACCGACGGTGTCACCCGCACGCACGCGCCGGACTCCAAGCCATCGCGATGGGTGGTGAACACGCGATGCTCATCCAGCAGCCGCTTCTGCAGCGCGATGTTGTCGGCCACGCTGGTACGCCCGCGCAGGCGGAAGCTGGCCAATGCACTCGCCAACGCCGGATCCGGTGAGGACAGCACTTCGATATGTGCCATCTGCCGCGCCGGTACCGTCCAGCGCTCGCGCAGGTAACGCAGGCGCGCCTGCTTGTTGGCTACGCCGATACGCTGGTGCAGGGAAATCGCTTCCGGCAGCGCCAGGTAGGCGGCGAAGTTGACCGTACCGGTATGCACGCGGCTGCCCACGCGGCCGTCGTCGGTCTCCCCCATGTACGGGTCAAGATCGGCCACACGGCCCTTGCGCACGTACATCGCGCCGACGCCGACCGGCGCACCGATCCACTTGTGCAGATTGATGCCGACGAAATCAGCCTTGAGCTGCGGCACCGCGTAGTCGATCTGGCCGAACCCATGCGCCGCATCGACGATCACGTCGATACCACGTGCACGCGCACGTTCGGCGATCTCGGCCACCGGCAGCACCAGCCCATGACGATGGCTGACCTGGGTCAGCAGCACCAGCTTCAGACGCGGCAACCGCGCGAATGCGTCCTCATACGTCTGCAGGATCTGCGCGTGGTCCGGCACCGCCGGCAGCGCGATACGCTCGACCTGCACGCCGCGACGCTGCTGCAACCAGCGCATCGCGCCGATCATGCTGTCGTAGTCGATGTCGGCATACAGCACCTGGTCGCCAGGCTTCAGACGGTTGTAGCCGCCAATCAGCGCCAGCATCGCCTCGGTGGCACCACGGGTCAGTGCGATTTCATCAACGCCCACGCCCAGCAGCTCGGCCACCTGCCGCTGCACCGCCATGTACTGCGCCGGGAACTCACGACGGCCGTACCAGGCGTTGCCACGGTTCACTTCAGCGGTGTGGCGCTGGTAGCTGGCCAGCGTCTCACGGCCCATCGCACCCCAGTAGCCGTTCTCCAGGTGGTTCACTTCATCGGTGATGTCGAAGTGGCTGGCCACGGCGGCCCAGTAGCCTTCATCGCGGGCCAGCACGTCCGGCGCCACGGTCGTTGCGGGAATCTGCATGGGTGCAGCGTAACGCGTGGCAGCCATGGCCGGCAGTGAAGACAGTGCGGCTGCGGCCGGCAGCAGGGTGCCGGCACGCAGCAGGGAGCGGCGCGTGCGGTCCATCAGAAGCTCAACCGGTACTGCGCGTACAGGTTGGCGCCGTCGGTGTCGTACGGCGCGTTGCGCGAGTAGACCAGGCCGCGGCTGGCCTGGAACACCGCCTCATCCGGATAGCGGTCGAGCACGTTGTCTGCACCCACGCGCAGGCTGTGGTGCTCGTTGATGCGATACCCCACGGCGAGGTCGAGGAAGCTCATCGCGCCGAAGCGCTGGTAGATGTCGCCCACCGCATTGCCGCTGGCGTCGGTCCAGGCACCGTAGTAGCGCATGCGCGCCATCAGCGACCAGGCGCCGACATCCCAGCTGCCGGTCAGGCTGCCCTTGTGCTCGGGCAGGCGATCTTCAAACAGCACGCGCTGGGTCTCGTTGGTGGCCACCGAGGTGCTGCCGTTGTCCACCCGCGTACGGTTGTAGTTGTAGGCCAGGGTCAGCGTCATGCGGCCGGCACCGAGATCGCGCAGGTAGTTGCCGACCACGTCCACGCCGGTGGTGGTGGTATCGAAGTCATTGGTGAAGTAGTTCACCGAGGTATAGCCCAGCGGATTGGGAGTACCAGCCGGAATGGCGAAGCTGGCCGACTGGCTGAAGCGGTCGGTGAGCTTGATCTGGTAGACATCCACCGAGCCGGACAGGCCCAGGTCGGTGCGCCAGGTCAGGCCCAGCGACGCGGTACGCGATTCCTCCGGCTTCAGCGGCCTGGCACCGAGCAGCTGCGCCAGCGGATCGTTCGGCGACAGACGACCACTGGTGAAGATCTGCAGCGTGCGCGTATCCAGGCCCTGGGTGGTGCTGGTGGTGTTGAGCTGCGCCGGGGTCGGTGCACGGAAGCCAGTGGACACCGTACCGCGCAGGGCTACGTCCGGGGTAATCGCGAAACGCGCCGAGAGCTTGCCGTCCAGCGTGCTGCCAAAGCTGGAGAAGTCCTCGTAGCGGCTGGCTGCACCGATGCTCCAGCGCTCACCCACTGGCACTTCCATATCCACGTAGGCGGCCTTGCTGCGCTGGCTCCACTGCCCGGCCTGGCTGGCCGAGAAGCCCGGCGCGCCGTTGGAGTTGGCTTCCAGCCCTGCCGCCGCGCCCGGGCCCACCGCGTACGAGGCCGCATCACCGGCGCGCACCTGGTAGGTCTCCTGGCGGAACTCGCCACCGAAGGCGACGTTGATCGGCTTGGACAGCGCAGCCACATCCCACTCGTAGTTGAAGTCGGCGTTGGCGTTCTTCTCGGTCTGGGTCAGGCGGCCGAGATCGAACGCGGTCGGGCTGACCGGACCGAGCGAGGCGTTGATGGAGTTCTTCAGGCTGTAGTCGATGGCGTTGCGGCCATACGAGGCGCTGACATCCCAGCGCAGCTTCGGGGTGATCTCGCCACGCAGGCCACCGACCAGCTGCAGGTCGTTCTGGACGTTGCCGTACTGCGGGCTGAAGCCCACCGGATAGATCGAACGCAGGTTCCAGCCGGGGAAGATCGCGGTGGTGCGGTAGGCACCGGTGGTGGTATCCGGATTGCGCCAGTTGAAATCGCTGACGCCATCGCTGTGGCTGTACAGACCGAACGCATACAGCTCCAGCGTGTCATTGGCATTGGCCTTCACGTTGAAGCCGACGCGGCGGCTTTCCAGTTCCGGTTGGCCCCAGCGCTGTACCGGGTTGGGCACGTCCAGATCCGGATGCGCGGCCTGGAAGGCAATGGCATCGGGGCGTTGGCGGGTGCGCGAGGTGGCGTCGGAGTTGGACGATTCGGCGAACAGCACCAGGCTGCCGTAGTCGCCCAGCGACCAGCCGGTGCGTGCACTGAAGTCGCGCGAGGCGCCATCGCCCTGCGCATATTGCGAATAGCCGGCGGTGATCTCGGTACCCGGGCCATCCTCGAGAATGATGTTGATGACGCCGGCGATGGCATCCGAGCCGTACTGCGCCGACGCACCATCGCGCAGCACTTCGATGCGCTTGATCGCACTGGTCGGAATCTGTGCCAGATCGGCCGCCTGCGCGCCACGGTTGCCGAGCAGCGCGCTGCGGTGGAAGCGACGACCGTTGACCAGCACCAACGTCTGATCCGGCGACAGGCCACGCAGCGTGGCCGGGCGCACGAACACCTGACCGTCCGCCATCGGCAGGCGCTGCACCACGAACGACGGCACCAGCTGCGCCAGCACGTCCTTCAGGTCGGTGGATTCAACGGACTTGATGTCTTCCTTGGTGAACACGTCCACCGGCGCCAACGTTTCGAACTGGGTGCGGTTGGAGGCGCGGGTGCCAGTGACCAGCATCGCATCGAGCTGGGTGGGCGCCGCACGGCTGCCCGCCGGGGCATCGACCGCATCGGCCTCCGCTGCGATCGCGCCTCCTGCGCTGGCCATGGAAAGGGCGAGGAGGATGGAACGCGAAAGCTTCGAACGATGCACGGCAGGGCTCCGGGAGGACGCGACAGGGCCAGCACCTGCTCGGACACAACAGGCGTGGACAAGGCGCGCAGTCTCGGCGCGATCTGTGAAGGAGCCATGACGTCAGTGCGACAGCTTGATGCCGCTGCAGCGCAAGAACTGCTAAACGAAGCGCCACGCGATCCGCTACTGTGCCCGGCATTGGATTCGGGGAACGGCAGGATGAGCGCGGCAGGCAAGGCGTTGTGGTACATCGAAACCCATGCGGACCGGCCATTGGCACTGGCCGATATTGCCGCCGCAGCGGGGCTTTCGCCGTTCCATCTGTCACGCCTGTTCCAGGCCCGCACCGGCACCTCGGTGGTGCGTTATCTGCGGGGACGGCGCCTGACCGCTGCCGCGCAGCGGCTGGCCAACGGGGCGGGCGACATCCTGCAGGTGGCACTGGGCGCGGGCTACACCACCCATGCCGCGTTCACCCGCGCCTTCAGCGAACAGTTCGGGCAGACCCCGGAGCGGGTACGCGAACAGGGCACCGATGGGCTGGCGCTGGTGCAGGCGATCCGCGTGGACGATGCGCCGACTGCCTGCGGCGAAGCGCCGCGCCTGCTCGATACCCCTGCCTTCCAGGTCGCGGGTATCGGCATGCGGCATACCCGCGACAGCGGCGGTGCGATACCCGGACAGTGGGCGCAGCTCAACCGGGAATGGCCGGCGCCGGCACCGATCAGCTTCGGCGTGTGCTGCAACAGTGATGACGATGGCGGCTTCGACTACATCGCCGCACTGCCGGCCAGCGCGGTGCCGAGCGTACCTGCGCACTGGCAACGCGTGGACATTCCGCCGCGCCGCTACCTGGTGGCCTGGCACGGCGGGCACATCTCGACCATCCGCTCGACCTGGTTCTGGCTGCTGGATCACTACCTGCCCGGCTCCGGGCTCAGCCTGGCCGATGCCCCCGATCTGGAACGCTACGACATGCGTTTCGATGAGCACAGCGGCAACGGCGGCGTGGAAATCTGGCTGCCGGTGGACGAACGCCCACGCTGACAAGGAGTTGAGGATGCGCATGACAGCCACTGTGATGGGAATGATGCTGATGGCCTCCGCGGGGGCCGCCAGCGCTGGCGAGCCTTGGAAAGCAGGCGAACGCCACGGCACCACCACAGTGGCCAGCGCCGCGGTTCGCGATGCGCAGCATCGCGACGCCCTGCGCTACACGGTCTGGTATCCCGCGCCCGCTGGCAGCACGGAAACCGCCCTGACCATCGGTCCGCCCGATGCGCCGATGTTCGACGTCGGCCGCTCAGCCACGGATGCCCCGATCGCGGGCAAGCGCCTGCCGACCCTGCTGCTCTCCCACGGCAACGGCGGCAGCGCGCGCATGATGGGCTGGTTGGGCACGGCATTGGCGCGCGCCGGGTATCTGGTAATCGCGGTCGATCATCCCGGCAACAACGGCGTGGACGAGATGACCCTGCCCGGCAGCGTACTGAGCTGGTTGCGTGCGGATGACCTGCGCTCGGCACTCGCTGCAGTACAGGCCGATCCGCTGCTGGGTCCGCATGTCGACCCTGAGCGACTGGGTGTGGCCGGGTTCTCGGCCGGAGGCTACACCGCGCTGCTGGCCGCCGGTGCACGCCCCGACCTGCAGCGGCTGTTGGCCTTCTGCCGCGCGCACCCGGATGACGGCGTCTGCCGGCCACAACAGGAAACCGCCACGCACACGATGGACGCGCGTGTTGCCGCTGCGGGCTCACCCGCGCTGTCTCCCTGGATCTCCCACGCCAACGACTCGCGCGCGATCCCCGGCGTGCGTGCGGCATTCCTGCTGGCGCCCGCGATCGTGCAGGCGTTCGCGCCCGAGCAGCTGTCCTCGCTGAGGCAGCCAGTGTCGATCGTGCTGGGCGAGGCTGACACGGTTGCGCCACCGCAGAGCAATGGCGAGGCTGCACAGACACTGGTTCCGGGCGCTGCGCTGCAGCGTCTGCCGGATGTCGGTCACTACGACTTCCTGGCGGCCTGTACAGCGGTTGGTGTGCAGAGGCTGCCCGAGCTCTGCAGCAGTTCGGTTCCGAAGGCGGACACCCACGCGCAGGCAGTGGATGCCGCGGTGCGATTCTTCGCCGAAGCACTGCGGTAGTGGCCGCCGGGCATGGCCCGGCGCTACAGTGGGCGCATCCACGGAGGATCGGCCATGCGCCTGCTTCACCTCACCCTGCCAGTGTCCGACGTCACCACCGTCGCCGCGTATTTCCACGATGTGCTGCAGCAGCGCGTGGTCGGCAATCATGTGCACATCGGCTGGAGCACGATCGAACTGCAGCCGGCAGCTGATCATCCGGTCGGTGGCGTGCACCTGGCCTTCAACGTACCGGACAACCGCTTCAGCGAGGCGATGACCTGGTTGCGTGAGCGCACGCCGCTGCAACGCAATCCGGCGGGACTGGACTACTTCGCGCTGGAGAGCAGCTGGCAGTCGCAGTCGGTGTACTTCACTGGCCCTGACGGCCTGATCCTGGAACTGATCGGCCGCCGCCGTTTGCCGGCCAGCGCGCGCGAAGGTGCGTTCCACGGCAGCGAACTGACCTGCCTGAGCGAAGTCGGCCTGCCCAGCCACGATGTCGACGCTGTGCGCGAACAGTCCAGCCTGCGGTTCGGCCTGCAACCGATCAGCCCGCCGTCGCCGCAGTTCGCGCCGATGGGCGACGATGAGGGCCTGCTGATCGTGGTTGCGGCGGATCGTCGCTGGTTCCCCGAGCAGAAGGACCTGCCGAACGCGCGCGGCTTGCAGCTGCAGGTCGGCGACGTGGCCGGCCCGGGTGTTGTGGAGGACGCCTCGCTCGGCTGGCGGGTGCAGGCGACCTGAACTACCAGCTGCCGGACGCGCCGCCTCCGCCGCTGCGGCCGCCGCCTCCAGACCAGCTGCTGGAACTGCTCGACGACGAACTCGACGAGGACGACGAACGGGACGACGTGCGTTCGCGGGATGATGAAGCCCGGCCGCGTGCGCGCTCGCCCGGCAGCATGGTGAACAACCACACGAAGTACAGCAGTACGCCACACACCCCGGACACGATCATCGCCAGCAATCGTGGATCGTCACCTTCGGCACGATGGACCGCCAGCAACGCGCCCGCGGCATAGCCGAGGGTCAACAGCACCAGCACCGTCATGCGCACGATGAAGCTGCTGCGGTTCTTCTTCCAGCGTGTGCGGCAGGCCTGCACCAGCAGGAACACCATCAGGGTGACAACGCCCGCGGCGGCCTGCAGCAGCAGGTGCCGGGCCAGGCTCGGTGGCAGCTGGTCACGCAGCAGCGCCTGCACCAGGAAGAGCACGCTGAGCATCAGCATCCCGCAAAGCACGATGCGCACACCTCGGCTGCGGCGCCAGCACCAGCCCAGCAGGGTAGCCACCGGCACACCCAGCGCCAGCACGAAGCACAGGCCCGGCAGCACATGGCGTGGCAGCAGCAGCGCCACGGAGAGCACACCCGCACCCACAACAGCGGTCACCAGCATCGGGCGGCCCCAGGCCGGCAAGGTCGGCCAGGTTGGTTTTGGTGCCGATGCATTGGCGGCCAGTGCCTTGCGCCGCCGCTCCCGACGGCTGCCGCTGAAATCGTCCTCGGTCTTCGCCGGCGGGAGGGGCGGCGGCGAGCGCCACAGTCCGGCCAGGAAACCGGCCAGCAGGGTCAACGCCACCACCGAGTCTGCGCGTCGCCAGTCCGCAGGCAGCACATTGCTGGCCGACGGTTCTTCCCATGCCGGCAGGTCCTCGCCATCGATCAGCGCCACCATGATCGTCGTGCCATCGAGCACGCCCTGGTCGACATCGCCCTCACGGAAGCGCGGCACGATCGCGTTGTCGATGATGCGAGCGGCGTACGCGTCCGGTAGCGCTCCTTCCAGGCCATAGCCGGTCTGGATGCGTACGCGGCGGTCCTGCACCGCCACCAGCAACAGCACACCGTCGTCGACACCGGCGCGACCCAGCTGCCACTGATCGAACACCCGCTGTGCATAGGCCTCGATGCCTTCGCTGCCCACGCTGGGTACCACCAGCACCTGCAGCTGTGCACCTTTCCGTGCCTGCAGCTGCAGCGCCTGCCTGCGCAGGGTGGCGCGGGTTTCAGCGGACAGCGCGTTGACAGTGTCCACCACGGGATCGTCCAGCGCCGGGACCGGGATTGCCGCCAGCGCTGCCATCGGCAGCAGGCACAGCAGCAACAGCAGCAACAGCAGCCACACGGTGGCGGCCGCCTGCTGCAAGGGGCGCGCCGGGTTCACGTACCCTGCCCTGCCTCGATCTGCGCATGCAGCGCCTGCAGCTGCGCCGCCGTCTGGTTGAACACCTGCAGATCGGCATCCACCAGGGCCGCCCAGTCAGGCGCGTGCCCCAGCAGTTGCGCCACCTGCTCGTTCGGCGCGCGGTCGAAGCCCTCGCCAAGCACGGCAAGATAGCGCTCACGGAACCCTTCGGGGTCGCGCTGGTCCTGCACGTACAGCTGCACGGCCAGCAGCCCCGCATACAGGTAGTTCACCAGATAATTCGGGTCTTCATACATCAGGCGCTTGCCGATCCAGGTGTTGCGCAGCTGCGGGTAGCGCTCCGGTTGCTGGCCGAAGCGCGCCAGCACCTGCCCGGTCAGCGCATCCAGATCATCGGCGGTGCCCAGCGTGCCTGCGGCCACACCCTGATAGATCGACTGCTCCAGCTGCGCTTCCTCGGAAGAGGTGAACAGCTGCAGCACCATGTCGTCCAGCAGCGATTTCAGGTAATAGGCTTTGGCGCGCGGATCCTCTGCCTGCTGGTACAGCTGGTCGCGGAAGCGCAGCTCGTTGTAGATCGCGAACGCCTCGGTCAGCCACTGGCTGCCATTGCGCTGCAGCGGCGACGCATGACCGCGCTGCATCCACTCGCCGTGCACGGCATGACCGGCTTCATGGGCGATCTCGACGTCGCTTTCCAGATCACCACGGCGCAGGCCAACGAACAGCATTGCCGGCACACCGGGAGCGCTCACCGGGAACGCGTCCTGGCTGCGGTCACCACGTTCGGTGGCCAGATCCATGCGCTGGTTGGCCGGATCGAGCAGCGCGCGCAGTTCGGCGACGTACGCCGGCCCCAGGTGCTGCATGGCATCGGCGGCGTTGTCACGCAGCTGCGCCAACGTCAGCACCGGTGGCGTATAGCCGGCATCGGGCACGGTGGTATCCCAGATCTGCGGCGCGTCGATGCCGGATCGCGCAGCGTGGCGCAGCAGCATGTCCTGGTAGGCACGGCGGTCCCCGGCGTGCCGTTCGATCGCCACCAGCGTTGCATCCACTGCGGCAGTATCCAGGCCCATGCGCTGGTAGCCATATGCCGGCGCCGAGCCGTCACCCTGCAGGCGTGCGGCGGCGTCATTCACCTGCACCAGCCCCAGCAGCACCGAGGCCATCGGCTCACGGCGCGAGTGCAGCCCCTGCCAGTAGCCCTTCCAGCCGGCCTCGCGCAGGGCGCGGTCGGGCTGCTGGGCCAGCAGCTGCTTGTCGCGTCCGGTGTCCCAGTGACGACCGCCGTGCTCGATCTGCGGATACTCGGCGCTGCGCAGGATCTGCCCGCGCAGGCGCGCGAAGCTGTCCAGCGCCGGATCGGCCAGTGCCTCCACGGCCTCATCAAGCGCGGCGTTGGCCGGGGTGGCAGCCTCCTTCAGCGCCCGAGTGCGCAGGAAGCCATACGGTGCTGCCCACGCCGCATCTGCGGGCGCCTCGCGCAGTGCGGCGCGACCACTGCGAGCGATGCGGCTGCACAGCCCCGCTGCCTGCTCCATCGCCTGTGCCGGGCGAAGATCGCGCGCGTTGCGGGCGGACTGCAGATGCAGGTAGCCGAGATGCCGCAGGCACTGCGCCTCCAGTGCCTCGGCCTGCTGGAAGCGTTCCGCCGGTGCGAGGGTGGACGCCTGCTGCAGGGCCTCGACGCGCTTGCCCAACGCGTCGCGCGCGGTCTGTTCGGACGCGGCGCTGGCGAAGTAGGTGCGGTCATCGGCATGCACCGACTGTGCCTGCGCGCCGCTGAAGGGGGCTATCGCCAATACGGCGGCAATGGCGGCGGTGGTGGTGCGCTTCCTGAAAGCCTGCATCGGCGTCTCCCTGCCTGGACCAGGGATCGAGCCTAGCAGCCGCTGGCCCGCCGCGCCTGTGCCGGATCAGCCATCAGATCGACTCATCCTCACGCTTGACCAGCGTCCAGCACGGCGCCTGCGCAAAGGTATAGGTCTGCTGGTCGCTGCTGTCCGGCGTACGGATCTGCACCTGCCGCTGTCCATCGGCCAGGAGGCTGACCTGCATTTCGCGGCCCTGCCCGGCCAGTGCGGCGGGATCAGGCATCACCGGCCACTCGACATCGGCCCGCGCCAGCCGGCTTTCCACCTTGCGCGGTTCCGGCTCGGCCTCTGCATCGATGTAGCTGTCCAGCAGCGGATCGGCGGTGGTCTTTTCCTGCAGCGCGATCTCGTTGCCGAAATGCTTCAGGAACGTATCGAATTCCGGGTAGGGGCACTCACTGCGTGCAGCCACAGCTGTTGGCTCGGCGACGGTGGTCGCCGGCGCCGCTGCGGCAGGTGAGGCTTCGGTCGCGGTCTGCGGTGCCTGCGGCACTGGCGCGCAGGCTGCCAGCACCGCGCCACAGGCAAGCATCAGCACTGCGGCAGAACGGTATCGACACATGGGCACATCCTGAATCCGGTCCGGTCGCTCCATGCTACCGCGCACCCTACAATTCAGGCATTCCGCTTGTCCGAGAGTCCTCATGCATCGCCTCCTGCTCCTGATCGGCCTGCTGCTGCCCGCCCTGTGGCCGGCGGTGGCGAGGGCCGTCGATGTCCACGAAGGCGACCTGCTGTTCGTCACTGCCGGCCGCAGCGGTCTCAGTGCGGCCATCGACGATGCCACCGGCAAACAGGGCGCGCCCAGCTTCGATCACGTCGCGCTGGTCGCTTCCGCGCCGAAGGGCTGGGAGGTATTGCATGCAGACGAGAAAGGATCGCGCCGGCAATCGCTGGTCGAATTCCGCCAGGACGCGCGCGCCAGGCAGCGGCAGATCGTGGTCTATCGCCTGCGCGCGCCGCAGCAGGCAGCGATCAAGGATGCGGTCGCCACCGCGCGTACGATGCTGGGCAAGCCGTACAACACGTCGTATGTGTTGAACGAGGACAGCTACTACTGCTCGGACTTCATCGAACGCGCCTTCCGTGCGCACCACGTGTTCGCATTGCAGCCGATGAACTTCCGGAACCCGCAGACCGGGGAGATCGCCCAGCACTGGGTGGATCTGTACCGCGGCATGGGCATGGACGTGCCGCAGGATCAGCCCGGCACCAATCCGAACGACATGTCGGCGGCGCCGGTGTTGCAGCGCATCGGCATGCTGGAATAAGCAAAGCCCCGCACGGGGCGGGGCTTCGCCGGTCACGTTGCACATGCAACGCGGTCATTCTTCTTCGTCGTGTCCGCCCTGCTGCTGGTTCTGGTTGCGCTTCTGCTGTTCCTGCTGCTGTTGCTGCTGCTGGTCGCGGCCACGGCCCTGCTGCTGATCCTGCTGGTTCTGCTGGCCCTGCTGTTTCTGTTTCTGGTTCGGGTTCTGGTTCTGCTGTGCCATGTCCGATCTCCAAAGCCACTCGCGGAATGCGGTGGACGTGGCCATCGTCTGCAGCGAATGGTTAATCACGCGTGGGTGGGCGGCTACATCTGTGTGTACGCGTGTGAATGAACGCGCAGAAGCCCTTGTGGCACAAGCGGCTGAAGGATTCATGCGGGTTCGGCATGTGCTCATGCCATCGTCAGCCTGCACGCATTCATGGCGTTCGCCGCCGGAAACACGCGCTGAACGAGGCTGGCGTCCCGGCTCACGCAGGGAGGCCAACCCTGCTTTCAGGGCATCACCGGTGGCACATACGCCAGGGTCATGCCCAGCAGCCACAGCAGGCCCAGCACCAGCGGAATGTGCACCAGCAGCTGGATGAAGGTGAAGCCGACGATGTCGCGTGCCTTCAGGCCCAGCACGCCCAGCAGCGGCAGCATCCAGAACGGGTTGATCAGGTTCGGCAGCGCTTCGGCCGCGTTGTAGACCTGCACCGCCCAGCCCAGGTGTGCCTTCAGTTCATTGGCGGCCTGCATCACGTACGGCGCCTCGATGATCCACTTGCCACCGCCGGAGGGCACGAAGAAGCCCAGCACCGCCGAATAGACGCCCATCACCAGCGCGAAGGTATCGGTGCTGGCCACGTGCACGAACAGGCTCGACAGGCGGTGCGCCAGTGTCTGTCCGTCGCCTCCAGCAGCATGGGTGAGGATCATCGCGATGCCACCGTACAGCGGGAACTGGATCAACACGCCGGTGGTGCTGGGCACCGCCTTGGCCACCGCGTTGAGGAAGCTGCGCGGCCGCCAGTGCAGCAGCAGGCCCAGCGAAATGAACAGGAAGTTGTAGGTGTTGAGGTTGGCGATGGCCGTGACCAGCGGCTTGTTGGCGAACTCGTTGAACAGCCAGCCGAACGCCAGCAGTGAGAGCAGCACGGTCAGCAGCGGGCTGTACTCCAGCCATTCGCCCGGGCGCGTGCGGCGCTGCAGTGGTTCCGGCTCGGCCTGCGCGGCGCCCGGGAAATCCTCAGCGGTACGCGCACTGCCGGCAGCCGGTGCGGTCAGCCAGGCGATCAGCAGCGAAACCAGGATCAGCACCGAGGTCAGCGCGATCGACTGCCACAGGAAGATGGTTTCGGTGAACGGCAGGACGCCGGTGATCTCGACCAGCCCTGGCGGCATGCTGGCCGGATTGGCCTGCAGCTGCGCGGCCGAGGAACTCAGCCCCATCGCCCACACCGCACCCAGACCGAGATACGCCGAAGCACCGGCCGCGCGGTAGTCCATGCGCAGTTCGGTACGGCGCGCCAGCGCGCGCACCAGCAGGCCGCCGAACACCAGCGAGAAGCCCCAGCTGAGCAGCGAGGCGAGCATGCTGACCAGGCCCACGTACACCACCGCGCCACGGCCGGTGCGCGGTACACGGGCGAGGAAATCGATGAAACGTGCGACCACCGGCGCGGTGGCCACGGCGTAGCCACCGATGACCACGAAGGCCATCTGCATGGTGAAGGGAATCAGGCTCCAGAAGCCGTCACCGAAGGCGCTGGCGGTGGCCTGCGGGGTCGAGCCGAAGCCCATCGCCGCCAGCGCGACGATGACCACGCCCAGCACCGCGAACACGTAGGCATCGGGGAACCACTTTTCCGCCCAGGCGGCCGAGCGCAGCGCAGCGCGCGCCATCCAGCCGTCCTGTACTGCTGCCGTCGAGGCCATCGCCTACCCTCCCAGGTTCGATGGATCGATTCTGGGCGGTGAGGTGCAGGCTGTCAGCCACCTATTGGTCGTAGGTGGCGGGATGGTAGTGCCGGCCGCTGGCCGGCAACCTCGGGATCGCGCACGGGTGCAGCCGGTCAGCGGCCGGCTCTACCAGATCCAAGCATCATCCCAGGTGGTGGAAGGCGGTAGTGCCGGCCGCTGGCCGGCAACCTCGGGACCGCATACGGGTGCAGCCGGCCAGCGGCCAGCTCTACCAGATCCAAGCATCATCGCAGGTGGTAGAAGGCGGTAGTGCCGGCCGCTGGCCGGCAACCTCGGGACCGCATACGGGTACAGCCGGCCAGCGGCCGGCTCTACCAGATCCAATCGTCAACGCAGCGCCAGGTCCACGGCAATGCCGGCGAACAGCGCGGCGCCCACCCAGTTGTTGTGCAGGAACGCCTTGAAGCACGGGCCGCGCTCGCGGTTGCGGCAGATCCAGAACTCGTACACCACCAGAACGGTGGCCACCGCCACGCCGGCCAGGTAGTACCCACCCAGCCCACCACGCACGCCGACCAGCGCCATGGTGGCCAGGAACAACGCGTACAGCACGCCCTGGATGACCAGATCGAGGTCACCGAACAGGATCGCGGTGGAGTGAGAGCCCATCTTCAGGTCGTCCTCGCGGTCGACCATGGCGTACCAAGTGTCGTAGGCGGTGGACCACAGGATGTTGCCGGCATACAGCAGCCAGCCCAGCAGCGGCACCTCGCCCTGCACCGCAGCGAACGCCATCGGGATACCCCAGCCGAACGACATGCCCAGGTAGACCTGCGGCAGATGGGTGTAGCGCTTCAGGTACGGGTAGCTGGCGGCCAGGAACACGCCGATGAAGCTGAGGCCGATGGTCAGCCCGTTCAGGGTCAGCACCAGGCCGAACGCTGCCAGCATCAGCACGGCAAACAGTGCCAGCGCGGCACGGCCACTGATTGCGCCGGTGGCCAGCGGACGCGCCTTGGTACGCTCCACATGCGGATCCAGCCAGCGGTCGGCGTAGTCGTTGATGACGCAACCGGCCGAGCGGGTCAGCCACACGCCGGCGGTGAACACGAACAGGGTCCACAGCGGCGGCAGGCCGCCCGCAGCCAGCCACAACGCCCACCAGGTGGGCCACAGCAGCAGCAGCGTGCCGATCGGGCGATCAGCGCGCATCAGACTCCAGTAATGCCGCCAACGCGGCGTCGCCGGCGACTGCGGCGAAATGAGGGGGGTATCAGCCATGACGATAGGATACTCCTGCCCCTCTGGCAGGGCTTTGCCCATGGGGGGAGATTTGTTCGGCGAAACTGGATAGAATGCCGGTCCCGCACCGCTTCATGGCGCTGCGTTGCCCGCTCCGGCACTGGTCGGTGGCGCGGCGGTTCTACAACGCGCCCGTAGCTCAGCCGGATAGAGTAGTGGCTTCCGAAGCCATTGGTCGGGGGTTCGAATCCCTCCGGGCGCGCCATCTTCCCCTGCTCGTACCCGTCACTCCGGGCCTCTCGCTTGCGCTTCCACGTCAACGCAGCTCAGGAGCGAACGGCATCGAGCGATGTGCGCAACCTTGAAGATCGCGCACGACGATGGAAAGCTCCTGCCCTTTCTGCACCGCACCGGGCAGGAAGGCGCCCTTGCCGTCGTACAGGAAGGTTTCAATCTCACCACGTGCAATCACCAGGTCCGCAGCCGGCGGCTTGAGCTCTTCCAGAACAACACTGAAGGGACGCCAGGCCAGACCGTGTTCGTCGCGGATATCGGTCGATACCGCGTGTGCATGCGCCTGCCGATCCACGCTGGCCAGTGGCAGTCGTAGTGCCTGCGATCCCTCCGTACTGATCTGGAACCTGCCAAGGACCACGGCATCCACAGTTTCACTGCCGATGTAGGTGATCGTGGCCTCGGGGCACTGCACGGCATCGGCTGGGTGCGATGCACACGCGGCCAGGCTTGCGGTCAGGAGGGCAATGATCGGCCGGATCATGGGCTGGCACCTGGCACGTCGCTACCCTGCCCAGCGTTTGCAGCAGCGCGCGTAGTGGAAGCACCCGGCCTGCGCGCGTAGCTGTAATCCGGATCGCGGCAGGCGCGCATGATCGGACTTCGTGCGTGCCTGATTACGCCGGGGAACCAGCACAACGCCAGCACCACGGCCCAGATCACAGCCAACCAGAACCATCGGCCCAAGGCACAGGCCCAGATCATGGGCAATGCAGCCAGCAGCACGATGATCTGCGTATGCAGCAGGTAGAGCGTGTGCAGGCCCAAGCGGGGATCCGAGCGCAGCATCACGCCACATCCCCTGCATGCCGTCTTCGCCTGCCGTCTCGATGCGGAAAGCAGCGGGAATCGCTGCCCGGCAGCGCCGCAAAGTGGACAGGTGAAGGTCAGCAGGCGCATCAGGCAAGCTCCTCTCTGTCGATTGACATCAACTGCCGGGCACGAAGCCGAGCCTAGCATGAGCCTGTTAGGGGCCGCCGCAAACAACAACGCCGGGCATGGCCCGGCGTTGTGTTCAAAACAGTCGAGCATGGCTCGACTCTACAAGAGCGAATCAATACTTGCCGTCAAACGCAAAAATCGGCTTACGCTGCTTCCACGCACCGGCGGTGAAGTCCGGGAACTCCAGCGTCTGGAAGCTGTTGGCGATCGACTGCTCGCTCAGCGGGGTGATCGCGCTCCAGGTCACCGCGTCATAGATGTCGATCGGCATCGGCGCCTTGGCCTTCAGCGCCTCGACAAACGCGTGGATGACGAACCAGTCCATGCCACCATGACCAGCGCTGGCAGCGGTCTCGGCATTCTGCTTCCACAGCGGGTGCTCATACTCGTCCTGGTACTTCTTGAACTCTTCCCACTGGTGCGGCGGGCTGCGGCCTTCGATGTGGATCGAATGGTTCACATCCATCCACAGGCCCTTGGTGCCCTGCACGCGGAAGCCCATCGAGTACGGGCGCGGCAGCGAGGTGTCGTGCTGCAGCAGGATGGTCTCGCCGTTCTCGCAGGCCAGCGTGGTGGTCACGATGTCGCCCAGCTTGAACTTCACCTTGGTGCTGGGATGGGTGGTGCCGCCACTCTTGGCCACGGTGTATTCGTGCAGGCCACGCGCCTTGGTCGCGAAGGCGTTGATGTGGGTGAAGCGGTTGCCACGGTTGATGCCGGTGTACATCGCGCACGGGCCGATGCCGTGGCTGGGGTAGAGCTCGCCATTGCGCTCCACCGAATGCTCGGTGCGCCAGCGGGCTTCGCTCCAGCCCTTGGGACCGAACTCAACGCCGCTGTCATACGGCTGGTTCGGGTCACCGGAATTGAACTTCACGCCGCGCAGGTCGTGCTGGTAGCCGGCCTGCAGGTGTACCAGTTCGCCGAACAGGCCCTGGCGCACCATCTGCAGCGCGGCCATCACGTCGCGGCGGTAGCAGACGTTCTCCAGCAGCATGTAGGGCGTGCCGGTACTCAACTGGGTCTTCAACACGTCCCAGTGGTCCTGCAGGGTGATGCCGGCCACTACTTCACAGCCCACTGCCACGCCGGCCTGCATCGCAGCAATCGCCATCGGCGCGTGGTACTCCCACGGCGTGGCAATGATCACGCCATCAATGCCCTTCTGTTCCAGCAGGCGCTTCCAGGCATTGGTGTCGCGGTCCTGGCCGTAGGTCTTCGGTGCCGGCTTGCCGGCCTTGCTGACCATCTCCACGGCGCGGCCGAGCATGATCGGCTCGATATCGCAGACGGCGACCACCTCGACGTCGTCGCGGCGCACCAGTTCCTTCAGCAGCACCAGGCCACGCATGCCGGTACCGATCATGGCCAGGCGCACCTTGCGCCCGCGTGCCCAGGCCGGGGTCTGCGGCAACAGGCTGCTGGCGGCGACAGCGGCGCTGGCCGCGATGAATTCCCTACGCTTCATGGCAAACATCTCTCCTCTTGGCAGCGTGCCGGCCGCAGCCGGCACGCCAGGTCACGCAAACGGAATTACTTGAACCGGTAACCGACAGTCACACTGTAACCACGACCGAAGATCGTTGCGTAGTCACTGGAGTCACCCAGGAAGCTGTTCGGATCGTAGAACGGCAGGCGGTTGAACAGGTTCTTGACCGTGAAGCTCAGATTCCACGCATCATCCGGGCGCCAGGTGACGCTCATGTTGGCGGTCCACCACGACGGTGCACCGTCGCACTTGCTCTTCTGCAGGGCCAGGTAGCCGCCGGTGCAGGTTTCCTTGTTGTTGCTCTTTTCGTCGACCTGGTCGGTGGCCCACTTGGTGCCGCCCACATAGTTGACGAACATGCTGGTGGTGACCTGCTTGTAGGTCCAGTCGGCGTTGAGCGTGGCACGCAGGCGCGGGTTGTTGTAGTAGCCCACCACGTCGCCGTAGTACCAGCCGCTCGCTTCGTCCATGTAGAAGCGGTTTCGGTTGGCGATGGTGGCAGCCAGACCGATGTTCAGGTTGCCCCAGTCACCCAGCGAGAAGCGGCTGCGCGCGTCGATGTCGAAGCCGTCGATCAGCGTCTTGCCACGGTTCTTGTACTGGCCCACCACGCTGGCCACGTTGCCGGCGGAATAGCCTGGCAGTGCCGACGGGCAGTTCACGCCGCTGGCCGGGTCGGCACACATCGCCGCCAGCTGCGCCAGGTTGGCCCGGTCGCTGTCGGTGATCGGCGAACGCGACGAGGAGATGATGTCTTCCATGCGGCGGTAGTCCGGCGCGACGATTTCATTGTCGCGGTAGATGAACCAGTAGTCGGCCGACACCGACAGCCAGGTTGCCGGCTCGTAGACGAAGCCGAGGGTGGCGATCTTCGCCTTCTCCGGCTTCAGGTCCTTGTTCGGCTGGGTCATGCGTGCCACGGTGCGACTGCAATCGACGTTCAGCATGGTCTTGCCCAGATCGACATCGCCCGGCCGCTGCGACTTCAGCAGCAGGTTGGCGATGGCGTTGGTCTCGTTGCAGCGCAGCTCGTCACGGTAGCCACCCAGCTGCGCGAACACGCCGCCGTTGCCGGATTCGGCCAGGCTCGGTGCACGGAAACCGGTCGAGTAGGTACCGCGCAGCATCAGCTGGTCGAACGCCTGGTACTTGAAGCCGATCTTCGGCGCGACGTTGGCGCTGAAGTTCGGGTACTTGTCCACGCGTACCGCCGCGTCCAGTTCCAGCTTGTCGGTGATCGGTGCCACGGTTTCGGCGAACAGCGCGTAGGTGTTGCGCTTGCCGTCGAACCAGGAGCCACCCTGCTGGGAGATCAGGCCATTGGCTGCATCGGCGTTGCCCGGGGTGTAGAAGGTCTCGCGGCTGGCATTGAAGCCGAACGCGGCGCGCATCTCGCCGGCCGGCAGCTGGAACAGCGGGCCTTCGATCTTGCCGTCGAGGGTGTGCAGGCGCGTCCACGACTGGATGTCGAAGGTCGGGAACGCTTCACGGATCAGTGCGGCGTTGGCTTCGCTGATCTCGCCGAACTTGTACGCCGGGTGGTCGGAGATGATCACGCGGCCGGTGCCCGGATCGATCGAGTACGGGCCGAACGCCTTCTCGAAGCCCTTGATGTTGACGTTGATCGTCTGGTACGTGGTGGAGTGCGTACCGGCGCTGGCGAACGCGGTCTCCCAGTTCCAGTCACCCCGGTTGCCACGCGCACCGGCCAGCACGCGGTAGCTCTTGTCGGTGTTGCGCTGGCCGAAGTAGTTCGGGCCGGCATCCTGCAGCAGGTAATTCAGGCCGACCACACCGCCCATCATCGCCTTCATTTCCGGGCTGGCGTGGTTGTACTCGTTGTTCGGGCCCAGGAACGGGTACAGGAACTGGTTGACGGTGTTGCCGGTGTTGCGCGAGAACCAGCTGGTCGGGTTGCCGGTGGTGGTGCCGTAGGTGCGCGGCGTGCCGCCGTTGGCGCGCAGGTCGATGTCGGTGTAGGTCGCCTCGGCGAAGATCTCGGTGCTGTCACCCACCAGGAACGTGCCGTTGAGGTAGGCGGTGTTGCGCTCGGACTTGGCGCCGGCATCGATCTCGTTGTTCATCCAGGTTTCCCAGACGCAACGCGGACCGGCCGCTTCACTGGTCAGCACGTTCTTGCAGCCCGGCGCAGCTTCCTGCACGCGGCGGCCAGTGACCGGATCGAAGGCGAAGTAGCTGCCCGGGTTGAACTCGCCCGGCTTGCTGCCCACGCCCAGGCGCAGGTCGTTGAGGTAGTTCGGCTTGTTGACGTAGTACTGGTCGGGCCGCTTGTCGTAGAAGTCGCTCAGCGGGATCGCGTCGCGGCGGTACATGTTCACCGCGCCGTAGATGTTGAAGCGGTTCTCGGTCAGGTCACCGAAGCCGGCGGTGATGCTGGCCTGGCGCTCGCCGTAGGAATCGATGCGCGACGAGGTGTCGTTGGTGAAGCTGACCTCGGCACCCTGGAAGTTGCGCTTGGTGATCACGTTGATCACACCGGCCACCGCGTCGGTGCCGTACACCGCCGAGGCGCCGTCGGTCAGCACTTCCATGCGCTCGATGGCCGCAGCCGGGATCGCATCGATGTTGACGAACTGGGTCTGGAAGCCGGCCGGCGCACCGTAGTACGACAGGCGACGACCGTTCAGCAGCACCAGCGTGCCCTGTGCGCCGAGGCCACGCAGGTTGGCCTGCGAGGCACCATCGGAGCCGGTGAACAGCGAACGCGCATCCTGCTGCGCCGGGCGTGCGGCCGGCAGATTGTCCAGCACCTGCAGCAGCGTGCGCGCACCCATGTTCTGGATGTCCTGCTTGCTGATCACCTGCACCGGCGAGGCGGTTTCAACGTCGGTGCGGCGGATGTTGGAGCCGGTGACCTCGATGCGGGCCAGGTCGGTGGCCTTGTCCTTGCTCTCCTGGGCGAAGGCAGGAACGGCGACCGACAACAGCACGCCGGCAATGGCCAGCGACAGCGGAGCGATGGAACGACAGGGGGGGCGGTGGTGGCGTGCGGGCAACATCGGGGTTCTCTCCTGGCAGGGGTGCGGCGCGAAAAGTGAGCGCGTGGGCGTTCGGCGGGCAAAACGCTCCCGGGCCACGGCCATGAGGGCCGTAGTCGGAATGGGCGGGGGGAGGAGCGGTGTTACGTAGGGGTCATGGGGCGACGATGCTGGCGGAGTCGCCCTCCTGGCCGATCAGCACGGCGTTGGCCCAGTTGGCACAGACCTGGGCGGGTTGGCTGCCCTGCGCACCCAGCGTGCGCAGGCTCAGGGTGGAAAGGCCACGGATGTCCAGCTCCGGCTTGACCACGCCGGGCGCCTTCACCAGGCCGCTGTCGTACAGCAGGCGGTTGTCACCCCAGACCTGGAACTGCAGGCCACCGGCAGTGCGGCAGGCGTCGTCGATGCCGAGATCGGCACGCAGCAGGTGCCAGCCTCCCTGCAGACGCAGGTCGATGCGGCTGTTGGCGCCGACGCCCAGGCCACGACGGAACTGCAGGCCGTTCATGCGCATGCCGGCGTCGCCACGGAACGACTGGTCGGTGCGCACCTGGCTGGCCAGCGCGGCCGGCACCGGCAGCTCGGAGAGATAGCGCTGCCGGGCCGGTCGCTCCGGTTCCTGGTGTTCAAGAATGTGGAAGGTGGACAAGGCGATCGGGCCGACATCGCGCGGCTGCAATGCGTCGAAGGCGCGGGCGCTGCCCTGTGCGGCAATGACCATCGGGTCGGTGCTGCTGGCGCCGTCGCCTTCGGGGTTCTGCACGCTCAGCACGCGGAAACGCAGGAGGCGGCCGGCGTGGGCCGGGAAGTCGATGCGCTGCACGCCTTCCTTCAGCTGCAGGCGGCCGCGGGCGATCGGCTCGCCCCACTCGCCATTGCTGTCGCCGAGGTAGACCTCGTAGTCGCGTACCTGGCCGTGCTTCCAGTTCTTATCGTTGCGCGGCGCGATGTCGATGCCGTCGATCATCCTGCGCTCGCCGAAGCCGATCACCCACTCGTGCGCACCGGTGCGCACGGCCTGGTTGCGCACGCTGCGGAACCAGGTGCCCGGATCATCATCGAAGGCATTCTCCAGCGCATGGCCGGGTTCTTCGGCCGGGCGATTGACCACCAGCAGGCTGTCGGCCGGCAGTTCGCGGCCCAGCACCGGCGCGGCCGGATAGGCATCGTCGGCGGCCGCGGCAGCCACCGCGAAGTCCAGCTGCAGCTGCAGCGGCTGGCGGATGTCCTGGGTGGCGGTACGCACGTGCAGCGTGCCACGGCGCTCCTGGGCATCGAAGTACCAGCCTTCGCTGGCGTTGTTGAACGCCGCCGCATCGGCCAACGCCGGCAGCGCGCGACCACCGGCCTGCACCGCGCGCGGCGCCTGGCGGCTGAGCACGCGCAGGCCATAGCGACGCTGCGCCAGCTGGCCGTTGTACTGGCCCTGCACGGCATCAATCTGCACCTGCACCGGGCCGCTGCCCTGCGCCGGCGCCTGCACGCGGATCTGCTGCGTGCTCGATTCGCCCTGCTGGTAGCGGCGGGTGTTGCCGTCGTCTTCGTACAGCGTGTACTGCGAATCGCCCTGCGGGTACAGGTCGAACGTCACCTCATCGAGTGGCTTTTCGCCATCGAACAGCATCGACGGGTACATCGGCAGGATCGCACCGGCACGCACGAACACCGGCAGCGTGGCCAGATCCACCTGGCGGTCGAGCTGGCGGCCATCGGCGGCGGCCTGCACACGGCGGCCGTCCCAGTAGTCGATCCAGCCACCAGCCGGCAGATGGATGTCGCGGCGCCAGCCACGGCTTGCCGCCTGGCTGCGGTACACCGGCGCCACCAGCAGATCGCGGCCGAGCAGGAACTGGTACTTGTAGGTTTCATCCTGCGCATGCGGATCGCGCGGGTTGTCCCACATCAGGCCACGCACCGGCGGTGCGCCTGTCTGCGCAGCCTCGTGCACCAGCCCGTACATGTACGGGGTCAGGCGCATCTTCAACTTCAGGTAATCGCGGTTGATGCTGCGGTAGGGCTCGTCGTACCACCACGGGTGCTTGCGCGCGTTCGACGACCAGCCGCTCATGCCCATCAGCACCGGGGTGAACGCCTTCCACTGCAGGTCGCGGGTGAAGGTCTCGGCGCTGCCGCCGAAGATCGCATCGACGTCGCCGCTGGCGTAGGCCATGCCGGACAGCCCCGAACCGACCAGGGTCGGCACGTGCCAGCGGATGTAATCCCAGCTGCTGCTCTGGTCGCCGGTCCATGCCACGGCATAGCGCTGGATGCCGGCCCAGCCCATCACCGTCCACAGGAACGGGCGCGAATCGGAATTGTCGAGGATGCCGTTGAACGCCTGGCGGTTGGCGTCCATCGCAAACTGGTAGCCTTTGCCGGTCCAGGCCACGTCCAGCTTCTGCACGCGGCTGCCGGCCTTGCCCACTTCCCAGGCGATCTTGTCGACACCGTTCTCGGTCCACAGGCCGGTGCGGAAACCATAGCCGGCCAGGCCCTTCACTGTTTCCGGCAACTGCTTGTAACCGCAGCCGTAACCATCGTTCGGCAGGATCCAGCCACCGGGCATGTCGTTGGCGCGGTACTGCTTGGCCACGCTGTCGATCACATCCGGGGTGGTGCCGGTCGGGCCGTCACTCCAGCCTTCGGGCACGGTGCCGGGCTTCTTGGCATTGTCACCGTCGTTGTAGCAATCGGCATCGCCGTAGGACAGCGCCCAACGCGCGACCATGTTCGGGCGGCCGGTCAGCTGGGTATAGCGCTCGATCAGTTTCGGCAGATCGGCGCCGACGAAGTAGTACGCATCGAAGCGGTCTTCGCGGTGCAGCAGCGTGGCCTGGTCAGCCTCGCGCAGGTCGTAGCTGCCATCGCTCCACGTGTTGCGCAGCATGCCCCAGCCGCGGCTGCTCAGCAGCATCGGTGCCGGGCTGGGGCGGTCGCCCTCTTCCCAGCCGCCGGAATAGGACACTTCCAGCTCGCGGCCCTTGAACTGGTAACGGCCATTCTGCTGGCCACCACCGTAATAGCCTTCATCGGCCTGCGAGGACAGCACCTGCACGCTCTGCGTGGCATCTAGGTCCAGCGGCTGCAGTTCCTGCCACAGCGCGGTGGGCTGACCGTTGTCCAAGCGCTCCAGGCGCAGGCGCAGCGGTTGCCGCTGCACATGCAGCACCAGCGCATCGGTGCGTACGCGGATTTCCTGCGCGTCTTCTTCCAGCTGCGCCTGCACGTTCGCCTTGGGCTGCGGCAGCACGATCGGCGCGGCCTTGTCGCCTGCACCGGTGAGCTTGCCGTTGCGGCCGGCCTGCACGCGGATGATGTCGGTGGCCGGCAGTTCGATGCGGATGCGCGCGCCCTTGTCGGTCTGCAGATCCCAGCCCTGCACGCCGTCGCGGCTGGCGCTGGCGCTGACCGAACGCAGGTTGCCGACCGGCTCGGCCCGGGCCGGCATGGACGCCAGCATCAATGCCGGCAACAGGGCCAGCATCAGCGGCGAGCGACGAACGCAGATTTCCACGCGGACTCCCAACCCGTTCACCGGGCGTTTCGAAAGCGATTGGGCCGACTCTAGGGCAGCGATTCGAAAGATGTCAACAAATTGAAAGGAAAAAGGAAGATATATTCCATTGAAACGAAAGTTGTTGCGCCGCAATACTTTGTGTAAGCGCTTGCAGGCGCCTGTTAAGCATTGTGCGATACGGCATCCGGCCGGTTCTTTCGTTTTCCCAAGCACTCCCGGGCGGGAAAGTCACCACGCCATTTTCTTTCTTTTTACTTTCGCTATTTGACATTTCGAAAGAAAACACAGATGGTGCGCTGGCCCAACTGGAACCTCCGAATGGACGTCACCCTGCTTTCCGATGTGTCCGCCTGGCAGCGCCTTGGCGGAGCCGATACCGCTACCGAAATCGCCCAGCAGCCTGCGCTGTGGGAAGCCCTCGCACAGGACCTGTCGCGTGCCCGCGACCGCCTGCAGGCCTTCCTCGGCGACAGCCTCAACGATCCCAACCAGCGCGTGCTGTTCACCGGCGCCGGCAGCTCCGGCTTCATCGCCGAAATGGTGGCCGATGCCATCAACGCGCAATGGCAGGCCGATGTGCGCGTGGTGCACACCACCAGCCTGCTGACCCACCCGGCGCTGTACCTGCAGCGCGACCGCCCGACCCTGCTGGTCTCGTTCGGCCGCAGCGGCTCCAGCCCGGAAAGCGTGGCGGCGGTGGACCGCGTGCGCAGCGACGTGGATGACGCGCGCTTCCTCGACATCACCTGCAATGCCGATGGCGAACTGGCCCGTCGTGGCGCCGGCCGTGCCGATACCTGCACTCTGCTGATGCCGTCGGCCAGCTGCGACCGTGCCTTCGCCATGACCAGCAGCCTGACCTGCATGCTGCTGGCCGCACTGACCGTGTTCGATCGTTCGCCGTGGGATGCGCGTGTGGCGCGCCTGAAGCAGATCGCCGCGCTGGCCCGCGAAGGCCAGGCACAGTGGGATGCACCGGTGGCGGCGCTGGCACAGCGCCCGTTCAACCGCATCATCTACCTCGGCAGCGGCCCGCTGGAAGCGCTGGCACGCGAGTGCGCGCTGAAGGTGCTGGAACTGACCGCCGGCCGCGTGCTGGCGCTGGCCAACACCCCGCTGGGCTTCCGCCACGGCCCGAAGTCGACGCTGGACGGCAACACCCTGGTGGTGGTGCTGCGCAGCGTGCAGCCGCTGGCGCGCCGCTACGAACAGGACCTGCTGGAAGAACTGCGCCGCGATGGCGTGGCCGGCCAGGTGCTGGCGATCGGCCCGCATTCGGACATCGGTGCGGACGACGAGTACACCCTCACCGTACCGGCACTGGATGATCCGTGGCTGGCGCCGGTGTGGCTGGGCTTTGCGCAGCTGTTCGCGCTGCAGCGCTCGGCTGCGCTGGGCCTGACTCCGGACAATCCGTTCCCGGACGGCACCGTCAACCGCGTGGTCAAGGGCGTCACCATCCACCATGGCTGAGCTGATCGCCCACGCCTGCTACGGCATCGACATCGGCGGCACCAAGATCGAGCTGGTGGCGTGCGATGCGGCGATGCAGGTCACCTGGCGCCGCCGCGTGGCCACGCCGCAGGGCGACTACGACGGTTTCCTGCAGGCGGTGGTGACCCTGGTCGCCGAGGCCGATGCCGCGCTGGGCCGCAGTGATGCGGCGATCGGCATCGCCCTGCCCGGCGTGCGCGACCGCCGCAGCGGCCGCCAGCTCAGCGCGAACGTGCCGGCGTTGACCGGCCACAGCGTGGCGGCCGACCTGCAGGCGCGCCTGCAGCGGCCGCTGCATTTCGGTAACGACCTGCAGTGTTTTGCCCTGTCGGAAGCACACGGCGGTGCCGCTGACGGCTACCCCAGCATGTTCGGCGCCATCCTCGGCACAGGCGCGGGCGGTGGTTTCTGCCTGCACGGCCGCCTGCTGTCCGGTTTCAACGGGCTGGCCGGCGAATGGGGCCACTGGAGCGTGCCCGGTCATCTGCTGCAGCGCCACGGCCTGCCGCTGATCGACTGCGCCTGTGGCCTGCAGGGCTGCGTGGAGCGCTATGTGTCCGGCAGCGGCGTGGCGATGATCGAACGCCACCTCGGTGGCAGCGCCGCAGATGCCAGCGCGGTGATTGCATTGGCCGAAGCCGGCGACGCCCGCGCGCGCAAGGCGCTGGACATCCATCGCGACCTGCTCGGCCATAGTCTGGCGGCGCTGGTGCTGGCGCTGGACCCGCACGTGATCGTGCTCGGCGGCGGCCTTTCGCAGTACGCGCCGCTGTACGAGCACCTGCCCGCCGCCATCGCCGCCCATCTGTTCAAGGGTGTGCAGGTGCCACCGATCGTGCCGCCACGCTTCGGCGATGCCGGTGGCGCACGTGGTGCTGCCCTGCTCGCCTGCCAACCCTCGTTTTCCTGATGTCCGGAGCCTGACCATGTCCCCGTTGCAGACCCTGCTTGCCTCCCACCGCGCCGGTGCCAACGTCGGCCTGTACAGCGTCTGCTGCAGCAACGAGCAGGTGCTGCGCGCGGCCATGCACGTGGCGCTGGCACACGGCACCGTGCTGCTGATCGAGGCCACCTCCAACCAGGTCGACCAGTTCGGCGGCTACACCGGCATGACCCCGCCGCAGTACCGCGATTACGTGGGCACGCTGGCCGATGAGGAAGGCTTCCCGCGCGAACGGCTGATCCTGGGCGGTGACCACCTCGGCCCGAATGCCTGGCAGAAGCGCCCGGCCGCCGAAGCGATGACCCACGCGCGCGTGCTGATCGAAGCCTACGTCGCCGCCGGCTTCCACAAGATCCACCTGGACTGCAGCATGTCCTGCGCCGATGACCCGGTGCCGCTGCCCGATGCCATCGTCGCCGCGCGTTCGGCCGAGCTGGCCGAGATCGCCGAGCGCACCGCCGCCGAGCACGGCCTGCCGCCGCCGGTCTACGTGATCGGTACCGAAGTGCCGATTCCCGGTGGCGAAGCCTCGCTGGCCGAAGGCCTGCAGGTAACCACGCCGGCCGCCGCCGCGCAGACCCTGGCCATCCACCAGCAGGCGTTCGACACGCCGCAGCTGCGCGACGCGTGGCAGCGCGTGATCGCGATGGTGGTGCAGCCGGGCGTGGACTTCGACCACAGCAGCGTGCACGAGTACGATGCCGCAGCCGCCAGCACGCTGGCCGGCTTCCTCGAACAGCAGCCGCGCATCGTGTTCGAAGCGCATTCCACTGACTACCAGCGCGAAAGCGGCCTGCATGCACTGGTGCGCGATCACTTCGCCATCCTGAAGGTCGGCCCGGCGGCCACCTTCGCCTACCGCGAAGCACTGTTCGCGCTGGCCGCGATCGAGGCCGAGCTGCTGCCGGCCGCGCAGTGCTCGCGCCTGCCGCAGGTGCTGGACGAGGTGATGGTGGCGCAGCCGAAGTACTGGCAGTCCTACTACCAGGGCGATGAGGCGGCGCTGCGCCTGCTGCGCAGTTACTCCTTCAGCGACCGCTGCCGCTACTACTGGGGCGAGCCGGCGCTGGTGCAGGCGGTGCAGACTCTGTTCGCCAACCTGGAGCAGCATGCGCCGCCGCTGGTGCTGCTCAGCCAGTACCTGCCGGAGCAGTACCGCGCCGTGCGCGAGGGCCGCCTGGCCAACACCCCCACCGCCCTGGTGCAGCACCGTATCGGCCTGTGCCTGGGCGAATACGCCCGCGCCTGCAGCGCCAACCAGGCCGGAACCCGCACGCAGAATGCGGGCTCGGCTGCCGGCGTTCCTGCGAACGGCTAATCTCTACCTTTTCCCGCGAAACCGAGAATGGCCATGCGCAACACCCGCTCCCGCCGGCAACAGATCCTGCAGCTGCTGATCGAGCATGGCTCGGTGCAGGTGGCCGATCTGGTCGAGCGCTTCGGCGTGTCGGCGGTGACCATCCGTGCCGATCTGACCCACTTCGAGTCGCAGGGCCTGGCCAACCGTACCCATGGCGGCGCCACGCTCGTTCGTACGCCGCCGCAGGAACAGGACATCCACGAGAAAGACGCGCTGAACCTGCCGCTGAAGGAATCGATCGGTGCGCGCGCTGCGCGCCTGGTGCAGCCCGGCGACAACATCATCATCGACTCCGGCTCGACCACGATGACCCTGGCCCGCCACCTGCGCGCGCATCGCGACGTGACGGTGATGACCAACGGCCTGAACATCGCCTGGGAACTGGCCAATGCCGCGGGCATCACCGTGCTGCTGACCGGTGGGCTGCTGCGCCAGCAGTCGCTGTCGCTGCAGGGCAGCCAGGCCGAAGCCAGCCTCAACTCGTACAGCTTCGACACCCTGTTCCTGGGCGTCGATGGCCTGGACCTGCAGTTCGGCCTGACTACCCACGATGAAGCCGAAGCCCGCCTCAACCACCGCATGGTCGAGCGCGCACGCCGTATCGTGGTGCTGACCGACGCCTCCAAGTTCGGCCGCGTCAGCCTGCACCGCATCGCCCTGCTGGATCAGATCCACGCCATCATCACTGACGCCGGCATTGACGACGCAACCCGTGAGGGGCTGCAGCGGCTGGGCATCGAAGTGATCATCGCCGAGCCCACCGCATGACCGACACCCGCGCCCTGCATGGCCGCATCCTCACCCCGCTGGGTTGGCGGCGTGGCCACGTCCACTTCGATTCGCAGGTGCGCCAGTTGCAGGTGGATGACCACAGCGGCGCTGACGACCTGCAGCTGCCGGTGATCCTGCCCGGCTTCATCGACCTGCATGTGCATGGCGCGGCCGGCGTGGACCTGATGCAGGGCGGCGACGTGGCGCGAACCATCGCCCGCACCCATCTGCGCTTCGGCACCACCACGCTGCTGGCGACTACCATGACCGCCGGGCTCGACGAGATCGAGCACGCGCTGCTTGGCGTGGCCGCCACCATGGCGGCACCCGACGCCGAGGCCGCCTGTATTGCCGGCGTGCATCTGGAAGGGCCGTTCATCAGCCCGCAGCGGCTGGGCGCGCAGCCCAACCGCACCATCGAGGCGACGCTGGCGCTGGTACAGCAGCTACATGCGCTGGCGCCGATCCGGGTGATGACGCTGGCCCCGGAAATCGGTGAGCACACCGCGCTGATTCCCGCGCTCTCAGCGATGGGCATCCGCGTACAGCTCGGCCACAGCGCCGGTACCTACGAGGAAGGCGTGGCCGCGCTGCAGGCCGGTGCCTCCGGCTTCACCCACCTGTTCAACGGCATGACCGGCGTCGATCACTATCGCCCGGGCATTGCAGCGGCGGCGTTGGCACATGCGCAGTACGCCGAGATCATTCCCGACCTGCAGCACATCCACCCCGGCGTGATCCGGCTGGCCGCGCGCGCGATTCCGCGCCTGTACGCGGTGACCGACGCCACTGCCGCCACCGGCATGCCCGATGGCGAGTACGCGTTGGGCGAGCAGCGCGTGCACAAGTGTGGCGGCTGCGTGCGCCTCGCTACCGGTTCGCTGGCGGGCAGCGCACTGACCATGGACCAGGCGCTGCGCAACCTGGTGCGCGTCGGCCTGGAGCTGGCCGATGCCTCGCAACGTGTTTCCACCTTCCCGGCGGATTACCTGGGCCTGGACGATCGCGGCCGCATCGCGCCCGACGCCCGTGCCGACCTGGTGGTGCTGGACGCCGAACTGCGCCTGCAGCAGGTGGTGGTGGGCGGGCGCGTAGTTGATTTGAACGCTGCAAACGCCTGACGTGCCGCCGCTCCTTAACGCCGGAAATGCCTGACGCACCGCCTTTGTAGAGTCGGGGGGGGGGGGGGGGGGGGGCCGCGCCCCCCCCCCGGGAGCGCGGCACCACCGCGCACCCCCGGCCACCAC